>JAQUVV010000243.1 GCA_028693195.1 Lachnospira sp.
AAAGAGGCGTTGGAAAAAGTTGGACTTGGTGACCAGATTCATAAGAAACCAAATCAGATGTCTGGTGGACAGATGCAGAGAGTTGCCATTGCAAGAGCACTGGTCAATGATCCGGATATTCTTCTTGCAGATGAGCCGACAGGAGCATTGGATACAGAAACCAGCGTTCAGGTCATGGATTTATTAAAGGAAGTGGCTAAGGATCGTTTGGTTGTTATGGTTACACATAATCCAGAACTGGCAGAAGAGTATTCTACCAGATTGGTGAAGTTAAGAGATGGCAAGATTATTGATGATACGAATCCTTATGAAGTACAAGAAACACAGGAGAGCACACCAGTTCATAAGAATTTAGGGAAGGCATCTATGTCATTCTTTACAGCACTTGCCTTAAGCTTTAACAACTTAAGAACAAAGAAGGCAAGAACATTCCTTACTGCATTTGCAGGATCTATTGGAATTATTGGTATTGCCTTGATTCTTTCCTTATCTACAGGAGTGAATACCTATATCGAGGACATCCAAAAAGATACTATGACATCTTATCCGATTTCAATTACAGCACAGACTATGGATTTAAGTTCATTGATGGGTGACGAATCTATGATGGGCGGTGGTGACAAGGAAGATGAGAACAGCCATGAATTGAATCAGGTCTATTCTAATGGCAGGATGATTGAGAGAGCTTCCAGCTTCACATCCAGCTTCAAAGAAAATAATCTGACAGCATTCAAGAAATATCTGGATGATGAGAATAGTGAAATCCATAAATACGTTGGAAGTAACGGAATTTCATACACATATAATGTAAAGTTCTCAGCATTTACCTATGATACAGAAGGCACATTGGTCAATACAGATGGAAGTACATTAGAAGATAACAGCAATAGTGGCTCATACACCTCTATGATGACATCATCTGCATCCTCAAATACCTCCATGGCATCCATGATGGGTGGAGGAACACAGTCTTCCAACAACTTCTCAGAGATTCTTCCGGGAAGAGATGGAGAGCAGATTAGTGATGCTGTCAAAGAAAACTATGAGATGTTATATGGGGAATGGCCAGATAACTATGACGAAATTATTGTGGTTTTAAACAATAATAATGAAATCTCTGCTACAACACTTTATCAGTTGGGATTACTTCCAACATCAGAGTATAAAGAACTGATGAAAAAGATTGATGCAGGGGAAGAAGTGAAGTTAGATACGAAAGAATGGAGCTATGAGGAAATTTCTAAATCTGAATTCTCTATGATTCCTGCTTGTGATTTCTATGAAGATAAGGGGAATGGAACATTTGCAGATATTTCCGATGATGATGCAAAGCTTAAGGAAATGCTGAGCGATGCATTAAAACTGAAAGTGGTCGGTGTTGTTAAGGCAAATGCAGAGGATACAAACCTGATTTCGTCAACAGTAGGATATACCAAGGCATTAACAGATTACTTGATTGAATATACCAACAAGAGTGCAGTTGTGAAGGCACAGCAGGCAAGTGAAGATATCAATGTGATTAATGGAATGCAGTTTGCTCCAGAAGGAGATGCTGCCAAGATTGAGGATGCAAAGAAGTATCTGACAAACTTAGGTGTATCAGAGAAAGCAAAGTTCTTTAGAAATATTATGCAGAGCTCTGGTGATGCGACAAGTATTGCTCAGATTAACGCCATGAGTGAGAATCAGCTGGCAGCAATGTTAGACCAGTTCCTGATGAATCCAGATGATCAGTCATTATTGATGATATATAACACTTATATTACATCTGGAAGTTATTCAGACAATATGACAAAGTTCGGCGTAGTTAGTCTGGATGCACCATCTGCAATTAATATCTATGCAGACAGCTTTGAAGCAAAGGATTCTATTGGAACGGCCATTGCAGATTATAATAAGAACGTAAGTGAAGATGATAAAATCACATATACAGATTATGTAGGCTTACTGATGTCATCAGTGACAACAATTATTAACGTAATTTCGTATGTATTGATTGCATTCGTTGCAGTATCATTGATTGTTTCATCTATCATGATAGGTATTATCACATACATTTCCGTATTGGAAAGAACCAAGGAAATCGGTATTCTGCGTGCAATGGGTGCGTCGAAGCACAACGTATCTCAGGTGTTCAACGCAGAGACATTCATTGTTGGCTTGATTTCAGGTATGTTAGGTGTAGGCATTAGCTGCCTGATCCTGATTCCTGTCAATGCAATTATTCATGTCATTGCAAAGACCACAGCCGTCAATGCATTCCTGCCTGTAAGCAGCGCAGTGGTACTGATTATCATCAGTGTCGTATTGACTTTGATTGGCGGATTAATTCCGGCGAAGAAAGCATCAAAGAGAGATCCGGTTGCAGCATTACGGTCAGAATAATATATTTTAAAAACATCCTGTGAACATTCTGTCCATATTGAAATTCTATAATGAGACAATGATTTAGAAACAGGAAACTGTCTGATTGAAACAGAAACGAAGAGATTGGTTGCAGCTGCTGCACCAGTATATACATATATATCCTTATTCTTGAAATACTTCCTGAATATGAATATTCCGCTTTCTGTATATGTTCTGGTTCGCCATGCGCTTGCCACGGGAATTATTCAGAGAAGTCATTCGAATTAGAAGATATAAGAATTCATAAAGAGATAAACATTACATATGGAAAGGGCTGCTTAGCAAGTTGAGCAGTCCTTTTTGCACGATTTGGCACGAGCATCTCCTTCACAGAAAAACCAGCGGATGCAGCTTTTATCCACAGATAGAAATCCCCTTACCATGGCACTAAGGCATAGTGCCAGAACTCCTTTTGTATTTCTTGAAAAACAATCCACTTCCTGCTTATAATAAATGTATCAAAGAGATTGATTGGCCAATCATACCTCAACAATGAAAAAAGTTTATGAGAATCAGTGATGAATCAATTATGAAAATGTCTGATATCTTAAAGAGAGGTGTGAAATCCAATGAAAGAGAAAGTACAAGTTTTTGGTAGGGCGCTCAGCGGCATGGTTATGCCTAATATTGGCGCATTTATTGCATGGGGACTGATTGCAGCACTATTTATTGATACAGGATGGCTGCCGAATGCCACACTGGCAAAGATGGTGACACCGATGTCAACATATCTGCTTCCACTGTTGATTGCATATACAGGCGGTAAGGTGGTCTGGGATCACAGAGGTGGTGTGATCGGTGCGATTGCAACAATCGGTGTTATTGTAGGTGCGAACATCCCAATGTTTATTGGTGCCATGATTATGGGACCACTGGCAGCATGGGTTTTGAAGAAGTTTGACAAGGCAATAGAAGGTAAAGTAAAAGCTGGATTCGAGATGCTGGTAAATAACTTCTCTCTTGGAATTATAGGGGCGATTCTGGCATGTTTGGCAACACTGTTTATCGCACCAGTTGTTTCAGGCTTGAATTCAGTAATGGAAGCAGGAGTAGGATTCTTCGTGAATCATGGACTTCTTCCGCTGGCAAGTGTGTTTATTGAACCAGCAAAGGTATTATTCTTAAATAACGCAATCAACCATGGAATCCTGTCTCCAATGGGAATTCAGCAGGTGGAAGAGGCAGGAAAGTCCATATTCTTCCTGCTGGAGGCCAACCCAGGCCCAGGACTTGGAATCCTGTTGGCATACTGTCTGGCTGGAAAGGGAAGTGCAAAAAGTTCAGCCCCTGGAGCTGTGATTATACATTTTCTGGGCGGAATTCATGAAATCTACTTCCCATATATTCTGATGAATCCATTGCTGTTATTGGCAGTGATTGGTGGTGGAGCCAGTGGAATCTTCGTCTTTAATCTGATGAATGTGGGACTGACCTCAGCGGCATCTCCAGGAAGCATCCTTGCCATTCTTGCCATGTGTGAACGACATTCTTACGTGGGATTAATATTGGGTGTGGTGATTTCTGCGGTAGTCAGCTTTGTCATTGGTTTCCTGATTCTAAAGGTTGCCGGCAAGGATACGACATTAGAAGAAGCGACGGCCAGGAAGGATGATATGAAGAGTGCATCGAAAGGTGTAAAAGAAATTACCAGAACGACGGGATTAAAGATTGCATTTGCATGTGATGCAGGAATGGGATCTAGTGCTATGGGGGCGACAGTATTAAAGAAGAAGC
>JAQUVV010000244.1 GCA_028693195.1 Lachnospira sp.
ATCACAATCAGAACAATACATAAAGGCACAATGACCGCATGCTTCATTTTTCTAAACTGATTATCCAAAAGTGGTGCCACCACATAGACAACAACAATTCCTCCAATACCGAATACCAGCAACCCCTCCGCACAGATTCTA
This sequence comes from Lachnospira sp., assembly GCA_028693195.1. Classification (GTDB taxonomy): domain Bacteria; phylum Bacillota; class Clostridia; order Lachnospirales; family Lachnospiraceae; genus Lachnospira. The sequence continues at coordinate 142 of JAQUVV010000244.1, forward strand.
CCATTGAGATTTAGGAAATATCCATGATAATCCCACCATCTCGTTCCATGCATCAATTCTGACACATACGATGTCATATATTCCACTACACCGCATAAAACAATGGCTGCAATAAATTCCTGTACTGGTTTTTTCTTTAAGCTGGATAACAAGGTCAAAATCATCACACCACCTGCACCATAAATTGGCAGCCATGGTCCATGAAGCATCCCTCTGTTTACGAAAGTACCATCCTGTACAATGTGTAGAAGAACTTCCCATGCCCATCCTATGAATGCAAATGTAAAGAAAAGAAGTATAATCGACCATAAGGAATAATGACGCATATAATGCAATGTTTCAAAACGCTGTCTCTTTTCTTTTTCAGGAAAAATTGAAAGTCTGTCTGGATACTCATTTCCAGCAATAATATTCTTATATAAAGCGATCTTAATCTTATGAATCTGAGCTGCCTCATACTCCTTTTCTTTCTCATAACTCAGCATGGAAATCCCAAGGAAATCAACAATCTTTCCTTTTATACCATATGCCTCTTCACTGAAATCCACCAAAGACAGTTCCTCTAATCGGACAATATCTGCATAAGCTTCATTCAACTGATATGTCTCACAGATTGTGAACAGATACGTATCCTTCAACCCATCAGAATATTCCAAATGTTTATCCTTTGCCTTTGCTCTTAAATATACATACACTTCGCTAAATGCAGCAAGCTTATATGGATTAGAAAACAGAATTGCCGCCAGTCCACCTGTTACTGCTCCAAGAATATCCCATCCCAAAAATGACATTTCGAAAAGGAAGCACTTCCACTTATATCCGTTCATCATCTTCTTGGAGAGAATCATGGCTTTTCTTGCTCCAATATCTGGATTCTCCGCTAAGATGAATGGAACCATATAATATGAATAACGCACAACGAATGGTCCAATAATGGTAAACATCCATAAAAACTGATAAACGGAAAGAACGAACATACTCCAAGCCGTTTTAAACCATTTCTTTACACGAATCACGTAAAGAAATCTCTGGAATCGAACCTCCTTATAAGTTCTCCCTTCCAGAAAAATACGACGAAGAGAAACCTTATATACATTTTCTACAAAAATCCACATAAATGCATATGCCAAAATACCTAACAATACAAATAAATTATCTACAAAGGACTGCTCCCCCACAATCTGTAACACGCCTGATTTAATAACACCAATTGTGGTTCCCGAAGTAATACCATTCACAATCTTTGCAAATACACCGCCTGACCTTCCTAACACTTCATTCTCTGGCAATGAAAAATTCAATTTGACAGAATTCATTGATAATGCAAATTCTGCGCCAATAAAGGCCGCAATCAAACAAGCAGCAACATACAGCCAGTAATGTTTCTTCAAATGCTCCTTTGCTGCCCGCTTATATTCCCTATAAGATCCCATAAACTCACCTATCTACCCTCTTATCATTGTTCCCATTATATCATTCTTGCGATTTACCTTACACACTTTTTATCTCTCAAACGGTGCATCATCATCAAATTGATCACCATCTCCACCATTATCTAAATCATGAAAGTCTTCAGGTTCAAAGTCACCATCGCTATGATCATGTGCATCCACCATATTCTCTCGATTCACAACGCGCTTTGTCTCTCTCTGCTTCTCTACCAGATTAGAAATCAACTCTTTCGTATCCATTGGGTGCTTGATATTTACTAATTCGAAGTCACCCAGAGTCTTATCCGCAGAACATATCTTAATGGAACCCAGTCCAAAAATTCTCTGTCCTAATGATCTGGATAATGAAATGTCCATAATTCGATATAGGCGAACCTCATCATCCTTTACATTTAAAAATCCTCTGCTGATAAATAAACGCTCCTTTGATACTGCATATCTTGTAAATGTCCAAGGTAATCCAAAAAAAGTCCATCTTTTTCTATCCTGCCATAATAACTGACTCTTAAAATTCTTATTCATCTTCCCATCCTCCTAATATTTCCCAATGTGACTTTATCCATAACCATTCTGTACTTTATGAACAATCTCTTTTGCTCTCAACATTGCTCAATAAATATACTTTATTTCACACATCAGTGATTTAGCACTTTATCCTTTCAAAGTGCATACGGATACAGTATAGTACATATTTATGAAAATTTCCACAAAAAAAGAAGTGGTTCATATACAAACCACTTCTAATTAAAATATTGTAATTTTACACTTCTATCATGTGAACATATGAAGGAAAGCTGTTCTTTCTTATATCTACTTATACATTCACAAAATTCTCTGATTCTTCTTTCAGTGCTTTTGCAACTTCACTGTTTTCTTCCATCTGACTGCTTACCGTTGTAATTGACTGAACAAGTGAATCCACATTCATAGCTGCATCTGTCACACCTGTTGCACTCTCTTCTACTGCTCTGCTGATTCCATCAATGGCATTCTTGATTTCTGTCATATTATTCAGTATATCCTTGGAATTGTTTTTCAGAAACCTTTCTTTGCCTTTGGGAAAATCAGGTTTGCCCTTTAACACCCGTGCGGTGCGCGGATTCGCATTCCGCTTTAGCTCCATGCTCATCGCGGGCTCGCGCCCTATAAGAAAAAAGGAGAACAACAGCGTGCAAGCAAGCTTGCACGCTGTTGTTCTCCTTTTTTCTTGCACCGCACTCGTTAATCGCGGAAGTAAGCTACACCACTCTCAAAGATCTTCATATCCTGCTCGCCGTAGATGTTAATGGCTACAGAATCTCCACGTCTCTCAGAATGTGCCATCTTACCAAGGCAACGTCCATCTGGACTTGTAATACCTTCGATTGCCATGTAAGAGCCATTGACATTCCACTCTTCATCCATAGAAACATTTCCTTCTGGATCACAGTACTGAGTAGCAACCTGTCCGTTAGCAATGAGCTTGTCAAGCCATTCCTTAGGCGCTACGAAACGTCCTTCACCATGCGAAGCTGGGTTGCAGTATACTCCACCAAGCTCAGCTCCTGCTAACCATGGGCTCTTATCTGTCACAACCTTTGTGTAAACCATCTTAGAAATATGACGGTTAATTGTGTTATATGTTAATGTAGGAGCATTCTCATCCTGTCCTGTAATTGCACCATTTGGTACGAGACCAAGCTTGATTAATGCCTGGAAGCCATTACAGATACCAAGAGCAAGTCCATCTCTTTCATTTAATAACTTCTCAACTGCTTCTTTCATCTTCGCATTACGGAATGCTGTCGCGAAGAACTTAGCTGAACCATCTGGCTCATCACCTGCTGAGAATCCACCTGGGAACATAATGATCTGTGACTGGTTGATTGCTGCTTCGAACTCTGCTACAGATTCTCTGATTCCGTTGGCATCAAGGTTCTTGAATACCTTAATGATTGTATTCGCGCCAGCTCTTTCGAATGCCTTGGCACTATCGTACTCACAGTTCGTACCTGGGAATACTGGAATAAATACTGTAGGTTTTGCAACCTTATTCTTGCAGATATGAATGCTGTCTGCATGGAATAACTTAGATTCAACTGGAGTTGTTTCCTTCACAGCCTTTGTAGGGAATACACCTTCTAACTTGCTCTCCCATACCTTTAATGCATCCTGCTCATCGATAACTACATCCTTATATGTGAACTTCGCATCTGCTGTTACTGTACCGATTGTAGTGTAAGCAACCTTCATGTCAGCAAGCTTGTCGGCTGCAACTTCTGCTACGATGCATCCGTAAGCTGGAGCAAATAAACTTTCTTCTGATACATCACTATTAATCTTGAATCCCATCTTATTACCAAATGCCATCTTAGAAAGTGCAGGAACAAGTCCCTTTGCATCTAATACATATGCAGAAACAATTGTCTTATTCTCTGTTAAAGCATGAATTGCATTATATAAATCCTTAATCTGAGTGAAATCTGGTAAATCATACTCATCCTTTGTAATATCAAAGCGAACTAATACATTGCCAGCCTTCTTAAATTCAGGAGAAATGATATC
>JAQUVV010000245.1 GCA_028693195.1 Lachnospira sp.
AATATTGGATAAATGAATATTCTCTTTCAAAATGGATACGTTCCCCATTAATCTTCGTGATTTTATCACCAATCTGTAAGCCAGCTTCTGCCGCTGGGGAATTATCATCAACTTTATCGACAGTACATGGGTCGAAACCGATTGAACCAATAATAACAATCGCAAGTACAAATGCCAAAATAAAATTAAATAGTGGACCAGCCGCAATAATTGCAATTCTTGACCATACTGGCTTATTTGCAAATGATTTCTCTGATTTCTCTGCCTCAATAACATTCTTTTCCAAATCAGACAGAGCTCTCTTTTCCTCGTCTTCTCCTTCGCCCTGATCAATTTCCATAAAATCTTCACCGAGCATCATACAGGAGCCACCAAAAGGAAGGAGCTTAATACTATAAATCGTTTCTCCCTTTTTAAAATGAAGCAGCCTAGGACCGAACCCTAAGGAAAATTCGACTACCGTCACTCCATTTGCCTTTGCAATAATAAAATGTCCAAACTCATGAATTAATACCACAACACTTAAGACCAGTATTGCTAACAATACATTAATAATCAAGCATAACCTCCAAATTTACCACTTTCTTTTCAGCATTTCGTATACAGAAGCTTCTGTGTCAAGGATTTCCTCAACCGTAGGATTATCAATATACTTTACCTCATTCATGGCATATTCAATCATATCTGCGATATCCAGATACTTTATCTTCTCGTCTAAAAATCTGCTTACGGCATATTCATTGGCAGCATTCAATGCTGTTGGAATATTACCACCATTTGCAGCTGCATCATATGCTAGTTTCAATCCTTTAAAGGTTTCAAAATCAGGTTCTTCAAATGTAATCTGCTTCAGTTTAAAGAAATCCACACGCTCGGAATCCAAGAATCTTCTTTCTGGATAATAGAGTGCATACTGAATCGGAAGTCGCATATCTGGACTTCCAAGCTGCGCCATAATCCCCCCATCTATGAATTCCACCATAGAATGAATGATGCTCTGAGGCTGAATCACCACCTGTACCTGTGTTGCTGGTACATTAAACAGCCATTGCGCCTCCATGACTTCCAAGCCCTTGTTAACCATCGTAGAAGAATCAATAGTAATCTTCTTTCCCATAGACCAGTTCGGATGATTCAATGCATCTTTTAGAGATACATGTTCCAAATCCTTTCTCGTCTTTCCTCTGAATGGTCCACCTGATGCTGTCAATAAAATCTTATTGATTTCCTTAGGATTTTCTCCATTCAAAGATTGAAATATTGCTGAATGTTCACTGTCTACTGGATAAATATGAACACCATATTCTTTTGCCAGTCTCATAATAATATGTCCCGCTGTCACCAGCGTTTCTTTATTGGCAAGAGCAATATCCTTATGTGCTTTCATAGCCTCAATTGTTGGTACAATCCCCATCATTCCAACCACTGCTGTCAACACGATATCGGCACTCTCAATTGTTGCTGCTTCAGTCAGTCCTTCATCTCCGCACACAATCTTCACATCAAGATCCCCAATTAATGTCTTTAATTCTGAAACCAATTCTTCTTTACCAATGCACACCAGTTGTGGTTTAAATTCTCTGACCTGTTGTGCAAGCTCTACAACTCTCGTTCCAGCAGCCAGTGCAACCACCTGGATATCCTGATTTTTGCGTACTACATCTAATGTCTGTGTTCCTATAGAACCTGTAGAACCCAACAAAGATAATTTCTTCATGGTACCTCCCTGCTCTGATATTTCTTTCAAAGTTCTATTCTCAATCATCTATTTTTGTAACTGTACATTCCCTTCACAATTACTATTTTTCCATCAAATTTAAAGCCCTTCATGAAGGTTGAATCTTCCTACATGTGGTTAATCAAAAACACTGCCCAATAAACTGCTGGTGCTGTGAAAATCACACTATCATAGCGATCAAGAATTCCACCATGTTCTGGAATCAGCTTGCCATAATCCTTCACTTCGTGATTCCGCTTAATTGCAGAAGCACATAAATCACCAACAATTGCAAGAATCGCGCCTATGCAGCTTGCAACTGCGAATGTAACTGCAGGATAAATAATTATATCTGACATTCTGGAACTGACAATACAGCCATATACAAAGCCAAGTATTGTTGCTCCTAATACTCCACCAATTGCACCTTCCACAGATTTCTTTGGTGAAAGAACTGGTGCCATCTTATGCTTTCCAAAAAGCACACCTGTAAAGTATGCAAATGTATCATTCCCCCATGATGCAACAAAAATCAGCCATACTACATAAATACCGTCTGTCAGGACTCGCACCTGATAGATATAAGACAACGCAATTGCAACATACACAATCCCAAAGAACGTCATCGTCACGTCCTGAGCTTTATACTTTGGAAATGTAAATACATAGACTGCCATCATTGCCATCATTGCCAGCACAATTAGAAGCATATGATATCTTCCATCTGTGGCTACCATGCATATATAATATGCGATGGCTGTCAGATAACCAATTACTGCCAAGGGACTCTTCTCAACGCAAATCACTCTGTACAGCTCAAACATACCGATTAAAGCAATCATAAGCGTTAATCCATATAGAAACCATCCTCCTGCCAATAGTGAACCAATTGTAATGATTCCCAATGCAATTCCACTTAATACTCTAGTCTTCATCAGCTTTGACGCCTCCAAATCTTCTCTCTCGTTTATTATACTTCTCAAATGCTTTGATTATTTCATCTCTGTTAAAATCCGGCCATAAAGTTTCTGTAAAATAAAACTCTGTGTATGCTAACTGCCATGGAAGATAATTCGATAATCTCTGTTCTCCACTGGAACGAATCAATAAATCAGGATCTGGAATCTCTGCCGTATCAAGATGTTCACTAATCACCTGCTCTGTAATGTCCTCTGGCTTTAATTCTCCCAATGAAACCTGCTCTGCAATTCTTTTGAGCGCTCTGGTAATCTCATCTCTTCCACCGTAATTAATAGCGATAGTAAACTGCAGTCCTGTATTATTCTTGGTCTTCTCTTCCAGATTGTCGATTGCATCTACAATATCTGCGCTCAACTCTTCTCTTCTTCCAATCACACGACATCTGACATTATTTTTCATTGATTTCTTTACACAATCTCTTAGTTATGTCCGAAGAATCCCCATTAATGTTCCAACCTCTTCTGTAGAGCGCTTCCAGTTCTCCGTTGAAAATGCATAGACTGTAAAATACTTTACTCCCAAGTCATCAACGACTGAGAGTAAGTCTTCAACGACCTTACTTCCTTGAACATGTCCATAGGTTCTTGGCATATGTCTCTTTTTTGCCCAACGGCCATTTCCATCTAATATAACTGCCACATGTCCTGGAATTCTTAATCCCAGTTCTTCATTCATCGTATCCATTATAATCTCCATCCTATGGCTTGTATTTTCACAAGCTTCAAAGAAACAAATCAAGACTGTTGAAAAATTCCTCATTTCACAACAGCCTTGTTATATTACACTGTATTACACTGTAAGTATCTCAGTTGTCTTATCATCAATAGCTTTATCAATTGCTGCGATATACTTGTCAGTTAATTTCTGAACTTCATCCTCAGAATTTTTTAACTCATCATCTGAAATCTCATTATCCTTGTTCATCTTCTTGAAGGCATCGTTAGCATCTCTTCTGATATTACGAACTGCAACCTTTGCATTATCACCCTTCTTCTTAACATCCTTTGCGAGTTCCTTACGTCTTTCTTCTGTTAATTCAGGAAAAATCAAACGAACTACTTTACCATCATTGTTAGGTGTCAATCCTAAGTCAGATACAAGAATTGCTTTCTCAATATCCTTAATCAAACTACTTTCCCATGGCTGAATCTGAATCATTCTAGCCTCTGGTACTGATATATTGGCAACCTGCTGTAATGATGTAGGTGTTCCATAATAATCCACCTTAATCTTATCAAGAATGTGTGGATTTGCTCTTCCAGCTCTAATTGTTGTATAATCTTCCTACGGTGTTTCCACTGACTTGTTCATCTTTTCTTCAAATTCCTTCATATCAATCATTGTTCAATCTCCTATTTCATGTGATTTTATTCATTATCACTACACTTATTCATGCATATCCAGTCAATGACTCTTCTGTTTT
>JAQUVV010000246.1 GCA_028693195.1 Lachnospira sp.
CGTGAATGTGAATCAAGATGGAATTTGGTTTCAAACGGAGAAGGTGAGTAACACCAATACCCATGGAGCTGGATGTACCTTGTCATCAGCAATCGCATGTAACCTTGCAGCAGGGAATAGTTTGCCAGAAAGCATTCAATATGCAAAGAACTATCTGACGGGTGCATTGAAGGCACAGATGAATCTCGGTAAAGGGTCAGGACCATTGAATCATGTGTATGATATCCATATTTTATAAAATATAGAACAAAATAGTAATCAATAATTAAAATTTTTGCTTTAAAATCATATTCTGTAAATCCTGTTTCACAGCGACATAGCTTGGAACAGGAATCTTGATAACTGTTCCATAGAGCATTTCTACTTCACAACGCCGAATGGTAGTTACGTACATCGTGTTAATGACACTTCCACGTCTTATGGCATAAAATCCTTCTCCGAGCATAGAACTTATTTCTGTAATTAACATAGAGGAATCAAGTGTTCTATCAATACAGACCACATTGGTTCGGTGACCATTACTTTGCAGATAGATGATAGTATTAGGATTGACGAAATAGGTCTGATTTCCAGCTGTGATTGCAATTGGTGCAACAATCTGCTTGTTCAGTAGAAGCTGGCGAATGAATAGACGACTGCTGATGTCCATTGGAAGTATGCGGTTATTTATATCCTTAGATTCTGTTGGTATATTTGTATCGGGCTGTGTGATAAAGTCATAGGATAAATGCTGGTATAGAATTTTAGCTTCATTTCCTGCAAAACGAAATCCCATTGTAAGCTGACAGACAGCAGAAGGAGTATTTTCATTACTTCCTAAAGTAACCTGGCCACTTACAAGAAAAGACGTAGATGAAAGTGAAATAGGAGTATATGCTTCGTAGATGATGGTAGGATGAGGCATATCTTTATATTTACTAAAATGCGCTTTTATGCTATCTGCACCAATTAAAGTAGGTTCGCCAGAACCCATCCATATACAGTCTCTGTGGAGAGCCTCCATCCAAGGTGTTAAATCACCACAATAATAGTGATGAACGATGTTTTGGGTCATATCTTCTACTTCTTTTAATTTATCTTTTTTTGAATTCTTTGAAATACTCATATAATTCTCCATATTTATCTACGTTTGTGCTGCTAGTTTGATTAGTTTGAGTTAGTTTGATTATAGCAGATGAAATAGAAAATATAACGATTGGTGACGTATTATTACGTTTTCGTGCAAAAATGCGTAAAATTATGTCGATTTACTGTATTTTTATAAAAACCATGATAATATATATTTAATAATATTTCGTGAAATTTTACATACTCAATATGAATTACTTATATCGTAAAAACAAGTAACTGTAGCACATGGCATGAGTTATCAAAATGGAGATACGAATATGGGAAAAATATTAGAAAAGAAAAAGGAACCTGAAAAGAAACAGGAAAAAGAAGAGGAACAAAAAGAAGAGAAAAAAGAGCAGAAAGAAGAATCGAAGGAAGAAAAAAAGTCGCAACCAGGATTCTTTTCTAGAACTTGGACAAAGGTTAAGACTGGAACATCTAAGCTGAAGAAGAAAGCAGTTAAGGCAGTTTCGAAAGATCCAGATGAGATGCCAGATGATGAATTTAATGAACATTTGCAGGATATGGAGGCATCTGGAGAGACCGGTTATGCATCTAATTATTACAGCCTTCTTGAAGAATTGAAGACCATGCCAAGTTTAATGGCTCTTTCCAAACAAGCGGATTCGAAGGATGTTGCGGAAGCAGTTAGTGAGAATAAGACGCTTGATAACAAAGATCAGGAAGAAGCAAAAGCTGAGGCGGAAGAGACGGCAAAAGCAGGTGAATCCAAGACAGAGGAGCCAGCGAAGACAGAAGAGTCGACCAAAGCAGAGGAACCAGCTAAAGTAGAAGAACCAGCTAAAGCAGAGGAGACAACTGCAGATAAAATCAAATCCTTCGCAGGAGACGGGAAAGACCTTGCCAGTGAAGGAATGTCCATATACAAGAGTCATAACAGAGCAAAAGAATTGGAAAAGCTTAGTAAATCCGTGGATCCAAACAGTAGCAAAGGAAGACAGATTCAATACATGCAGGCCCAAGCAAAGAAAGAATCGGCATCTAGTGGATTTGATATGGCACAGAGTGCTGTGAATACAATTAATAAAGCAATAGGAAAGTTTGGATCAGCCTCGCTCTCCAATATTGCAGGAAAAATCACAGGATTTATTAATATGGCTTTAGGGTTTGGAAAAGATATGATTTCGAAACGAATGGAGAAAAAGTCGGTTAAGAACGGTCTGAAGGGAATCCTTGGCGGGACAGATGTATATAAACAGTTGAAAGGGAAATATAAACTTCATGGTGGTGATATGAGAAGGGCTATTCGTGTGGCAGCAAATCAGGCATCTACGAAGGATCTTGTTGATGCTGATAAGGATAAGCTCAGTGAAGAATATGCATCGAAAGCAGGAGATAATAATAAAGATGTAGCAGATTATATGGGACTTGCAGGGGGAAGAGATAGATGATTTGTATGGAGCATCAAAATATGATGTCGTTTTATTGACCACAGTTGACTTAAAAGAATATCAGAAGGCGCAGTTAATGTATTTTTTGGAACAGTTCATGCCAATACGATGTAAAATGAATGTGATTTTCTTAAAGAACCATGGAGAGATGGATCATTATACATATCTCGGAATCAATGCGTCACTGACAGACATGGAGACAGGTATGTTAGACACAGATTTAGATCTAGATCAGATGATTATGCTCCAATGATTTTACACTTTTCATGCATAGAAGTATTTGTATAGAAGTATTCCTTAAAATTCTTGACAAATAATGGGCAGAAAGATAGACTTATAAAGTATGTGTATAAGTCTATCTTTTTTGCATGTTTATGTATAAGAATGAAAATTCTCACATGATAGTTTTTCATCTTACAAGGGACTTTTAAAGTGCAGTTGTAGCATGCTGATAAAGAAATGGAAAATGAGAATCAGAGAAAAAGAAGACTATGAATAAATTGAAGTGAGGTCACAAAATGGAAAGAGTTTATAACCCGAAAGTAATCGAGAAGAAATGGCAGAAATACTGGGATGAGAATCATACATTTAAAACAGATGTATGGGATTTCTCGAAACCAAAGTACTATGTACTTGATATGTTCCCTTATCCATCAGGAGTAGGTCTTCATGCTGGACATCCAGAAGGATATACAGCAACAGATATTACTTCAAGAATGAAAAGAATGCAGGGATACAACGTATTACATCCAATGGGTTATGATTCCTTTGGCCTTCCTGCTGAGCAGTATGCGGTCAGCACAGGAAACCATCCGAATGGATTCACACAGCATAATATTGAAACATTTACAGCACAGTTAAAGGAATTAGGCTTTGATTATGACTGGGATAAGATGATTGCAACTTCAGACCCAAGCTTTTATAAGTGGACACAGTGGATTTTCAAGCAGTTGTATTTAGACGGTTATGCAAAGTATATTGATATGCCAGTAAACTGGTGTGAAGAATTAGGAACGGTTCTTTCTAATGATGAGGTTATTGATGGAAAGTCTGAGAGAGGTGGATATCCTGTTGTTCGTAAGAATATGAAGCAATGGGTAATCGACCAGCCAGCATTTGCAGAGAAGCTGTTAGCTGGATTAGATGAGATTGACTGGCCTGAATCAACCAAAGAAATGCAGAGAAACTGGATTGGTAAGTCAGAGGGTGTAGAGGTTGATTTTGAAATCGTTGGTGGTGGAAAGTTCTCAATCTATACAACTTGTATTGAAACAATCTATGGTATTACATTCATGGTACTTGCTCCAGACGGAGAAACTGTGAAGAATTTGTTGCCAAGAGTTGAGAATAAAGAAGAAGTGCAGGCTTATATTGATGAAACAATCAAGAAGAATGATATGGACCGTACAGAATTGAACAAGACTAAGTCAGGATGTCAGTTAAAGGGTGTTTACTGTATCAACCCATTGAATGGCAAGGAGGTTCCATTATTTATTGGTGATTTCGTACTTGCTAATTATGGTACAGGTGCAGTTATGGCTGTACCTACACATGATCAGAGAGATTTCGAGTATGCAATGGCTCATAATGTTC
>JAQUVV010000247.1 GCA_028693195.1 Lachnospira sp.
GGGGAAATGTATGAATGTCCAGACTGTGGATGCAGAGCATTGTCTGATTTCGGAAAGGTCAGAAAGTATCTAGAGGATAATGGTCCAAGAACTGCTTTTGCGATTTCTGATGCAACAGGTGTTGATCTTGATGTGATTCAGGGCTTTTTGAGAGAAGGACGTATTGAAATCCCTGACGGTTCAGAACAGTATATTAAGTGTCAAAAATGTGGTGCAGAGATTCGCTATGGAAGATACTGCCCGGACTGCATTAGAAAGCTGACGAACAATATATCTAATGCGACATGGGCACCAGAGATGGGAGAGAAGCCAAAGAAGAAGTATAAGGATGGTAAGATGCATTTCTTGAGTGAAGAGAAGATGCATAGAAAGTAGAATAGGCTTGTAAAATAAAAAGAACATATCCATTCCTGCATGCAAGCATGCGTCATGGATATGTTCTTTTTATTTTGTAATCTTCTTGTAGTAATCGCGAGCCTTATAGGTCAAATCCGAAGTATCTTACAGCATTGTTGTAAGAAATTCCTTCTACAATCTTCTTTAATGATTTCTCATCTGCTGGGTATTCACCATTCTCTACCCATCCACCGATTAATTCGCACATGATTCTTCTGAAGTATTCATGTCTTGTGTAAGATAAGAAGCTTCTTGAATCTGTTAACATACCGATGAAGTTGCCAAGAAGGCTTAAGTTTGCAAGTGATGTCATCTGATTAGTCATACCAACCTTATGATCGTTGAACCACCAAGCTGAACCCTGCTGAATCTTACCAACAGCAGTAGAATCCTGGAAACATCCAAGTACTGTACCGATAGCAGCGTTTGCTGATGGGTTCAGTGAGTAGATGATTGTCTTAGGAAGCTGATCTGTTGCGTTGAGTGAATTCAGGAACTGAGCCATCTCAGCTGAGCTGTCATAAGCATTGATACAGTCATATCCAGTATCTGGTCCTAACTGATCATATCTGAACTTGTTGTTATCACGGATTGTACCGTAATGTAACTGCATTACCCAGTTCATCTTGTGATATTCCTTACCAACGAATACCATGAATGCTGTCTTGAACTTGTTCATTTCAGCTTCTGTGATTGCTTCACCAGAAAATCTCTTTGCAAAGATCGCATCGATTTCAGCATCTGTGTATGGCTTGTACATTACATACTCAAGAGCATGATCAGATACAGAGCATCCCATAGAAGCGAAAAATTCCATTCTGTTCTTCAATGCAGCCTTCAAGCTTTCGAAAGAATCTACTTTGATTCCGCTTACATTAGATAATGTAGCAAGATAATCAAGGTACTCAGGCTTTTCAATGTTCATAGCCTTATCAGGTCTCCAAGCTGGAAGTACCTGTACGTCAAATGTAGGATCTTCAGCGATTACCTTATGCCACTCAAGAGAGTCAACAGGATCATCTGTTGTACAGATTAATGTAACATTTGACTGTTTGATTAAGTTACGTACGGACATAGAAGCTTCCTGTAACTTAGCGTTGCAAAGATTCCATACTTCTTCAGCTGTGTCGCCATTCAATACGCCTGTGTAACCGAAGTATCTCTGAAGTTCAAGATGACTCCAGTGGTAGAGTGGATTACCAATTGCAAGTTCAAGAGTTTCAGCCCATTTCTGGAACTTTTCTCTATCTGATGCATCACCAGTAATATATTTCTCATCAACGCCATTGGTTCTCATCTGGCGCCACTTATAATGGTCACCACCGAGCCATACCTGTGTGATGTTCTCGAACTTTCTGTCTTCTGCAATTTCCTTAGGGTTAATATGACAGTGGTAGTCTAAAACTGGCATTTTGGCAGCATAATCGTGAAAAAGATGCTGTGCAGTAGGTGTGGAAAGTAAAAAATCCTTGTCCATGAATTGTTTCATGATTTGAAATCCTCCTATTTAATTAGAATTTTGTTGTGTTGCGTTTTATGATATCAGCAGCAATCGTGTTACGATTTGAAACATGCTCGCCGCATAAAACCTTCATTAACAGATCTACAGCTTTTCCAGACAACTGCTCAACCTTGCTGTCTATGGAAGTGAGCTCAGGCTCTGTACAATTAGAAAGAACCGAATTGTTATATCCGATGACTTCTAATTCTTCAGGGATATGGATACCCTGACTATGTGCGAATTTCACAGCACCAACAGCCAGAGAATCATCGGATGTAACGACAGCATCAAAAGGTAAATGTGTCTCATACATCCAGTTCAAATAGTCCTTTGCACGGGTAATGTTCTTGGTACAAAGATGTATATAGGAAGATGGAAGAGTAATACCAGCTTCCTGCAAAGCTGCTGTGTAACCAGAGAGCTTATTCATACCACTGTAAGAGGTACTCGTATATAAATACACTATATTACGGTGACCATTGTTTATCAAGGCTTTTGTTGCATTGTATACAGCATTCTTATCATCACACATAACAGAATAAATGTTAGGGGCATCTAGAAAACCGTTAACTAACATAATCGGAATATCTTGTGCTGCGTTGATAATATAGCTGTTGTCACCGTCAGCTTCATTCTGAACAAATTGAGAACCAGCAAGAATAATGCCATCGACACGCTTGCTCATGAGAAGTTCAAGATACTTTTTTTTCGTTTCACTATCCTTGCCTGTACAACAAAGGATAGAGTCATATTCGTTCTTTCGAAGTTCCTGTTCCAGATAATATACGGCATTAGCAAGGTAGGTATCTGAAGAATCGGAACACATAATGCCAATGGTTCGCATTGTATTAAGTCCAAGTCCACGTGCAAATATATTAGGAGTGTAGTCTAATTCTTCCATTGCTTTCAGTACTTTTTGTTTCGTCTTATCTGTCACTTTGGAATTGCCATTCAGTACCCTTGAAACAGTAGCAATGGAAACTCCAGCTTTCTTAGAAACATCATATATATTCATAGTTGCCCTCATACTGCGACTGTTTTTAGTGAGCCCATTGTGAACAAGTTCACATGATGAATCAAGTTTGTGCGCAGCTCAAACCTGTAAAGTAAAAAATTATTACATAAGATTTTTCATTCTTATTCTTATTGATTAGATTTACATCTGTGAATACATTTATACATGGAAGATGGAGCAGTAGATACATCAAATAAAATGATAAATGTTTCGTGATGTAAGCACTTACATATTGATAAATTGATTATACAATGGTATGATAATAAAAACAAGTGCGTTTAATCAATTTTATACTTTTTACAAAAAAGATAAAAATACTATTGACTAAATGGTGTTTTGCGTTTATTTTTATATATGTAAGCGCTTACATGCACTTATTTAGGATTCCAAATGTTTGGGAGCCTTGTTACCATTTACTGGCTAATAAAGGGGACATCCCCCTATAAAAAAAGGAGATTTAATATGCAGAGATTAAACAAGAGTATTACACATGCAGTGAGCAGACCTGTTAAGGTTATGCAGTTCGGTGAAGGTAACTTCCTTAGAGCATTCGTTGATTATATCTTCGATGTTACTAATGAGAAGACAGATTTCAACGGTGGTGTTGTTATTGTTAAGCCTATCGAATTTGGTACACTTGAAAGATTCCATGATCAGGAATGTCAGTACACACTTCAGTTAAGAGGTTTTGAAAAAGGACAGCCTAAGGAAATTACTCGTCAGATTACATCAGTAGTAGACGCAGTAGCTGCAATTGAAGATTATGATAAGTATATGGAATATGGAACAAGCGAAACACTTCGTTTCATCGTTTCTAATACAACAGAAGCAGGTATTGTATTTAATGCAGAAGATAAGTTCGAAGCATGCCCACCTGCAACATACCCAGGTAAGTTAACAAAGCTCTTATTTGAAAGATATAAGAAGTTCAACGGTGCAGAAGATAAGGGCCTTATCCTTCTTCCATGTGAGTTGATCGCAGACAACGGTATTGAATTAAAGAAGTGCATCATGCAGTTTATCGATCTTTGGAACTTAGAAGATGGATTTAAGAACTGGGTGAATACATGTTGTTCATTCTGTCCAACATTAGTAGATAGAATCGTTCCTGGATATCCAAGAGACGAAGCTCAGGCTCTTTGTGAAGAGTGGGGTTATGAGGATCAGTTGATCGATAGAGCAGAAACATTTGGTCTCTGGGT
>JAQUVV010000248.1 GCA_028693195.1 Lachnospira sp.
AGAATCAATCTTCTGCAGATATTCCTTTGTATCCTTGCTGATTGCAGAATCCATAGCAAGCTGTGTCATACCAATAATAGCATTCATAGGTCTTCGAATCTCATGACTCATCTGTGCCAGAAATCTTGACTTTGCGCCATTGGCTTCCTCTGCCAGCTTTACAGCATCTGCCAGCTGACGGTTTTTCGATTCTACCGTCTTATAATTTCTTTGTCTTAATAGTAGTGTGAATACCAATAAACCAATACAAATACAAATTAAGATACAGAACATGATGATTTGAAAACGATATTTATACAGCACATCTCCAGTCGTCAATTTATAAGGCTTTGCCGTTGTATTTGATAGAATAATTTCATTCACCCTGTCTTCTGACATTGATGAAATACATTTATTAATAATCGAAATCAGACGAGAATCTGTTTCTGATTGTGTCGCTATGCAGTTCTTCTCTGTCATAAACGTAGTAGGAAGAATCTGAAGATCTGAATACTGTGGCTTCTGAAGCAGATAACTGGTCACATAAATATTCTGCAGCATCATATCTATCTCGCCGTGCTGTAATGCCTTCAGACATTCTTCATCTGTCGTATAAAAAATCGTTTCAAACTGTGGATAAGTCTCTCTAATATATTCCTGTAATGCCTGAAATGATGTCTTTAATGCAATGGTATACTTCTTTCCAGACTCGAATGCCTCTCCATTTCTCATAACAATCGCCATAGTGCTCTCGATAAATGGATCCGATAGCTGGATTTCTGAATCCTTCAGAAAATTATCCGTTTGCAAAACGCCCATGACCATATCAAACTTGCCAGCCTTCAATGCAGTCATTGGTTTCTCGTTCAGATCAATTGCCTCCGATTGAAAATGCAGTCCACTCATCTCAGAGATTAGATCAAGAATGTCTTCATTAATGCCTGATAACTCACCTGTAGTCTCATCCAACGAAGTCACTGGAAAACGATTACGAATATGTCCAACGGTGATTACAGGTGCTGACGCAATATAAGCCTGCTCCTCAGAAGTAAATGTAAGTGGCACGTCACCATTCTTCGTATCCATATCCTGCGCCATACACGTTCCCATACTCTGATAGAGTAATATCAAACTCATTGCAAAACCAACAAATATTCTAGCAATTCTTTTCCTGCCCTTAACATTCATATTCTGCCTCATTTCCTTTGCAAACAGCAAATTCATCCATTTGTAGTATGTACTCATCATAATTCAAGCATATATACTTAAACACATTATATTCTTTTTATATGTATGTTTCAATGGATGAAAGTTTATTTTCCACTGATTTGAAGCTGTGAAAAATGCAGTTCTTTTAGTCCATCCACTTCATCACAGATTGGCTTTAATCCACATACTGAACAATCCATAATCAAATTATGAAAAATAGCATTCATGGATTCTGTAATCTGATCCGTCTTTTTTGAAATCTCTTCCAGTTTTTCATATGCAAATGCAGTGTCAGTTATATAAATCAGCTTCACTGCCTTCACCTGTGAAATCTGATGATATGCATGAATCATCATTCTCCCCACCTGTTCAAATGTAAGTCCCTGCGAAAGCGCCTGCTTCCCAATACGTACAGGCTCCCGATTATTCACTGTGGAAATTCTGCTCATATACCCTAAAGGATGCACATGAAATCTGGTATATTCAATGCGCTTATATAAATCGTAAGCCTTCTTATTTTGATTATTCTTATCTGATTCATCGTTCCCATTCTGTTCAGAAGCAGCTTGCTGATTCATCTCTTCCTCGTCCACCAGAATCATAGCAATCCTAGCGTATGAAATATCTTCATGAATCTCTGGAAGCTCTGGGCCATACAAAATCACTTCATCTCCATAGAAATATGTATCATCACTTGAAAACATCATTCCTGAAACAGCCGCATGTGTTCCACCCCCTAATTCATATGCCATATCACTTCGAAGAATCATGTTATGATTTCCAGCATCCTTCCAGAGATTTTCCTGAACCTTATCACAATTCCAACTTTTTCCATTTCCAGTATTCTTATGGTTTTGGTACAAGACACGACCTGATAATCCCTGTAATAATCCATCTACTTCTTTTATTGATTGCTCATATAGTTTCATAGCTTCGTATCTCGCTTCACATGGTCATAGAACTTATTCATAATCGGTCCTATCTTTGAAGCAAGCTTCATATCCAGGTTGAAGAAATATATAATCATACTGAGCACAAATAGCACTACAAATACAATCGCTATAATTAGTAATATTTTCAATAATAACATATCTATTTCCTTTCCATACCCTTTTGTCTTGCAAATTCTGCGGCTCCAAGTGCTCCCATTAGCTGAGGATCTGTTTTTAGATTCACGACCTTAAGCTTTAAAACCTTCTCAATTGCCTGCTTTAAGCCCTCATTCTTCGCACATCCACCAGTCAATGTCACATTGTCTACAGCACCTGCTTTTTTTGCCATAACGAAACATCTCTTTGCAACGGATAACTGAATTCCCGCTGCGATTTCTTCCATTGGTTTCCCTTCGCCAACTAAGGAAACCACTTCGCTTTCTGCAAAAACCGTACACTGTGCAGTAATTGGAATCACATTCTTTGCCTTTAATGACAACTTAGAAAAATCATCCAAAGACATTTCAAATGCATGTGCCATGGTTTCAAAGAATCTTCCTGTACCCGCAGCGCATTTATCATTCATTGCAAAATCTTTTACAGTTCCATCTGTATCTATTGCAATCCCCTTTACATCCTGACCGCCAATATCGATAATTGCCTGTACGTCTGGATCTGTCACATGAACACCCATAGCATGACAGCTGATTTCCGAGATATTCTCATCCGCAAAAGGAACCTTGTTTCTACCATAGCCTGTACCAATGAGATACTTTAAGTCCTCTGCGCTATTTAATTCCGCCACCTTCTCAATTGCTGCTGTTAATGCATCCTGTGCAGAAAGAACTGGGTTAATCCTGCTTCTGCTAATCACGGATGACACAATCTTTCCTGTTTCGTCTATAATCACGCACTTCGTATATGTACTGCCTGCGTCACAACCACCAAAGTAATTCATAATACAATCTCCCTATTTTTTCTGTCTAAAATCCTTCTGGAGTTTGACCTCTGCCAAACTCCCAATGCATGAAAGCTTCGATTCCTGTTTGAAACCCTTCTGGAGTTTGGCCCCTGCCAAACTCCCAATGCTCGAAAACTTCGATTTATATTTATAAACCTTCAGGAGTTTGGCTCTGCCAAACTCCCAATGCATGAAAGCTTCGATATAAGGCTTTCATGCTATATTACCAAGCTAACGAATCATCAAACTCTTCTAAGCTTGCGTCTACTGGCTCTTCTCTCATGACTGTTCTCATGAAACGATTCACTTCTGTTCGCATATCCTGTCTAGAAGCATCAGCAGGCTTCATCAATGAATGTGTCACCCAGATTAGCTTAATGCCATGCTTTCTTGCTTCCTCTTCAAACAATCCATGATATCCTGACATAGCCTTACACCCCATATGGGTATACATTAAGACCATATCCACATGGAAGCTCTCACAATATCTCCACAAAGCCTCTACACCAACCTCATAACCACCGTTAGAACGATTTCTCATAATCATATTCTCATAGAGGAATGCTAAATCTCTGATTGCCTGCTCTTTATCTTCTGTGTTAATCATCTGCGTTGAAACCAAGCTCAACATATCACAAAGAGTTGCAATTCCCCAGCAGTTCTGAAGCCAGATTGGAAATGCAGTATAATAGGCTGCCTGCACGCCCCAAGAGATGGCTCTATGCCTGATTTCCTTACAACATAGCTCTTTCTTTTCATATGCTTCCATGGCAAGCTTGGTCATCTTCTTATCTGTATCTAAGAATACAGAATTACGTCCACCAGCCGCCTGATATACACCATAACGATATAACGCAAGATTATCACCAATAATCTGAGGATAATCTGTTCTTGATAATTCAAACCACTCTAAGAGCTGTTCTGTCTCCTGATTGAATACCTTCATGCTTGCAAAGAACGCATCCCAGTCGAACTTCTCTCCAGTATTTTCTTCAATGAACTGAATGGCATTCCATACTTCTTCCGCTGCAT
>JAQUVV010000249.1 GCA_028693195.1 Lachnospira sp.
GAGTTACTGAGATAATACGTCCGTTTTGAATATGCTTTCTTAAGAGCATACAGAAATTCGGCGCAGTCATTGGACTTTGCTTATTATCATTGGTCAGGTAAATCAGTGGAAGACTTGCGTTGGCTGAAATAATCAGTCGATATTGTCCACCAGAGGTTTTTACTGTGAGCAATAATTCATCGGCCTCAGGTTGTGCAATTTTATATAATCTGCCGCCTGTCAGAGCGTCAGAGATTTCTTTACGAAGGTTGGAAATTGTAATTCCGTCAAATGCCATGGTGTTATACCTCATTTTCTGCTATTTATGTCAAGGTATCAAAAAGTGTAAAATGACATGCTTTTTTTGATACTTAAGATAGTATGAATATCTTAGCATATTCAACATGGAAATGAAAGAAAAGATATGTTATAATTATGATGTTTAGACTGCAAGTGAGAATTCAAAGACAGTCTAACGTAAGATTATAAAAGTGTCTGTGTATACAATGGAAAAGCTGAGACTTTTACCATATGTCATAATGCCTGCAGAGTGAATTAATCTAATAAGTTATGGATGTATATACGACAGAAATGGAGATTGAGTATGATTAAGAGTATGACTGGCTTCGGTAGAAGTGAGATTTCTGAGGGACAGCGCAAGATTTCTGTTGAGATGAAATCTGTCAATCACAGATATCTGGAAGCAGGAATTAAGATGCCGAAGAAGCTGAACATTTTTGAGGCAAGAATCAGAGACCTATTAAAGAAGTATGTACAAAGAGGAAAAATCGATATATTTATTTCTTATGAGGACCTTTCTGAGAATAAAGTGAATTTGAAGTACAACAGCGATATCGCTACAGAGTACATGAATATATTTCGTCAGATGGCGGAGCAGTTCCACATGGCAAATGATGTTTCTATTGGAGCACTTTCCAGATATCCAGAGGTCATTGCAATGGAAGAAGCACAGCCAGATGAGGAAGAGGTATGGCATTTTATTGAAAGAGCGATTTCAGAGGCTTGTGAGAAGTTCGTTCAGACCAGAGTTATTGAGGGCGAGAATCTGAAGAGCGATTTGTTAAAGAAGTTAGATCACATGGAGCATCTGATTGCATTTATTGAGACGAGAAGTCCTGAAATCATGAAAGAATACAGGAATAAGCTGGAGAATAAGGTGAAAGAGCTTCTTTCTGATACCACGATTGATGAGGCTAGAATTGCAACAGAGGTGATTATCTATGCAGATAAGATTTGCGTAGATGAGGAAACAGTTCGTTTAAGAAGTCATATTGCTCATGCAAGACAGTGCTTAGAGGAAGAGGGCGGCATCGGAAGAAAGATGGATTTTATTGCGCAGGAGATGAATCGTGAGGCAAATACGATTCTGTCTAAAGCAAATGACATCGATATTTCTAATCATGCTATTGATTTAAAGACAGAAATTGAGAAGGTCAGAGAACAGATTCAAAATATTGAGTAATATTAAATAAATTAACACTTGCGTAGAATTCCTACTTTATGTATAATAATATGTACGCTTTTGCAGTATGAGGTTAAGAGTGAAAAATCTTATATGATAATTTTTTACTCTACAAGTTTGAGCTGCGCGCAAACTTGAGCCATTAGCTGACTCCTAAAAAACAGTCGCAGCATGAGGCTAAGAGTATGAATAATAAAGGATTACTAATTGTTCTGTCTGGATTTTCAGGTGCAGGAAAAGGCACGGTTGTGAAAAGAATGATGGAGCTGCATGATGAATATGCGTTGTC
Source organism: Lachnospira sp. (assembly GCA_028693195.1). Lineage (GTDB taxonomy): Bacteria > Bacillota > Clostridia > Lachnospirales > Lachnospiraceae > Lachnospira. The sequence goes on from JAQUVV010000249.1 coordinate 1,752, forward strand.
AATATCCGCAACAACACGCTCTCCTAGAGAGGGTGAGCAGGACGGTAGAGAATATTTCTTCAAGACTGTGGATGAATTCAAGCAGATGATTCAGAATCAAGAATTGATTGAGTATGCACAGTATGTAAGTAATTATTATGGTACACCGAAGGCTTATGTTCAGAATCAGTTAGAAGCTGGAAAGAATGTGATATTAGAGATTGAGATTCAGGGGGCATTGAAGATTAAAGAGATGTTTCCAGAGACAGTTCTTATGTTTATCATTCCACCAACTGCTAAGGAATTAGAAAACAGACTTCGCGGACGGGGAACAGAAGATGATGCAACAGTTCGTGCAAGATTAAAGCGGGCAATTGAGGAGTCTCAAGGAGTAGAGGATTACGATTACATTGTAATGAATGATGAAGTTGACTGCTGTGTGGAACGTATTCACAACATTGTCACCGCAGAGAAGTGTAAAGCTTCCAATAACTATCAAACAATTAATAATATAAGAGAAGAATTGAAAATCTTCTCGGAAGGAGAATAATACATGATACATCCATCTTATACAGAATTAATGGCAGTAGTAAACAGCGAGGTTGAAGAAGGCGAACAGCCATTAGTACAGAGCAGATATTCCATCGTGAAAGCAACAGCCAACAGAGCAAAGGAAATCATTGCAGCAAGAACAATCGAAGAGAAGCTTGCAAAGGCTCCAGAAGCAAAGGACAGCAAGATTGATGAGAACAGTCTTTCAAAGGAAGAATCAAAGACACTTCAGATTGGACAGCCATTGATTGCACATGCAGCAAGTATGAAGCCATTATCAATTGCAGTTGAAGAGTTATATGAAGGCAAGATTAAGATTGTCAGCAATGGTGATGAGAACGAAAAGATGTAATTAAATCAAGAACAGATAAGCGGCGTTGGAGTGAATCTTACGTCGCTTATTTTTCAATTTCCTATTTTAAATTCAGGTGCCAAAAGGTACCTAATTAAAGTAGTGCTGTCAGATTGCACAAAAAAGTTTTTGCGAACACCTTTTGACATCTGAATCCTATTTAACTTATACAATGAAAGGAAGATATTATGGCACAATCATCATTTAATGAAGCAGACCGTTCGATTCACTGTCCATATTCGGAAAAATGTGGTGCCTGCGCTTATGCGGGTATGACTTACGAAGGAGAGTTGAAGGTCAAGGATGCTGAAATTAAGAAAACATTTGCAGGTATCTGTACATTTCCACCAATCAATGGAATGTATCGTCCGGTATATTATCGGAACAAGGTTCACGCAGTTGTCAGCGGAGATAAGGATCATTCGATTATTACAGGAACCTATGAAGAAGGAACACATAATGTTGTTGCAGTTGAACAGTGTATGATTGAGGATAAGCAGTGCAATGCAATTATGAATACATTAAGAAAGCTGTTCGCGTCCTTTAAGTACAAACCATATGATGAAGACAGCAAACAGGGATTTATCCGTCATGTACTAATGAGAAAGGGGTTCTCGACCAAGGAGGTTATGGTTGTTTTAGTAACTGGAGATATTATGTTTCCATCAAAGAATAACTTCGTGAAGGCACTTCTAGATGAACAGCCAGAGATTACAACGATTGTACAGAATGTGAATAATATGGGCAATAGCATGGTTCTTGGAAGTCGTAATAAGACACTTTATGGGAAAGGCTATATCGAGGATGCCCTTTGCGGATATCGTTTCCGCATCAGCCCATCATCTTTCTATCAGATTAATCCGGCTCAGACAGAGAAGCTTTATAAGACCGCAATCAGAATGGCAGAAATCACCAAGAATGATACAGTCATTGATGCATACTGTGGGATTGGAACCATTGGTATTGTGGCATCAAAGAATGCAGGAAATGTAATTGCAGTAGAACTGAACAAAGATGCTGTTCATGATGCAAAGATCAATGCAGAGTTGAATAAAGTTACTAATATTCGTTTTGTTAATGAAGATGCAGGAGAATTCTTAGTAGACTATGCACGGGAAAAACGTGCAGATGTGGTCATTATGGACCCACCAAGAAGTGGAAGTACTCCAGAATTCCTAAATTCGCTTCTTCAGATCCAGCCATCAAGAATTGTCTATATTTCCTGTAATCCAGAAACACAGGCTAGAGATTTACAGCTTCTCTTAAAAGGTGGATACCAGGTGAAAGAGACTGCTGCCTATGATTTATTCCCTCATACCGGACACGTTGAGACGGTCGTATTGCTGTCAAAGGTCGATAAATAAAAGTGTAAAAGTGCTTGATATAAAGGGAATTCCGTGATTTTGAACTCATATTCAAACTGGGTTCAAGGTCATGGAATTTTTTATTGTAAGAACATATCTA
>JAQUVV010000250.1 GCA_028693195.1 Lachnospira sp.
CTGTTGCAACAGTTGAGTGTTCAGTTGGTGATTCAGTAGAGACAGGAAAGGTATTAGTTTCAATGAACTAATGCTTTACTTAAGAGTCATTTAAACTGGAGGTTAAAAGATGAGTTATATTATAACAACATTGGGGAACCTCGTACAGCAGACAGCCTTCTTTGGCCTTTCATGGGGCAATTATCTCATGGTTGTCGTTGCTTTGGTTTTCTTATATTTAGCAATTAAAAAAGGATACGAACCTCTTCTTCTTGTACCAATTTCATTTGGTATGTTGCTTGTAAATCTTTATCCTGACATTATGTTGTCAATCGAGGATTCAAGTAACGGAGTTGGTGGTTTATTACATTATTTCTATTTGTTGGATGAGTGGAGTATCTTACCTTCACTGATCTTCCTTGGTGTTGGTGCAATGACAGACTTCGGTCCATTGATTGCCAATCCAAAGAGCTTCTTATTAGGAGCAGCAGCACAGTTCGGTATCTTTGCTGCTTACATTATGGCAATCTTCATGGGATTCCCAGACAAGGCTGCCGCAGCTATTTCAATCATCGGTGGTGCCGATGGCCCTACATCAATCTTCTTGGCAGGTAAGCTGGGACAGACTGCATATATGGGACCAATCGCCGTTGCAGCTTATTCATATATGTCACTGGTACCTATTATCCAGCCACCTATTATGAAGGCATTGACAACTAAGAAGGAAAGAGAAATCAAGATGGAGCAGTTAAGACCAGTTTCCAAGCTTGAGAAAATTCTTTTCCCAGTTGTCGTTACAATCGTCGTTGTTATGATTCTTCCTACAACAGCACCATTGGTTGGTATGCTGATGTTAGGAAATCTGTTTAAGGAATCAGGCGTTGTTAAGCAGTTATCAGAAACAGCAAGTAATGCTTTGATGTATATTGTCGTTATTATTCTTGGTACATCTGTAGGTGCTACAACAAGTGCTTCAGCATTCCTGAACTTAGATACATTAAAGATTGTTGCATTAGGTCTGATTGCATTCGCATTCGGTACTGCAGCAGGTGTACTTTTTGGTAAGTTGATGTGTAAGGTTACTCATGGTAAGGTAAATCCATTAATCGGTTCTGCTGGTGTATCGGCTGTTCCTATGGCTGCCAGAGTATCTCAGAAGGTTGGTGCGGAAGCAGATCCAAGTAACTTCCTTCTTATGCATGCTATGGGTCCTAATGTGGCAGGTGTTATCGGTACTGCAGTTGCTGCGGGTACATTTATGGCGATGTTTGGAGTAATGTAGATTTCGGCTCCCGCCGAAATCTTTAGAACGATAGCAAAGCTATCGTTCTAGGGGGAATATGGCATTGCTATATTCCCTAAGATTACAGCATTGCTGTAATCTTAAACAATAAGGAATAAACGGGGCAATCTCGTGCATAGGTCTTCGACCCTTAATTGCCCCGTTTCGCTCCGCGGAAGTAAATTCCGCTACGCGATTTATATTCGAGGGCGGCTGCCCTCGAGCTCCTGCCTGCTGTGACGAAACTGAAATACGTTCGCTTTGCGAACTGTTTCAGTTTCTGGGAATAGCAAGGGTGACGGAACGGTGCATCCACTTCGTGGACTGCGTTCCTGAATGAGGATTTGCTGGGGCGAAATGAATTGTCCGTAAGTGGGACTGTGTTCCTGAATGAGAATTTGCTGTGACGGCACGAATGCGTTCGCGTTGCGAACTGTTCGGTGCCTGAAGGTGGAATGAAAAATAATCGTAAGAAATAATTATGGAGGATATTAAGATGGCAGATCAGGTTAAAAAACCGTTAAAGATTACTGAAACAATTTTACGTGATGCTCATCAGTCTCTGATCGCTACAAGAATGACAACAGAACAGATGCTTCCTATCGTTGAGAAGATGGATAAGGTTGGTTATCATTCAGTAGAGTGTTGGGGCGGTGCTACATTTGATGCATCACTTCGTTTCTTAAAGGAAGATCCATGGGAAAGACTTCGTAAGTTAAGAGATGGATTTAAGAACACAAAGTTACAGATGTTATTCAGAGGTCAGAACATTCTTGGTTACAATCATTACTCAGATGATGTTGTAGAGTACTTCGTTCAGAAGTCCCTTGCAAATGGTATTGATATTATCAGAATTTTTGACTGTTTCAATGATTTAAGAAACTTAGAGACAGCTGTTAAGGCTGCTAAGAAGGAAAAGGGACATGCTCAGATTGCTCTTTCTTATACATTAGGTGATGCTTATACATTGGATTATTGGAAAGAAACAGCTAAGAAGATCGAAGATATGGGTGCAGATTCTATCTGTATCAAGGATATGGCAGGTCTTTTACTTCCATATAAGGCTACTGAACTTGTTCAGGCTTTAAAGGAAGGTTCTTCACTTCCTATCCAGATGCATACACATTATACATCAGGTGTTGCCTCAATGACTTACTTGAAGGCAGTTGAAGCTGGTGCTGATATCATTGATACAGCAATGTCTCCATTCTCTATGGGTACATCACAGCCAGCTACAGAAGTTATGGTTGAAACATTTAAGGGAACTCCTTATGATACAGGATTTGACCAGAACTTACTTGCTGAAATCGCTGATTACTTCGCACCAATGCGTGATGAAGCTTTAAAGAGCGGATTGATGAGCACAAAGGTTCTTGGTGTGAATATCAAGACTCTTCTTTACCAGGTACCTGGTGGTATGCTTTCAAATCTTGTTTCTCAGCTTAAGGAGAATAAGGCAGAAGATAAGTACAGAGACGTTCTTGAGGAAATTCCAAGAGTTCGTAAGGACTATGGTGAACCACCTCTTGTTACTCCTTCATCACAGATCGTTGGTACACAGGCTGTATTGAATGTATTACAGGGTGAGAGATATAAGATGATCACTAAGGAATCTAAGAAGGTTCTTGCAGGTGAATTTGGTCAGACAATCAAGCCTTTCAATCCAGAAGTACAGAAGAAGGCAATTGGAGATCAGGAGCCTATTACATGTCGTCCAGCAGACTTAATCGAGCCACAGCTTGAGAAGTTCAAGAAAGACCCAGTTGTTCAGGAATACAAGCAGCAGGATGAGGATGTCCTCTCTTATGCATTATTCCCAGCAGTAGCAACAGAGTTCTTCAAGTACAGAGAAGCTCAGCAGACAAAGGTAGATCCTAAGACTGCAGACACAGATAGCAAATCATATCCAGTCTAAACGCGTTGGCAATGAGTCGTGCATAGAAAAAGATAGCAGTATGTCCGTGGAAAGTTTACTTTCATAAGGATGTGCTGCTATCTTTTTCTATATAGGGCGAAGCCCGTGATTGAGATTGAGCTTTGCTCAATCGAAAGCGCGCACGGCTTCTTGCCTATTTTATATTAACGGATATTTCCGCTATCAGACAGTCCCTGAATATAGGAAATTGCCTTCTCTTTTTGAATGGTGCCCAGTAGCTTATAGTAGGAAAGCAAGCGATCTTCATCTGGACGAAGGTTACTGTTCTCCAGATGTATTCGATGATTAGTTCGTTTCATAATATAATCCATACTTGTTCCAAACAAATCACTCAACTTAATCAAAGCTGGTAAGCTTGGAAGATGCTTACCATTCTCATATGCACTAATGGTTTCTTGTGTCACCTCTAATTCAATACTCAGTCGTATCTGAGTAATTCCTTTTTCTTGTCGTAGTTCTCTGATTCTATTTTCATAGATATTCGCCATAGGCGTGCCCTCCGTATTCACAAAATTATTTTACACAAGAATTATTATCAATGAAATATAATCCAACAATTGACTGGATGATATTCACAGATGATCATGGAGAATATCCGTGGCCTTCGAATGTGATTGTACATTATTGCACATTTGAAGATTTTAAAGAAATGATACAAAGAAAATTTGAATTCCCTATTACATTAACAAAACCATATCGGTTGACAGATTTTAAGCCGGCATACGGATATGTTCTTCAAGAATATATTTCGGAATATGAGTTCTGGGGACACTGTGATTTCGATGTAATATGGGGGGGGTTTTATCAAAGTATATTAACGATGATGTGTTAAATCGTTATGAGGTCATTTATAGAGAAGGGCATCTCCGAATAAA
>JAQUVV010000018.1:0-4797 GCA_028693195.1 Lachnospira sp.
GTGGGCTTTTTTGCATTTGACGGCTATCATAATATAGATGAAGATGGATGCAGAACGGGGTATGGATATGAGTTTATTCAGAAAATGCTTCGTTATAATAACTATGAGGCGGAATATGGAGGGTATGACAAGAACTGGTCACAGATGCAGGATATGCTTGAGAATGGAGAGATTGATATTCTCACATCTGCACAGAAGACTGCAGCTAGAGAAGAGAAGTTCGATTTCTCTGATCCCATAGGCACCAGTGCAGCAATCCTGACCGTGCGTGCAGGAAATAGTAAGTTTATTGCAGGAGAGTATCAGACGTATAATGATGCGTGTCGGAGTGATTGATGGAAACAGCAGAAATGACCGCTTCAAAGAGCTTGCGGAGGAAAAGGGATTCACCTATTCACTGGTTTATTATGAAGATATGGATCAAATGGCATCAGATTTACAGAATGGGAAGAACATAGATGCTATTGTCACCAGTAATTTACGTTCTTTAAATAATGAGTGGGTATTAGACAAATTTGCTGCTTCTCCATTCTATGCCATGGTTAGGAAAGGCAATACAGAACTTCTGAATCAGATTAATTATGCGATTGAACAGATGGACTCCTCTGATATTGGATGGAAAGACGAATTATTCGATAAATATTATTCAGGTACGGGAAGTGATTCGATTGCACTCAGTTCAACGGAACGAAATTATCTGGCACAGTTATGGAATAGTAAGACGAAAGTAAAAGTGCTTGTTCATCCAGACCGTGCACCATACAGCTATGTAGAAGATGGTGTGGCTAAGGGGATTATTGTGGACATCTTTGAGGAGACCGCCAGACGACTGGAGCTTCCGTATGAATATGTTCTGTGTGACACCCGGGAAGAGTATGTGAATCTGAGAAGCAGTGGAGCAGCGGATATTCTTTTAGAAGCAAGAAATAATCTGTCACAGGCGGAGGACATGGGTTATAAGCTGACAGATTCCTATATGGACTTATCTTATGCATCTGTTCAGAAGGAGAATACAGCAGGAGAGGTGCAGAAGGTTGCAATGCTAAATTCTGCATATACAACGGATCGGAATCTTGAGAAATACATTAAGGGAAAAGAAGTGTTGTATTATAGCAGCTTGCAGGAATGTATTAATGCAGTTAGAAATAATCAGGCGGATGCTAGCTATATGTATGATTATTCTGGTCAGAAGTATGTCAATGAAGATATTAAAGGAGGACTGCAGTCTACAACGATTCCTGACTTGAAGGAATCGTTGTGCTTTGCCGTGGGACAGAAGGACGACTATCGTCTTCTTGCAATTCTTAATAAGGGCGTAAACAGTGTGAAGCAGGATTATGTAGATGTTGCAGTAAAGAATCACACGAATTTTTCTATTGGTAAGTTATCCTTATTTCAGACACTCAGAAGAAATCCTGCAATTCTGGTATTCATGATGACAATGCTGGCAGCATTAATCATATTGGTCATCTATATTTACCAGAGAAGACAAAAAGAAAAGATGGAAGTTGCCAAGAATATAGAATTAGAGCAGTCAATCGAAGAAGTTCGTAAGGCAAATGCAGCGGAAAAAGATGCACTAGAGGTTGCGAAACAGGCAAGTGAATCTAAGGGGAATTTCCTATCCAATATGAGCCATGAAATTCGAACACCGTTGAATGCAATCATTGGATATCTTACCATCGCAAAAGATGTAGAAAGTGACCAGAGCAAGATTAGTCATTGCATCGATAACTGTGACGTGGCATCTAGACATTTATTGCAGATTATTAATGATATTCTGGATATGTCATCGATTGAATCTGGAAAATTGAAGATTGCTCACGAAGATTTTGATTTGAAGAAAGAAATTACCGATATTACAACGATTTTCTACCAGAATGCGAAAGCAAAAAATGTTGAGTTTGAAACACAGGTAGATGGTGTGACGCAGGAATGGCTGGTTGGAGATCAGCTTCGATTGAATCAGATTTTAATGAATCTTTTATCCAATGCTGTGAAGTTTACTCCAGAACAAGGACGTATTCAGCTAAAGATTCAGCAGATGAATGAAGACGATAAACGTGTATATATTCAGTTCTCTGTCAGCGATACAGGAATTGGTATGTCACAGGAATATGTGTCGCGTATATTCCATCCATTTGAGCAGGAAAATGCTGGAACAGCCAAGAAATTTGGTGGAAGTGGTCTGGGACTTTCTATCACTAATAATCTGATTAAAATGATGGGCGGAACAATCAGCGTGGACAGTAAGCAGAATGAGGGAACAACATTTACAGTGACCTTATTCTTCGATAAGTCAGAGAATAATCATGTACACAGTGTGCGTCATGCAGATTATTCACATGTGCGAGTGCTGGTTGTAGATGATAAAGCAGACGAATGTACCTATGTAAAGGCGATGCTGAAGCGTTGTGGTGTGAAGTCAGATTCAGTGACAAGTGGACAGGCAGCGCTAAGACAGATTAAAGCAAGAATGGGAAGTGATTATTCTTATGATCTGTGTATTATAGACTGGAATATGCCAGAGATGAATGGATGTGAGGTCACAAAGAGAATTCGTGAAGAGTTGGGCAGTGACCTGCCAATTATTATTGCAACTGCATATGATGTGACGGCTTTTGAATCTGAAGCGAAGGCATCTGGGGTGAATAAAGTAATTGCCAAACCATTATTCCAATCAACACTCCTGGACCTGCTGGTTTCCACATTTGGCGAGTATGACCCAGCGGCATCATCAGATCAGGCAAAGGAAAAGATTGACATGTCTGGTGTAAGAATTCTACTGGCAGAAGATAATGCTATGAATATGGAAATTGCTGTGACAATGCTGGAAAAGACTGGAATTTGCGTAGATCAGGCAAGAGATGGAAAGGAAGCACTAGATATTTTCTCGGCTAGTGAGCCAGGAACTTACGATATGATTCTCATGGATGTGCAAATGCCTGTTATGGATGGTTATGAAGCAACAAAGCAAATCAGAAAGTCTACACATCCAGAAGCGAAAACTATTCCAATCATTGCAATGACAGCCAACGCATTTGCAGAGGATGTGGCAGAGGCATTATCCAATGGAATGAATGCGCATATTGCAAAACCAATCAATTATGATAAGATGTTTGAGTTGTTGAAGAAATATGCGAAATAAGACATTCGTGTTTTGTATCATATAAAATGTTATAATCAAGAGAAATAACTCAGAGCTGGATTGTATACAGATTCAGCTCTGAATTATTATCATGAGTACAAATAGAGGAAAGATAATATTATGAAAAAAATTGATTTTGAAAAAGGTAGCATAACAAGTAATTTATTGAACGCTGCGTTGCCCATGCTGGTGGCGCAGCTCTTAACATTATTATATAACATTGTAGACCGAATCTATATTGCAAGAATTCCCGAGGTAGGAACGACTGCGCTAGGTGCGGTTGGTTTATGCTTTCCAATCATTGTCATTATCACAGCATTTAGTAATTTGTTTGGAACAGGAGGAGCACCTCTCTTTGCAATCAGCAGAGGACAGAAGGATGATGAGAAGGCGGGAAGAATTATGAACACTTCCTTTTCCATGTTATGTGCAGGTGCAGTTGTTTTAATGATTGTAGGTATGATATTTGCCAATCCAATTCTATGGATATTTGGAGCATCAAAAGAAGCGATTGGATATGCATATCCATATCTGATGATATATTTGATCGGAACACTTCCATCTATGTTGACGACAGGCATGAATCCGTTTATTAATGCGCAGGGATACGCAACCATGGGAATGTGCTCGGTTGCAATCGGTGCGATTGCAAATGTCATATTAGATCCAATCTTTATCTTTGTTTTTCATCTTGGAATTATCGGGGCAGCGGTGGCAACAGTCTTGTCGCAAACTATATCTGCCATGGTTGTGCTATATTTTCTTAGGAGAAGGTCGGAAATCAAAGTGCGCTTGTTACATAAGATAGAAGTGCGATCCAGTCTGGCGCATATGAAGGATATTGTTAGTCTGGGAAGTGCAGGTTTTATTATGCAGTTTACAAACAGTCTGGTAACCATATGCTGTAACAGTGTTCTTTCTACAATGGGAGGAGATGTGTATATTGCAGTGATGACAATTATTACCAGCATTCGTCAGATGGTCGAGACACCAATCTTTGCATTGTGTGAAGGAAGCTCTCCGATCCTAAGCTATAATTATGGGGCGGTAAGGCCTGGAAGAGTGAGAAAGGCAGGCGTGGAGATGATGGCAATGATCCTGCTTTATACAGGAATTGTATGGAGTATCATTATTCTTGCGCCTAGATTTCTCATAGGAATATTTAGTTCTGATATGGCATTGATAGAAGATACAGTTCCGGCACTTAATATTTATTTCGCAGCATTTATCTTTATGGATTTGCAGTATGTTGGACAGACAGTTTTCAAATCATTGAACAAGAAGAAACAGGCAATCTTTTTCTCGTTACTTCGAAAGGTCTTTATTGTTGTTCCGTTAACTTATCTGTTACCATATGCATTCAAGATGGGTATTGATGGAGTGTTTATGGCAGAGCCAATCTCGAATGTGATAGGGGGAAGTCTGAGTTTTATTACAATGTTGATCACAGTACTGCCGGAGTTGAAGCGGATGGAGAAAGAAGAATAGTATGTAATAAAAGAGTGTAGGGCACATTTGAAAGATATGATGCTTTGAAGGCATGACACAGAATTTTTCGAAAGTATTGGCTATCAAGAGTAAGCGGTGGTAAAATAAGTAAAAGATATATAGGAGAGGAGCGGAGAGCATGGAACTTCGAGTTTTAAATT
>JAQUVV010000018.1:4807-19370 GCA_028693195.1 Lachnospira sp.
TTGCAAGAGAAGAGAATATTACCAGAGCCGCAAATCTGCTCCATGTAACGCAGCCGACACTTTCAAGACAGTTGATGCAGTTGGAGGAAGAGCTTGGAACGAAACTTTTTGAACGTGGAAGCCACCGCATTGTGCTGACGGAGGATGGACATTTACTAAAGCGTCGTGCTCAGGAAATTGTGTCATTGGTGGATAAGACACAGAATGAATTCTCAAGGGAAGATGAGCTTTCCGGAGAAATATCCATTGGTGGAGGCGAGTCAGCAGGTATGACCTTTCTGGCACAGATTATGTCAAGGTTTCATGCTCTGCATCCAGATGTGCAGTTTCATATATATACAGGAATTGCGGATCATGTGAAGGAGCAGCTGGAGAGTGGAAATCTGGACATGGGTATGCTGGTGGAACCAGTAGATATTTCTCAGCATAGTTTCTGTCGTCTGCCAGATAAGGACCGATGGGGACTTGTAGTTCGGGAGGATTCTCCCATTGCAGAGAAGGAATATATTACGCCACAGGATTTATCAGGTCGTCCAGTCATTGCTTCAGGTCGGAGTATTGTCAGAAATGAGCTTACCAGCTGGATGGGGGAGCATGCTGACACGTTAAATGTTGTGGCCACCATGAATCTGATGTATAACGGATGTATGATGGTGAAAGCGGGACTTGGTGACATGGTTGCCTTAGATCTGGAGGCACATTATGATGGATTGAAGTTCATCCCATTCTATCCAGACATTTATCTGGGCAGTGTGCTGGTATGGAAAAAGAATAAGACCATGTCGGCGCTGATTAAAGAATTTATGCGGTTCTGCAAGGAAGAGATTCTTCGTGGAGAGAAATCAGAAGCATAAGAATATGAAATTGTTGTAAATGAATGTGAGAGAGTTCCTGGGTGGAATAATTAACATTGCATGTTCACCAAGGCATCTTCCTGCTGAATAAAATCCTTTAATTCCTGTTCAAAATATGCAATAGCCTCCTGCTGTCCTGACTTTGTATGAAGATTTTTGATCTCATAACAAGTTCGCGCAGCAGGGGGTTCTTTTAATGTGCAGTATCTTAAGTCTGGATTGTGCTGAATGGCAGTTGCAATGACAGACATGGGAGCAATTCCCCAATGCCCTGGATGATTCATCGCTGGTTTATTCAGGTATTTTGAAAGCATAGACCCAATATTTACTTCCATAAATGGTATAATATCCGGACTCCAATGGTGGTTGTGCCAGTGGCGGAAGCTGGAATCCCAGTTAATATAGATTTCATTGGAAGCATCCAGATCATTACAGGAAATATAGTTATTGTATGAGCTGTCCTTGTGACAAAGCAAATAGAAATTCTCTTGATAAATTGGTTTGGAAATAACATCTGGATATGCAATTTGGTTAAATACAAAGCCTAAATCTGCTGTTCGATTTTCCACCAGACTATAAATTTCATTAGAATGAAATGTGTTGATGGATAGACGAATCTGTGTAGATGTATGTATATGTTGCTGAAACAAGGGTACAAAAGTTGAGTTATTGACTGCATCTACGCTGGCAATAGTCAAGGTTTTGACATCGGATTTACTTTTGAGATTTTCTGTATCTTTCCACAGAGCCGCCCACTGATTTGCAATCGGAATAAATGATGTCCCAAAGCTGGTGAGAGAAATCTGTCGATGACCCTTCTGACGAATGAGCAGAGGGGTTTTTAATTCTTCCTCTAATTGCATGATGCGGCTGCTGACAGTGGACTGGGAAATAAACAGTTTTTTTGCGGCGGCGGTAATGCTTCCAGATGCGACAACAGTTAAAAATGTTTCTATATGTTCATAGGTCATGGCGGGTTCCTTTCTTTAGCTTTTATCAGTTGCTTTTGTTGAATTGAATTTTTTGAGTCTAGTATGAGTGTGAAAAATACAAAACATATTGAAAATGTACTATATGTACTTATTACGTACTAAAAAAGCAATCTTATAGGAAAATCATATGTATATACTTGAATAATGCGTAGATTGTATTAATATGCACATTTTTAATAAGAAATAGTAAAAATAGTATATAAATAGAATGGGGCTGCCATTAATTCATGGCTAATCAAGATAATAAATATCGAATATACAGATATTATATATCGAAATAATTCGTTTTACAAATATAATGCGAAATTATATGATATCGGATAAAGTCAATCAGAATGAATGTAGAATAGAGGGATACAGATATGGTTCGAGACATGACAAAAGGAAAAATTACAGCACATATGCTTCTATATACGGTTCCACTTATGATAGGGAACTTTTTTCATCTTCTATATAATACTGTAGATACGGTTATTGTTGGGCAGATTAATGGGAAGCAGGCGCTGGCGGCAATTGGTGCGGCTGGACCGGTAATGAATATATTGTTGTTTCTATTAGTAGGTATTTCTCTTGGAAGCTCTATTTTGATGTCGCATAATTTTGGAGCAAGAGATTATGACCAGTTGAAGAAACAGTTTGTCACAACACTTATGGGAACTGTGTATTTTACAATTGTAATTAGCGTAGTCAGTTTCATACTTTGTAGGAATATTCTTGTATGGACAAGAACGCCAGAAGCGATTATCTCCCAGGCAGAGGGATATTTGAAAATCATCATTGCAGGACTGATATTCTCAGGAGTTTACAATATCCTGTCCGGCGCACTTCGATCCATTGGAAATGCGATGGCGCCCCTTATTATTTTGATTATTTCCTCTATCATGAATATTGTTCTGGATTTGTTATTTGTAGGACAATGGGGAATGGGAATCAATGGCGCAGCTTATGCAACGGTGATTTCTCAGTTTTTTTCTGCACTGTTAGGATTTCTCTACATTATATGGAAGGTTCCATATTTTAAATGTGGTATCAGAGAATTAAAATTAGATGTTAGACTTTTAAAAAAGACCATTAGCTTCAGTTCGGTCTCTGCATTTCAACAGACAGTGCTGTATGTGGGACGAATTCTAGTGCAGTCAGCGGTCAATATGATTAGTGTGGATGCGGTTGCAGCCTTTAACATCAGTACAATTATTGATAATTATGTGTTGGAACCAGGAAACAGTCTGGCCTCTTCATTGATGATATTTACATCTCAGAATATGGGAGCTGGAAGAAAAGAGAGAATCGCGAAAGGGTATCGAACGGTACTTGTGATGGGGCTGGTTTTTAACTTTGTCATTGCGGTGGTCGTATTCTTCTTTTGTAAACCATTGATTGGAATATTCATGGGAAATGCAGATGAGGGAGTCGTAACTGAGGGGATGAGATATCTACAGACCATGAGTATGGGGTACATATTATGCGTGTTCTGCAACACATTCCAAGGATTTTTCCGCGGAATTGGAGATTTGAAAGTAACATTGATTGCAACAACTATTCAAATTCCAATCCGTGTATTCATATCCTATGCAATGGTCGGACAGCTGGGAATCAAAGCAATTCCTTTGGGAATTATTGTTGGCTGGATCTTTATGATTGGATTCGAGGGCTGGCAATATGTGAGGAGAAGAAAGACGTTTTATCTGAGAAGATAAGAGTGACAAAAAATAACCATAAATGGATAAGAATAACCATTTATGGTTATTTTATGTTGCGATATACAATGAAAAATAATATAATGTATATAAGAAAAACTGAAAATAATAAGGCAACACAATATGATTTCATGTATGTGAAGAGAGAAAGAAATCGTGAATTTAAATGTGAGAAAAAAGCGGAGGGATGGTTATGAATATTGCAGATTTAGTAGCACGGAAGAAGGCATTGAAACTGACCAATAAGAAGCTTGCGGATTTAACAGGAATTCCAGTTAGTACCATTAATAAGATACTTGGAGGCGTAACCAAGTCGCCGGGATATGATACACTCCTTGCCATAGAGGATGCTATTGGAAAGATAGAGAAAGCTTCTGGTAAGATTCCGAAGTACGAATATCATCAATCCATAGATCAACCTATGATGGTGAGAGAGACAAGTAATTATGCGTTAAATACCAGGAAATATACGGAAGATGATATTAATAATCTTCCAGAGGGGGATTTGGCAGAGTTAATAGATGGGGTATTATTATTTAAGGGGATGCCATCTCTTACTCATGAGAGAATTATTTCTAAGTTGTCATTCAAGATATCCGACTTTATTCAAAGAAACGGTGGCAGTTGTGAAGTCTTTTCAAGTCATTATGCTATGAGATTACAGAATGAAGATGATGAAACAAACATATTTCTACCAGATATTATGGTGGTTTGTAATAAGGATATAATGAAAGAAGATTGTCTTGATGGTGCTGCGGACTGGATTATTGAAGTTGTATCGCCAGGGACAAGTAAGAATGATTATCAGAAGAAGGTCTATCATTATAGAAAAGGTGGAATTCGTGAGTATTGGATTATTGACCCAATCAAGAATGTTCTGACAGTGTTTGATTTTAACAGTGAAAAAGAGTGCAGACAGGAAGGAATTACAATTTACTCATGGGATGAGAATATATCTTCTATGGTGTTTACAGGGCTTGAAGTCTGTATGGCAGATTTGATATAATTTATAACATCGGTGTTATGGGAAACAAGAGAGTGAAGTTATGATACATAAATTACAGAAGACCGGATAAACAATCAGATTTAAAGATTGTTTATCCGGTCTTTAACTTTTGAGAAATATGTTTACGGTGCCATATACTTGGCTTCATCTGTCAGTGTGTCTTTCTGTTTGCCTACAAACTTCTGAATAGAAGTAAGTTCTGTACGGTGGCAGTAGTCAGTCAGCGCTTGGACAAAGTACTTGGTATAGCTGGATAGGTAGCGGTCACGGTGGTGAATGACGAATAATTCCTGAACGAATTTCTTACCATTGATATAAAGTGGGAATATATTCATATCGTCGGTGATGGATTCTTTTTGGTTTAAAAGACTGGTCATGGTAGCGAAGGACGCGCCCATACCCGTCAGTCCGATAGAGGTTCCAATATGAACAGAAGCTGTTTTGGAATAAACCTTTGGAGTGATTCCCGCTTCAATAAAGCTATTTTCTATGGTTTGACCAAGACGATTATCCAGCATACAGAAGGGGAGTTTTGCAAAGTCTGTTAATACAGCCTGATTGTGGGAACGTTTTTTGATTTTTTCGCTTTCTGCTCCATAATACTGACGTAGGTAGTTGAGATGTCAACATACGGTCCTGCTAAGCTGATGAAGCTGGAGAATGAAATCGGACATTTAGGTGAAGGCGCATACGCTGATGTAGCAATCTTTGACTGGATGGACTGTAAGCAGACATACCGTGACTGGAAGGGAACAATCTTCGTTGCGGATAAGTTACTCAAACCAGAGATGACATTGAAACGTGGAGCAATGATGTATTGCGCGCCAGATTTCATCTACGAGGACTAAATGTACATTCTCTAGATAGAATATTTTTATGCATCATAAACCTGACTGACATCAAATTACTCCCTTTTCTAATTAATAAATGAAACCATTCCACGTCAGGTTTTTGATATACAAGGAGCCAACGTCCCGATTCAATGTTTGTGATAGGGCGGGGGCTCCTTTTATTTTAATAGATAATAAAAAGGAGTTAATAGAGCGATGAGAGAGCCAATACAGAAATATTTTCAGGTCGGAACCATTCAGTGGATGAGCCATCCGCCAAACCAATACCATATTACAGATTCAGTTCATGCATTATGCTGTGATTCATATTTCGATGCAATTGAAATTGGGCAGATGCCAGATGATGAGACAAAAACCGAGGTGATCGAGATGCTTGGACAGTCTCACATGAAGGTATGTTATGGTGCACAACCAAGGTTGTTGGGCACAGGATTAAATCCCAATGATTTAGACGAGGAACAGCGAAAGGCTGCCCTAAAGACACTCATGGAAGGAATAGATGAAGCACAAGAGCTTGGAGCACAGGGAATCGCATTTCTGTCTGGAAAGTGGGAGAAGGAATCAAAATCACAGGCATTTGAACAGTTGCTAAAAACGACAAGAGCTTTATGTGATTATGCGAAGACAAAGGAAATGATGGTCGAGTTAGAAGTCTTTGATTATGATATGGATAAGGCGGCTTTAATTGGTCCAGCGCCATATGCAGCAGAATTTGCAAGAGAAATTCGAAAAACACATGATAATTTTGGATTGTTGGTGGATTTGTCACATTTTCCAACAACATATGAGAGTTCAAAGTTCGTCGTTGAGACATGTAAAGAATATATTACGCATTTTCATATTGGAAATGTAGGAAATGTGAAGTATCACAACAGTGTGATGGAATGGAAGACATTTTCAATGAAATATTTCAGAAAATGATATGCGCGGACGGAATTATCATAGGTTCACCAGTATATTCTGCAGAGGTTACTGCCAATATGCAGGCATTGATGGAGCGTGCATCTATGATTATGGAAGAAAGTCCAGAGCTGCTGATGCACAAGGTTGGCTCCAGTGTGATTGTTGCCCGACGCGGAAGAATTCAGAATGCATTGGATCAGATCAATTATTTTTTCTTAAATCACGAAATGTATGTGGTGGGATCAAATAATTGGAATCGAATCTGGGAACATCAGGATATTAGTTTTACAGAGGATGAGCAATTGCAGAATATGGTTAGAAAAATCGGAAAAGATATGGCGGTATTACTCAAAGCATTGCATTAATCTAGAAATATATGTGAAAATAAAGTGGGATATTTCCAAAGAAATGGGTTTCACATATTTGATAAAAATAGTACAATGTTGCTACGAGTACACCTTTTTACAGTATATGATGAAAGAAGAATATACATAATTGATTTTTGAAAGTGTACAATGTTGAATGAAAAATCAGAAAAGGAGATCATGATATGGCATTTAAGGATTTAGTGAAAGCAAACAGAAGTTACAGAGGATATGACGAGAGCTATCAGTTTACAAAGGAAGAGCTGGCAGATTTCGTGGATCATGCAAGACTGGCACCATCCAGTGTCAATGCACAGCCATTCCAGTTCTATCTGGCATGGGAGAAGGATGAGGTGGATAAGATTCAGAATCAGACCAAGTGGGCAAGAGCCTTGCCAGATTTGGAGTTGCCACATCAGGGAATGCATCCAACAGGATTTATTATCATCTGTCAGGATAAGAATATCAGTGATAACCTCAATAGATATCAGAAGGATGTAGGAATCGTGGCACAGACGATGCTTCTTGCTGCAGCAGAAAATGGGCTTGGAGGATGTATGATTGGGAATTTTCAGGCAGGACCAGTGAGAGATGCATTAGGATTATCTGAGAATCTTGCACCACTTTTGATTGTAGCATTGGGGAAACCAGCAGAGAAGATTGTATTGACAGAGTATCATGAAGGTGAGAGCATCAATTACTACAGAGATGAGAATGATGTTCATTACGTGCCAAAGAGAAAACTGGAAGATATTATTATGAGTAGATAAGTATAAGCATACTTCATAAAAATAATATTTCGAATATATTCTGCGAAATATGAAGTGTTTTGCAGAATATATTCGAGATCAGAAATCTGAATCAATTCTAATTATTTATTTAAGAAAACTACCGTATAGTCCATAAGGACATCTTTGGCGGATGGGGAGATGTCGACTCTATACATGGGTAGCACGCTCCTTAATTCTAGATCGAAGATCCGAACTGATATCACGGGCAGATAAATCGGAAACTCCGGATTTTCTCATGGTCTCGATTTCTAATAGTTTTTCTCGAAGTTCTAATTGCATTTCTCGTTGGTCATAGACGGCGATATCCATCACGACCAAATCACCTTCTTCATTTTTAGTTAAAAATACAGGTTCACCAGTTTCTTTACACAAATTAGATATTTCATTATAATTCTGACGAATAGAAGCAGATGGCTTGATTAAAGTTTGCATGATTGACACTCCTTTCGTAGTAGCATTAGTACTATATTATAACCAAATCTTACTATAAGATACGGAAAATATAAACTATTTGAGTATATTTATTATTTCATTGTCAATTTAAAAAATATTGTAAATTTTTACAAAAAACATTATATTATTATATGAAAAGTAATCTGGAGGACAAAGAACAAACATGAAGGCAAATATTAAGGTTATTAGTGAAAATACAGGATTTTCCCCAGCGACAGTGTCTAATGCATTGAATGGTAAGACAGGAGTGAATAAAAGAACCGCAGAGTTAATTCGAGAGGAAGCGGAACGGTTAGGTTATGCGTTTCAAAGTAAAATTACAAAAATTAAATTTGTAACTTTTCGAAAAAATGGAAAGATTCTAGATGATAGTTTGTTTTTTCCAGCAGTAATAGAAGGCGTTGAAAATCAGGCCAAGAAATTAGGATATGAGACAGTTTTTATACGGTTGAGTCCATCTGACTCAGATTTTGAAAGTCAGTTGAATGAGGTGATATATGATAATAGTTCGGCGGTAATTTTATTAGCGACGGAAATGGATGAAGAGGACCTTGCACTGTTTACATCAAAGAAAAAAGAATTGATTCTTTTAGATGGATGGAGCAGCTCACAGAATTTTAATGCAGTTCTGATAGACAGCATGGGTGCTGCCTATGAGGCAGTGGAATATCTATATCAATCTGGACATAGGAAGATAGGTTATATTCGCGGGGATTTTCGGATCAAAGGATTTGATTATAGAGAATTTGGTTATAAGCAGGTTTTGGAAAAGCATGGAATTCATTATGAAGAGGCTTATGTGGCAACGGTTGGAACAAAGCCAGATACAGCTTATGAAGATATGAAAAAATATCTGGATGATAGAAAGAGTCTTCCAACTGCATATTTTGTAGATAATGATAGTATTGCGATGGGGGTCATGAAAGCCTTGAAAGAAAAGGGATATAAGATTCCGCAAGATGTTTCCTTGATTGGATTTGATGATATACCAATCTGTCAAGTAGTAGCTCCTGGATTGACGACGATTCATATCTATAAGCATAATATGGGAGAAGTTGCAGTTAGGAGGCTAGTGGAGCAATTAGAGAATGATGTTGAAGCAAATGTAAAGACGGAGGTCTGCGGTAGACTGGTTATTCGTGAAAGTGTAAAAAGAATTAATTGATAGGAGAAAACAGAACGGTTCATTTATGGACAGTTCTGTTTTTATGCTATTATGTGACATTTTAGTTCATGGCATAAAATAATGATATAAAATTCATATAAATATTTATGCAAATATTGACATAAATTTACATTTCATTATAATAGGATTACAGGTATATAAAATATTGTAAAGAATCATTGGAATAGGAGAGTAAATATTATGAGTTTACCAGATCAGGGAGCATTATTCGGAACAAGATACAGGGTCATCGTATCAACAGATATTGGAGGAAGTGATCCAGATGATTTTCAATCTATGGTACATTTTCTTCTTTACTCAGATATGTTTGACACAGAAGGATTGATTTCATCGGCTTGGGGAGCAGGAAGAGCCAGCCATATTCTTGAAGTCATTGATCAGTATGAGAAGGATTACGAGAATCTGAAGAAGCATTCAGACAACTATCCAACACCTGAGTATTTAAGATCAGTCACCAGGCAGGGAGCAATTGACATTGCGCCTTATAAGGGATATACAACCAGTAATCCAGGTTCTGAGCTGATTATTGAGTGTGCAAGAAAGCAGGACGACCGTCCTCTCTATATTCTTGGCTGGGGACTGCTGGAGGATATTGCCCAGGCACTTCATGATGCACCAGACATTCTGCCAAAGCTTCGTGTGAATTACATTGGTGGACCGAACAAGAAATGGGGCTTGAATGCCTATGAATATATTCTTCGAGAATTTCCAGATCTCTGGATCATTGAGGATAATTCTACCTATCGTGGCTGGTTTAATGGTGGATATATGGATGAAGATTACGGAAATCATTCATTTGTAACGGAGCATGCAGATGGACATGGTGCACTGGGAGATTATTTCTCTAAACATCTTGGTGGTGTGATTAAGATGGGAGATACCCCGACTGTGACTTACCTAATGAATGGAACACCGGAAATTCCAGAGAACGATAGTCTTGGAGGACGTTTTACAAGAGTATGGAATCGTCCACATAGAACGTATCATAGAAATACTACCAAAGGTGATGTAGTGGAAATCTTTGAAGTGATTGAATATGTATTTCATGGTCCAGTGCAGGATGAGAGTGATGCTTCTATCTTTGACAAGCCAATGCTACAGATGGTTGTTCAAAATCAGAGGTTTGACGGATATTATACTGGTAATGGAGAATATAAGATTCGTTTTATGCCAAAATCAGTGGATGAATGGAGTTATGAAATTGAGAGTGATATTCCAGAACTGAATGGACAGAAGGGCGAATTCGTATCTATTCCAGAAGCACAGGAAAACAGAGAAGATAAAGGACAGGGCCTAAAGAACTGGTGGGCAGATGTCCTAGAGCCTGAGACTGCCGAAGGCGAGCATATGGGTGCGAAGACAATCAATCAGTGGAGAAAGATTTATCTGGATGATTTCGCAGAGCGGTTTAATCGATGTTTGTAAACATAAATCAGGGGTTAAATGTGTATTCATACATGTAGCAACTGTTTATACTTTTTATGTTCATATTATAAAGAATAAGTATAACGAGTCTTTCTTATTGGATGATTCTCATGTCATTTTAGAGAGTCCAATGTGTGCAAGCACATTGGACTCTATTTATTATGCTGCCATGTTTCTAGAAGAATACAGATTCCAGTACATATCAGCATTGGAAGAACCCAGGCAAATCCAATGGAATAGAAGGGCAGATGCTGAATCATTGGAAGCAGTCCCCACAGATTGTCCGCTGTAATCAGGATGCTCATAATAAATGCACTGGTAACGGCAGCATGTAAAACTAGCTTGGATGGCTGATTTTTGCGCCATAAAAGTGTCAGTAAAATCAGAGTTAATACTGGTGGATAGATAATATCCAAAACAGGTGAAGCAACCAGAATAATTGCATCTAAACCAACGATAGATAAAAGTGCACTGATAATACATATCATTGCTACAAAATATTTGTATGAAATCTTTTCATGAAATAGTTCTGTGAAGAATTCTGCAGATGAGCTTACCAGTGCTAAGGCTGTGGTGATGCAGGCCAATGCAACAACTACAGAGAAAATCACAAGTCCGGGTTGCCCAAGTATGTTCTTTACAATAGAGATAATCAGGGTAGAGCGATTGATTTCTGTTCTAAATATTGAAAAAGCGGTTGCACCTAGATATGCCAGTCCAATATAAGTTAAGAATAATCCGATACAGGCTATCATGCCGGAGGAGGTGACAATCTTTGTTTGTTCCTTTTGCGTGTGATAGCCCTTTTCGTCTGCAGTTTTTAATATAATCACACCGAATACAATCAGTGCAAGTACATCTAAGGTCTGATATCCTGCCTGAATTCCCTTGTCTGCAACATGGGAAACTAAAGGAACATCTGAAATCTCGCCAATTGGTGAGAGGATTCCTTTCACAATTAGAATGAGCAGACCAATCAAAAGTCCAGGTGTCAAAATCTTTCCAACGATGTCAACAACTGCGGATTCCTTGATGCACAGAATAAAAATCAGCAGGAAAAATGCAATGGAAAATGCAAAAGCTGGAATATGGGATGTGAGCGGCTTGATAGATAACTCATAGGTTGTGGCAGCAGTACGTGGAACGGCAACCAGAGGACCAATGCAAAGTGTGATGATGCAGAGCAGGGCGGTTGATGATTTTCGTCCTAATCCAGAGGTCAGCTTTTTTGAGCCACTACATTTTAAGATTGCAAGTAGTGCCAATAAGGCAAGACCTACATCAGCAATGAAGTAACAGATAAAGCCAGTAAACCATGCACTGCCACCTTCCAGACCCAGGTATGGCGGGAATATGAGATTGCCAGCTCCGAAGAGCATAGAAAACAGAGCAAATCCGATGACAAGTGTGTCTTTATATAATTTCTTCATAATGAATGATAAACTCCTTATATACATATTATAGATAGTTTCGCAATTGCCTAATTTTATTGGTTAGGTATTTATGATTAATACTTAAGTCTTGTTATAAACAGCGGAATTTATAATATAACACAAATCAGCGAAATTAATCATTATTTTTTTATGAAATATGTAGTACAATATATGTATCAGTTTATTCGTAGGGGAACGTGAGGAAATCCAAAGGAGAGCATATGAATAGTGAAGAGTATGGATTTTGGAGAAAATGGATACTTCGGGTGATATGTGTGGAACTGGTAGTTGGATTACTAATAGGAATTCAGATGCCTGTAAAGGCAGCACAGTCATCAAATGAAGGAAATCAGACAGAGACAGTACTTCGGGTTGCATACTGTCCTTTGGAAGGGTTCTTTGATTATGATAATCAGGGAAACGAGGTGGGGTATGGCGTTGAACTGCTGGATAAAATCTCACAGTACACAGGAATTCGTTTTGAGTACGTGAAAACAGACAGTTGGGAAAAGACGAAGTACATGTTGCTGAATGGGGAAGCAGATATTCGTATGCCGGGTACCATGCCTGCGACACCATCGACTACATTGGCTTACAGTAGTACTGGTATTCTAGATACTTATGAGGTCATGTTGACCTGAATTCCAGAGAGGATCTATATTATCAGGATTATGATACCATTCATGCTTTGAAAATTGCTATTACAGATTCTTTTTTTCAGGCAGAGGAAGTGGAAAAGTACCTAGAGGATATTGGAATCTCGGAGAGTCAGCTGGTATTTTTCTCCGAATATAATGAATGTTATGAGCAATTGAAACAGGGAAACGTGGATGCACTGATTACGAATATCATGGATATGTCAGATGATATGAAGATGCTTGCAAGATTTAACAGCATTTCCAATTATATCTCCATGATTCTCGACAGTCCATATATGAATACCATTAATGATGCCATAGCTGAAATCAAGCTGGATGAACCGATGTTTCTTTCTAATCTGTATGAAAAGTGGTTTCCAGAGAGAACAACGGTTCCATTGACGTTGGAGGAGAGCCGTTATCTATCATCATTGGATACGCTGACCTTTGCATTTCGAGAAAATGAGGGATATCTGTCTCATTGCAGAGATGGTGAATATTATGGAATTTATGTGGATCAGGCAAAGCTGCTCTGTGAGAAGCTTGGGAAACAATTCCGCGCAGTTTCTATTGATGATTGTCTCAACGGATTGGAAACAGCAGACGTATATGCAGGATTTTTCTATGACCGAAATTATGCAAAAAATTGGAATTTTGGGATTTCTGCACCAGTGAAAGATATTAACTATTATATTATTCAAAAAAAAGAAAAGAATTTTGATCCGGCATCCAGCCGTATTGCAGCAATTCAGAAGTTCAGATACACTTCAGATTACCTAGAGAAACAGTATCCAGATGCGGACTTTCAATATTATGACACTTATGAGGACTGTCTGAAGGCGGTGGAAGCTGGCAAAGCAGACATGACAATCATTAATAATTATATTGCTGAATATTATCTGGGAATGTATCAGTTCAGTGATTTGAGCGTGCAGTTATCCAATGATTACAGCCATATGTTCTGTTTTGCCACCAGCGATAATGATCAGGTGCTTGCGTCTATTCTAACGAAAGGATTGAGCATGATTACCGATACGGGGATTGGAATGAGTGAAGAATTTCAAGAGCATATGTTCGAACCATTTAGTCAGGAGAATCAAGTAGTGACGCCAGTGGGGGTAGGAACAGGACTTGGGCTTACCATCGTAAAAAGAATGTGTGATTTAATGCACATGACGATTGCGGTCAGCAGCAAGCTGGGAGTGGGTACAACATTTACACTGACAGGTGAATACGAACTGGCAGTGGAAGAATCGGAGGATCAGAAGAGCAGCATACTGGAAGAATCTACATTGGATGAAATGAAGCTTGAGAATCACATGATTCTCGTTTGCGAAGATCATCCTCTAAATCAGGAGATTATACGTAGAATCTTGGAAAAGAAAGGAATGATTGTGACAATTGCGGAGGATGGAAAGAAGGGCATAGAAGCATTTTCTCAATCAGCAATCAGAACATATGCAGCGATTCTCATGGATATTCGTATGCCAGTCATGGATGGTCTTGAGGCAACAAAGGAGATTCGAGGACTTCAAAGAAGTGATGCGAAGAGCATACCAATTATTGATATAAAATGTAAAAAAGGGATTGACAACACAAATAATCAAGAGTATTATCAATTCATACAATCCATAGCAAGATAATAGGAAATAAATAATCGAACTATGAGTAAATGAAAAAGAAAGGAAAAATCATGAACACATTAATGAACGTAAACAGAACTGTAGAAGCAAATCTTATGAATCAGTGTTGCTGCTGTTGTATTATTCAAAAAGAATAGTATCAACGGTTTGTTAAGTGTACATATTTTCCATAGTAAGCAGTATTGGATTTTTGCACCTGCCAGACAGAGGTGCGTGAAATCTGATACTGCATTTTTTATACCTAAAATATGTACTGTATGGGGAAGGAGGAACTATATGATTGCTGGAGAGGCAAGTGACAGCGAAAAGATGTGCGCTTTTACGAG
>JAQUVV010000019.1 GCA_028693195.1 Lachnospira sp.
ACTAGTCGAGCCCAAGGCGAACTTCGTTCGCCATTTACTTAGCTGCTGTTCTTTAGCAGCTTATGTAACGCAACGAGCGAGGTGTAGCGAAAGCGTGCCTGTGTTGGCGTAATACATACTCTGTGACTTTTGATAAAATAGGAAAATATGTTTAGATTAGAATTTACAGTAGTGATTCGTACTTTGGCATACATGCAATTCCAAGTGCATATGGACCTGTATGACATGCTGTTACAACACCGATTCTTGTGTTGAACTCCTCGCTGGACTCAATGAGCTTTACACCGAGAGATTCTTCAACATTCTTTCTGAATTCCACAGCTTCTTCTGGGTTTGTGCAGTATCCAACTGTGAAATCATAATTGTTAATATCGATATGATTGTCGGCAATATGCTTGCGGACAACATCGATGACATTAGCTTTGGCTTTGTTACGTGTACGTGAGATTCCTCCAACAGAAATTGCGCCATTCTTCATAATAATTAAAGGACGAATGCTTAACTTGCTAGTGATTGTTGTTGCCAGCTTGCCAAGACGGCCGCCTTTCTGAAGATATTCTAAGGATTCAACAGTAAAGAAGATTCTGCCAGGAGCTTTCATTTCATTCAGAACACGAATACAGTCTTCGTAGGAAACACCATTTTCCTGCATTCTGATTGCTTCATATACATATAATGACATAGAAGCAGAATTCTGCAAAGAATTGATCACAGTAATCTCAGCATCTGGATAATCTTCTAAAATTGTATCTCTTGCTGTGCAGGCAGAGTTGTATGAGCCTGAAAACAGTGTCGTGATTGTGATTGCAATGACGGGCGTCTTGGATTCAACATAAGGCATAAATGCATCAATGTAATCCTGAACACTTGGAAGAGATGACTTAGGGTATGCCCCTTCGTTAATCATCTTATCATAGAATTCATCATATCCGATTTCAATCTGCTCTTTAATGTAAGACTCACCGTCGAATGTTACATATAGTGGAACTAAGTCGGCATGATGTCTGTCCAAATAAACTTTCATAATATCGCATGCTGAATCTGTAATAATCTTATACATAAAAAATCCTCTTTTTCTTGATAAATATTGTCCTATTGGCAGGTTTTGATTTATTGTTACATATTTCAAAAACGATTTAACAGGTTTTACCATATGTTAACACATAGTTTTGAAAACTACAAGATGTATAAAGATAGAAAATTATGAAAATTTTATAATACATAATCAGTATATATTGATAAATGATTTTTATGTAAGAAAAAATGTATTTTTGGATAAATTGAACAAAGCATCTGTAAGGATTGTCAACACTTTAACACTTTAATAGAGCAAAAGAATTGTTTGTAAACTTACACTATAATATAGTGAAATAGTAACAGAATAAATTGACTTTGACGAGATAATTTAGTAAAATTATACAAGATGCAATTGGGAGGCATCAAAAATATATATTAGTGAGGAGTATTTTAAAATGGAGGCTTTATTGATTTTAGTCATTGTTGCAGCACTGCTTGCACTTGGCTATGCAGCATTTAACTTCGTGGGTGTGAAGAAGTTAGATGAAGGAACAGATTGTATGTCTGAAATTGCAGCAGCAATTCGTGTTGGTGCTAATGCATTTATTACATACGAGTACAAGATTATCGCAGTGGTTGTCGCAATCATTGCAGTTGTGTTTGGAGTTATTTTTTCGGTGCAGTATGGTACGTTTTCATGGCAGCCATCTGTATGCTTTATCATTGGTGTGGTTATGAGTGCGTCTGCCGGTTGGGTCGGTATGAAGATTGCTACCTATGCTAATGTCAGAGTGTCTAACACAGCACGAATAACAAAGAAAATCGGCGATACATTAAAGGTTGCGCTAAAGGGTGGTTCCGTTATGGGACTTTGTGTAGGAGGATTTGCATTACTAGGTCTTTTCCTTGTATACATCATCTTTGGTTATGGAATGGGAATGATTTCCATTTCATCATTAAGGGATGGAAACCATATTTTTACACAGTGCCTTTCCTGTTATGCTTTAGGATGCTCTATCGTTGCCATGTTTAATCGTGTGGGCGGTGGAATCTATACAAAGGCGGCAGATATGGGGGCGGATCTTGTTGGTAAGACTGAAGCACATATCCCTGAAGATGATCCAAGAAATCCTGCAACGATTGCTGATAATGTAGGTGATAATGTAGGTGATGTAGCGGGACTTGGTTCTGACCTATTGGAATCCTTTGTTGGTGCAATTTCATCAGCAATTATACTTGCAGTCAGCTTATTCCTTGCAAATATTGCAAATGATTTAGAGGTCTCAGATACATTGTTGACAAAGATGATGTATTTTCCACTTGTATTTGCAGCAATCGGGTTGATTGCATCCTGCTTGGGAATTGCATATGTGCTGGTTAAGAAGGGGTCAGATAATCCACATAGAGATTTGAATATTTCCACATGGAGTGCGGCAGCAATTACAGTAGTTGGAGGTTTTGTCGCAACCTATCTGATGTTTAATACAGAAGCAAAGTCTGTATTGAATGTCGCAGGATTTAACGCAGGATTTATTTCACCATGGATTGCAGCATCATTAGGTGTTGTCAGTGGGGTTGTGATTGGTGCAATTGCAGAGTATTACACAAGCTATGATTATAAGCCAACACAGAAGATTGCTGAAGCTTCGAAGGAAGGTGCAGCATTGACGATTACACAGGGACTTGCAGTTGGAATGAAGTCCTGTATGTACCCATTGATTATTTTAGGAATTACAACATATGTTTCTTATGCGGTTTCAGGTATGTTTGGTATTGCCATGGCAGCAGTTGGTATGCTTTCCTTCGTTTCTGCGACAGTGTCTGTAGATACTTATGGACCTATTTCAGACAATGCTGGCGGTATTGCTGAGATGTCAGAGCTGGATCCAGAAGTAAGAGATATTACAGATAAGCTGGATTCTGTTGGTAATACAACAGCAGCAATCGGAAAAGGATTTGCTATTGGTTCTGCTTCGTTAGCGGCACTTTCATTGATGGTTTCGTTTCTGTACGCGTTCCAGCCAGAGGGAGCTCAGTTGGAATTGAATTTTACAAATCCATTGATTCTGGCAGGAGCTTTAATTGGTGGAGCGCTTCCATTTCTGTTCTCAGGTATGCTGATTGAAGCGGTTGCCAATGCTGCAAGAAGAATGGTAGAAGAAGTAAGAAGACAGTTCAAGGAAATTCCTGGAATCTTGGAAGGAACTGCAAAACCTGATTATAAGACCTGTATTGAGATTTCATCACAGGGAGCATTGAAGGAAATGAGAGTTCCAGCTATGTTATCAATTGTGTTTCCAGTTGTTGCAGGGTTCTTGTTTGGACCATATTTTGTAGGGGGTCTATTAATTGGTGCAACACTTTCAGCAATTATGCTTGCAATCTTTACAGGAAACGCAGGCGGTGCATGGGACAATGGTAAGAAGTATATTGAGTCTGGTGCTTTAGAGGGTACGGGAAAAGGAACACCAGCCCATGATGCAGCAGTTGTAGGTGATACAGTAGGTGATCCATTAAAGGATACAGTTGGACCTTCTCTGGATATTTTGATTAAGATCATGTCTACAGTTTCTCTGGTAGCAGCAGTGCTGTTCTATAATTATAATTTGCTGTATTTGATTTTTGGAATTCGCTAGTTACGATAAAATTAGAAAAAATTGTTAAATATCTATGAAAAATATTTAATAATTATGTCATAATATGTTATACTAAAACCGGATTGTGCAAAAGTGTCAGATGTAAATCTGCACTGTGTAAAATCCGGTTTTAATTTATAGGGAATTGTATTTTCTATAAATCAAAAACATTCCATATAACTTATTTTCAATTTAATTAAAATATAACAATGAATCAGGGACGAACAGGAGAGATGAGTCATGAAGGTATGTACATTTTTGACCGATGGATTTGAGACAGTGGAAGCACTTGCAGTCGTAGATATATTAAGAAGAGCGGGAATTGATGTGAATCTGATTTCAATTACAGGCTCCAAATCAGTAAAGAGTGCTCAGAATATAATCATACAGGCAGAGTATACTATAGAAGAGTATCATTTTGATGATACAGAATTATTATTTCTTCCAGGAGGCCCGGGACATAAGCATTATCTTCAGTGTGATCAGCTGATTGAGCTATTAAAGAAATATAATAAAAATGGAAATCGCATTGCAGCGATCTGTGCAGCACCAAGTGTTCTTGGAAAATTAGGAATTCTTCAGGGAAAGAAAGCAATGGCGTATCCAGGATACGAAGGAGATCTGCTTGGAGCAGAAGTGATGTCTTCTCCAGAAAGAGTTGTGACAGATGGTACAATTACAACCTCAAGAGGAATGGGTACTTCTATTGATCTTGGACTGGAACTTGTACGCTTATTATTGAGTGACGAAGAAGCAGAGCGAATTGGAAAAGGGATTCAGTATGTATAAAAGTTTATAGCCATGCAGAAACATGAAAGGCTAAGCATGACAATGAATGATATATAGTAGAATAGATTACGAACGTTGATAGAGAAATGATTTAGGGGTAACAAATGGCATATAATGATAGATATGATGAATCGGCAAAAAGAAGAGACGCAGCAAGACGGCGCAGAGCAATAGCTATGCGTAAGAAACGTAGACGTCAGGTTTTTATCCGCAAATGTATGATGGCGGCAGCAGTTGTTGCAGTTGTAGGCGGGCTTGTTGGCTGGTGTGTTCGTGGAAAGGACAAGCCAGATAAAGAGAGCAATATTGTTGAGGCACAGACGGTTGCGGTTGCGGCGGATGGAGATATGGAACCGAAGATACAGACACCGAGCATACCATATGCACAGAAGGCAGCAAATTATCAGGAGATTACAGATGAATCCATATTCAGCATGAATATTGCTGTGCTTGAAGTGGAAAGCGGCAAGGTTGTTGCAGGAAGAAATTATGATACAAGAATATATCCAGCATCTATGACTAAGGTTATGACATTGATTGTTGCGGCAGAGAATATTGGCGATTTCAGCCAGACATATACATTTCGCTTTGAAGATTTGAATGAGCTTTATATTGGTGAGGCAACCGTTGCCGGATATGAAGAGGATGAAGTGATTGGTGTGGATGATTTGCTGTATGGACTGGTTCTTCCATCAGGGGCAGATTCTGCAGTTGCATTAGCAAACATGATTTCTGGTTCAGAGGAGGCGTTTGCACAGCTAATGAATAAGAAGGCGCAGGAACTCGGATTAAAGAATACGCATTTTTCAAATCCCACAGGACTGCATGCGGAAGATCAGTACACAACACCAGCAGAGATGGCGATGATTATGGAAGCAGCGATGAGCAATCCGGTCTGCGCCAAGTATTTATCAACTTATCAGCATACAACAGCAGCAACGCCTCAGCATCCAGAAGGGATTCTGCTTACAAGTACCATGTTTTCAAGAATGTATGGAGATGAAGTGGAAGGTGTGAAGATTACAGCAGGAAAGACTGGATATACAGACGAAGCTCGTCATTGTCTGGTAAGCTACGCAGAGAAGAATGGCAAGCATTATGTTGCAGTGATTTCTGATGCGCAGGATAAATGGTATTCGATTTTTGATACATTTGCGTTATACAAAGATTATGCTGGTTAAATCATTTCTTGTTTCAAAATCATGTAAAATGAACCATAAATTGTCATAATATTATATTTTTCTCTACACATAATATTAGCAGGATAAGCAATTAACTTATTCAATAAATGTTTTGTAAGGAGGTTATTATGGCAAATTCAAGTTCAGGATCAAATTCAAGATCAAAGAAGGAAGCTAAGGAAGCTCTTGACAGATTCAAGATGGAGGTTGCTTCTGAAATCGGTGTCAACTTAAAGGATGGTTACAACGGTGACCTTACTTCTGCTGAGGCAGGTTCTGTAGGTGGCTATATGGTTAAGAAGATGATTAAGAGACAGGAAGAGGAAATGTCTCAGGGAAGATAGTTCTGAGAAATCCTTAGATTTCATGAAGAGTTAGAGTTTTATAAACTCAAAGAGACTTCACTATCAATTCATATGGATTGATGGTGAAGTCTCTTTTTGGATTTCTAGTCAATATCAGAATCTAGAAGCCTTCTGTTCTTCTTTCTTTTCGCATGATTATTCGTTTCTCAGCTGCATCCCATTTTGCTTGTTCCTCAATAGAAGAGATTGTTAGACGAGGAACCTGAACAGGTTTGTCATGCTCGTCTAGTGCCACCATGACAAAGAATGCACGATTGATGGGGTGACGCTTACCGTCATCCTTCTCAACATAGGTGTCAATTCGCACTTCCATAGAGCTTTTTCCTACATGGGTAAGATACCCGATTAATACAATGACGTCATTCACATAACATGCTTCCTTAAATTGTAGATTGTCAATGCACGCAGTAGTGCAGCGGCCTTCACAGTGACGCTTAGCGACGATTCCGGCAACCTCGTCAATCCACATAAGTAACTGTCCGCCAAATAAACGTCCAGATCCATTCATATCTTTTTCAAAAAGAAGATGTGACACTTCTGTGCGGGAGTCGTCTACTGTTTTATAGTTTTCCATATATTATTCTCCAATCAAATTCTTGTTTCGGTAAAATGTTTTGTAAGCATCAGTTTTTTGAGGGGAAAAAACTTTTACTTCCAACATCATTATATTAGCATAAATACAGAAAAAAATATAGCATTCAGATTTTGAATTAAGAATAAGTTACTGGTTACCTAAAATAACCATTAATAAATTCTTTAGAAAATTTTGCTGGTAATATGAAAATGAGTGTGCTATAATCCATTAGTATGTACGTTGTACGATTGAACACTTTACATATATATTTAAGGAGGAAGTAGTAAACAATGAGTTTTAAGGTAGAACAGTTAGAAGAGAAGAATATGGTTAAGCTTGTAATCGAGTCAACAGCAGAGGAATTTGAGGCTGGATTAAACAAAGCATATAATAAGGATAAGAATAAGATTTCTGTTCCTGGATTTAGAAAAGGTAAGGCTCCACGTAAGATGATCGAGAAGCTTTACGGCGCAGAAGTATTCTATGAAGATGCAGCGAATGCAATCATTCCAGATGCATACGCACAGGCAGCTGACGAAAGCAAGCTTGAAATCGTTTCTCAGCCACAGATTTCCGTTACTCAGCTTGAAGCTGGTAAGCCATTCATCTTCGAGGCTACTGTAGCAATTAAGCCAGAAGTAGAATTAGGAACATACAAGGGTGTAGAAGTTGCTAAGTGTGATACAGAAGTAACAGATGCAGATGTTGAAGAAGAATTAAAGAAGGTTCAGGATCAGAATTCCAGAACAGTATCTGTTGAAGACAGAGCTGTTAAGGATGGCGATATGACAGTAATCGACTTCGAAGGTTTCGTTGACGGAACTCCATTCGAAGGTGGAAAGGGAGAGAACTATCCATTAACAATCGGTTCTCACTCATTCGTTGATACATTCGAAGAGCAGATGATTGGTATGAACATCGGCGAAGAGAAGGAATTGAATGTAACATTCCCAGAAGAGTATCATGCAGAAGAATTAAAGGGTAAGCCAGCAATGTTCAAGGTTACTGTTAAGGAAATCAAGGAAAAGCAGTTACCAGAACTTGATGATGATTTCGCACAGGATGTATCGGATTTTGATACATTTGCAGAATACAAGGATGATTTAAAGAAGACAATTGCAACTCGTAAGGAAAACGAAGCTAAGGCTAAGAAGGAAGACGAAGCAATCAACAAGATCATCGAAGATGCGAAGATGGATATCCCAGAAGCTATGGTTAAGACTCAGGTCAACAGAATGGCTGAGGACTTTGCTCAGAGATTACAGCAGCAGGGATTATCAATTGATCAGTACTTCCAGTACACAGGCATGACAGCTGAGAAGATCATGGATGAGATGAAGCCAGAAGCTTTAAAGAGAATCCAGTCAAGACTTGTTCTTGAAGCAGTTGTTAAGGCTGAAGATATTCAGGTTTCTGATGAAGAATTTGAAGCTGAATTACAGAAGATGGCTGATTCATACAAGATGGAAATCGATAAGATCAAGGAATTCATGGGTGAATACGAATCTAAGCAGATTAAGGAAGATGTTGCAATCCAGAAGGCAGTTGAACTGATCGTTTCTTCAGTAGTTGAGAAGTAATCTGTCATAAGAGAATCATATAGATTTTTGGATGAATAGATAAGATATAGTTTATAATTTAGGAGGTCATTTCATGAGTTTTGTACCATACGTCATTGAGCAGAACAGCCGTGGAGAGAGATCATACGATATATATTCACGACTCTTAAAGGACCGAATCATTTTTCTTGGAGAAGAAGTAACTGATGTTTCTGCTAATTTAGTAGTTGCACAGATGTTATTCTTAGAGGCAGAAGATCCTGGTAAAGATATTCATTTCTATATTAACAGTCCAGGTGGATCAGTATCTGCAGGATTTGCTATCTACGATACAATGCAGTATATTAAGTGTGATGTATCTACAATTTGTATTGGTATGGCAGCCAGCATGGGTGCGTTCCTTTTATCAGGAGGAACAAAGGGTAAGAGACTTGCTCTTCCGAATGCAGAGATTATGATTCATCAGCCTTCAGGCGGTGCAAGAGGACAGGAAACTGAAATCAGAATCGTTGCTGAGAATATTTTAAAGACAAGAACAAAGTTAAATGAGATACTGGCAGCCAATACTGGAAAGTCAGTTGAAGAAATATCTCGTGATACAGAGCGTGATAATTACATGACAGCTCAGGAAGCGGTTGCTTATGGACTTATTGACAGCGTAGTTGAGAAGAGATAGACGCCTTTCGGCGGATAAGGGACTGTGGCTATTCGCAACAGTCCCTTTCATGTCTATAGAGAAAAATTTCTATATAGATATGAAGCATTTTCTATTATTTTAGGAGGGATTTATGGCAGGCAGAAACATAGATGACAAATTAAGATGTTCATTTTGTAATAAGACGCAGGATCAGGTGAAGAAGCTGATTGCTGGGCCGAATGGAGCTTATATTTGTGATGAATGCGTGGGTATATGCAGTGACATTCTGGATGAGGAATTCGAAACAGAAGATCTGGCTATTGACAATACAGATGCAATTGAAGGAATGGATATTAACCTGTTAAAACCAAAGGAAATCAAAGATTTTCTTGATGAATACGTGATTGGACAGGACAACGCAAAGAAAGTGCTTTCTGTTGCTGTATACAATCATTATAAGAGAATTATGTCAGGCAGAGACTTGGATGTGGAATTGCAGAAGAGTAATATTCTTATGTTAGGACCAACTGGTTCAGGAAAAACATTTCTGGCACAGAATCTGGCACGTTTGTTAGGGGTTCCATTTGCAATTGCAGATGCGACAACTTTAACAGAAGCAGGATATGTAGGTGAAGACGTAGAGAATATCCTTTTGAAGCTGATTCAGGCAGCTGACTATGATGTAGAGAAAGCACAGTATGGAATTATCTATATTGATGAGATTGATAAGATTACCAAGAAGTCAGAGAATGTATCTATTACAAGAGATGTATCTGGTGAAGGCGTTCAGCAGGCACTCTTAAAGATATTAGAAGGTACCGTTGCATCGGTTCCACCACAGGGTGGAAGAAAGCATCCGCAGCAGGAATTAATTCCTATTGATACGACGAATATTCTCTTTATCTGTGGTGGTGCATTTGATGGACTGGAGAAGATTGTAGAATCAAGAATGGATAAGAGCTCTATTGGTTTCAACTCTGAAATTAAGGAGAAGAAGGATTCTGACGTTGGAGAAATGTTCAAGCAGGTTCTTCCACAGGATCTGATTAAGTTTGGATTGATTCCTGAATTCGTAGGACGAGTTCCAGTAACAGTTTCGCTGGATTCGTTAGATGAAGAAGCATTAGTTCGTATCTTAAAAGAACCAAAGAATGCCATAATTAAGCAGTATCAGGCATTGTTCTCGTTAGACGAAGTTGCACTTGAATTCACAGAAGATGCAGTGAAGGCAGTGGCAAAGAAGAGCTTTGAGAGAAAGACTGGCGCCAGAGGACTTCGTTCTATTCTGGAAGAAGTTATGAATGAAGTAATGTACGAGATTCCATCAGATGATTCTATTGCAAAATGTGTCATTACGAAGGAGTCAGTAGAAGGAACCACAAAGCCTTTGATTGAGTACAGATCGGATAATGTTGTAACGAAGAAAGCACAGTAATATAAGTGATTGTGTAAATCATGAGATTTCATTGGCTGACGATTATAGTCAGCCAATTTGTGAATTGGAGGCCAATATGGTTATTAGAAAGTTAAATCTGGACATTGTGATTGGTGTTACAAGTGAAATTCCAGAAACAGAATTCCCGGAAGTAGCATTTGCAGGGAAATCCAATGTGGGAAAGTCATCACTGATCAATGCATTGATGAACCGAAAATCCTATGCAAGAACATCATCTCAGCCAGGTAAGACACAGACGATTAATTTCTATAATATTAATGACTGCATGTTTCTTGTTGACCTTCCTGGCTATGGTTATGCCAATGCCAATCAGGCAGTAAAGGCGAAGTGGGGAAAGATGATTGAGAGATATTTAAAGACATCAAAGCAGTTAAAGCAGGTGTTTTTACTGATAGATATCAGACATGATCCATCAGCCAACGACAAGCTGATGTATGACTGGATTGTATCGAATGGATTTCATCCAGTTATTATCGCAACAAAGCTGGATAAAATCAAAAGAAGCCAGGTCGCTAAACAGGTCAAAGCAGTTCGTACCGGTTTAGGACTTGGCAAAGAAGATATCTTAATTCCATTCTCATCCCAGACAAAGCAGGGCTTAGAAGAACTGTGGGCATTGGTAGATTCCTACGTATTGCCAGAGGGAGAGTGAATTTTACAATAACTTATGCATAATGAAATCATAGATTTCCTGACTTGCATCTCTCCACTTGGCACACATGGCGTCAGCCTGTTCTTCCAGTGGAACAGCAATATTTAATTCAATGAGGTTGGTGTCACCTTCACGTACCTGGCAGTGAGCGATATAATCGCCATTGGTTGTCCGGTAATGGTCGGAAGTTGTGCCAACCTCACATTTTAAGTCGTATTTATTATCTTTTAAGTACTGGTCAATTTCATCTCGAATCGCATTTGAAATCTTGCTGTAAAAGAAAGAAATGGTTTCTGTTCCTTCTTTGGTCAGCTTGTATTGCGTGCTGTTTCTGTAATTCAACACATGAATGAAACCGTCATCAGCAAGAGAATTCAAGACTTCCTGCAAAGTGAAGTATGTGGTATACTGCTTGTTCAGCATGAATTCTGATATCTGATTGTTCGACAATGGGAAATTCACCTTGCTGAGCATATACAGCACCATTAATTTATATAAAGTCGTTGCTTCTGTATTCATTGATAATTCCGTCCTTGTATAATCTTATGATCTCGAAAATACTGATTCATGGTATTCATGACCAGTTTCTTATTGGCACTCCATTGCGGTGCAATGAGCAGCTGCTTTGGGCCGTCACCTGTGAGACGGTGTATTGTCATATTCGGCGGTAAGATTTCCAGTATTTCCCCAATACATTGAATATAATCATTCATTTCCATAACAGAAAAGGTTCCCCGATTATAATCTATGGCTAAATCAGTTCCTTTTAATACATGAAGGAGCTGAAGTTTTATTCCAAATAAATCCTGATGAGCAAGATAATTGGCTGTTTCTAACATCATTTCGTGGGATTCACCAGGTAATCCCAGAATCATATGCGCAATTACTTGGATTTTACGTTGATGTAATTCTCTTACTGCATTTTCAAAAACAGGAAGAGCATAGCCTCTTCGAATGTATTCAGCCGTACGCCCATGAATGGTCTGAAGACCAAGTTCAATCCAGACAGGCTTTATCTTGTTTAACTCGGATAAAAGTTCAAGCACATCCAGAGAAAGGCAGTCGGGACGCGTTGCAATTGAAAGAATTGCGATGTCATCTCTGGTGATTGCTTCCGTGAAAATGCTTTTAAGATAATCAACTTCTGCATAGGTGTTCGTATATGCCTGAAAATAAGCAATATATTGACTGCCATGATATTTGGAAGATATAAGCGCTTTGGCATGATCAATCTGTTCAGAGATTGAATCCATTGCACTGGCTGCGAAATCTCCAGAACCACCAGCACTGCAGAAGATACATCCTCTAGTATCAATCAGCCCATCACGGTTGGGACATGACATCCCACCGTTCAAGGCCAATTTATAAAGCTTACACCCATAGGTGTCTTTGATATATTCATTGACTGAATAGTAATGAGGCTTCATATTACTTTACAATGTGATCACGAACAGCTTTGCTGACAACGTCTGCAACACGTGGATCGAATGCTTCAGGTAAAATGTTGACATCACTGACTTCAGAATCTGGAATAAGGTTTGCAATTGCGAGAGCAGCAGCAAGCTTCATATCTTCTGTAATCTGTGGAGCACGTCCCTCTAATGCGCCCTTAAAGATACCAGGAAAGGCAATTACGTTATTGACCTGGTTAGGGAAATCAGAACGGCCTGTACCAACAACACGAGCACCAGCAGCCTTCGCTACATCTGGCATAATCTCAGGAACAGGATTGGCCATGGCGAAGATGATGGCATCTTTATTCATAGACTGAACCATTTCAGCAGAAACAATATTAGGAGCGGATACACCGACAAATATATCAGCACCCTTCAACGCATCAGCTAATGAACCAGTTTTATGTTCTAAATTCGTAACATCCATCATAGATTCCTGCATCCAGTTTAAGCCTTCAGCGCCTTTAGATAGAATTCCTGATTTGTCACACATAGTCACATGCTTGAATCCGTAAGTAAGAAGAAGCTTTGTGATTGCAACACCAGCAGAACCAGCACCATTTACTACAACCTGACAGTCTTCCTTGGTTTTTCCAGTCACCTTTAATCCATTGATGATACCTGCTAATACAACAATAGCAGTTCCGTGCTGATCATCATGGAATACAGGAATATCAAGAAGCTCCTTTAAGCGAGATTCAACTTCGAAACATCTTGGAGCTGCGATATCTTCCAGATTGATTCCGCCAAATGCAGGTGCAATGTTCACAACAGTCTTAATGATTTCTTCGGTGTCCTGTGTATCAAGACAGATTGGAATAGCGTTGATTCCACCAAATTCCTTGAAAAGTACAGCTTTACCTTCCATAACAGGCATAGCGGCGTGAGCACCGATATTTCCAAGACCAAGTACGGCACTTCCATCAGATACAACAGCAACTGTGTTGGATTTAATGGTGTACTTATAAGCGGCTTCCTTATCCTGTGCGATGACC
The DNA here is from genome assembly GCA_028693195.1 of Lachnospira sp. Classification (GTDB taxonomy): domain Bacteria; phylum Bacillota; class Clostridia; order Lachnospirales; family Lachnospiraceae; genus Lachnospira. Next base: position 13,316 of record JAQUVV010000019.1, read on the forward strand.
TTACAAGGTTCAGCAACACCAGGGGTGTAAGCCAGTGCGAGATCTTCTCTTGTCTTAATTGACATCTTTGGTGTGGTTCCAAATTTACCTTTCCATTCTTCATGAAGCTGAAGAGCTTTTTCTGCATTTGTCATGATTCAATATACCATCCTTTCGTATTCGTCTGCATATGCACACTATTTAAAATAATAACACATTGAAAAAGTATCATCAATAATCTTTGACTTATTTTTAAAATGTAGTATACTGTTACTATAAAGTTCTGTTTGAACGAACAGTATAAATTCTGAGGATGCTTGTCGGCATCTGGTTCCCAATAGAAAAGATGGAGAAATATAATATGAGAAAAAAGTTAGAAACGTTATCGTTAAGTGTATTGAAGGACTTCGCAAAAGACAAAAAGATAAAGAATATTTCAACAATGAGAAAAAGTGAATTGATTGATGCGATTATTCAGGTGGATGAAGAAGAGAAGGCAGCAAAGAATGAAGATGCATCAGAGGCGGTTACATCAGTAGAGACGAAGGCTTCGAAGCCTATGGGAGCAGAAGAGGACAAGCATGTTTCGGGACAGATTCATGAAGAGAAGACTGAATACGGAAAGAAGCCAGAACAGGAAGAGCGTAATACGCCACCACAGCCTCAGGAGATAGCGAATGGAATTCTCGAGGTCCTTCAAGAGGGCTATGGATTTATTCGATGTGAGAATTTCCTGCCAGGTGAGAACGATGTATATGTATCACCATCACAGATTCGTAGATTTAATTTAAAGACAGGAGATGTCATTACAGGACCGAAGAGAGTGAAGACACAGAGCGAGAAGTTCTCTGCATTACTTTTCTTGGAAACAGTGAATGGGCTGAATCCAGCTGTTGCTGCGAAGAGACCTGCATTTGAATCATTGACACCAATCTTTCCGAATGAAAGAATACATCTGGAGAAGAATACGAATACGGTTGCCATGAGAATGGTGGATTTGATTTCTCCAATTGGTAAGGGACAGCGAGGGATGATCGTGTCTCAGCCAAAGTCAGGAAAGACAACATTACTGAAGCAGATTGCGACAGCGGTGACAAAGAATAATCCAGAGATGCATTTGATGATTCTTTTGATTGATGAGAGACCAGAGGAAGTTACTGATATTAAGGAATCAATTGTAGGCGATAATGTGGAAGTGATTTATTCTACATTCGATGAGCTGCCAGAACGTCATAAGCGTGTTTCAGAGATGGTGATTGAGAGAGCCAAGAGATTGGTAGAGCAGAAGCAGGATGTTATTATTCTTCTGGATAGTATCACCAGACTTGCGAGAGCATACAATTTGACAGTTCAGGCCAGTGGACGTACATTATCAGGCGGTCTTGATCCTGCAGCACTTCATATGCCGAAGAAGTTCTTTGGTGCAGCCCGTAATATGAGAGAGGGTGGCAGCTTGACAATTCTTGCAACAGCTTTAGTTGAGACTGGAAGTAAGATGGATGATGTTGTATTCGAGGAGTTTAAGGGAACGGGTAATATGGAACTTGTTCTTGATCGTAAGCTTTCTGAGAAGCGAGTATTTCCGGCCATTGATGTTGCTAAGTCATCTACAAGAAGAGAGGATCTGTTACTTTCCAGAGAAGAACTGGAAGCAGTGGATATTATGAGAAAAGCGCTGAATGGTCTTAAGACAGATGAAGCGGCAGAACGAATCCTAGATTTATTCACGAAAACGAAGAATAATCAGGAATTTGTAGAGATTGTTCGTAAGAATAGAAGAATTTAAAATAATGCTTGCATTGTATATAGGGTTATGATACAATATGAAAGCTGTTTATCAAAGATAAAGAGATTTACTATGCAATTGCATTGAAGTTCTAAGGGGATTTCAAAGGCATTTTGCGATGATAATACTGAATTTTATTTGTAAAGAGGTGAAAATCATGAGAGAAGGAATCCATCCAGAATACTTCCAGGCAAAGGTTGTATGTAACTGTGGTAACGAATTCGTAACAGGTTCAACTAAGGAAGAAATCCACGTAGAAATCTGTTCAAAGTGCCATCCTTTCTATACAGGACAGCAGAAGGCATCATCAACTCGCGGACGTATTGATAAGTTCAACAGAAAGTACGGCGTACAGAACGATTAATTTTTGCAAACATAAAGTTGAGGTTGTCAAAACCTCAACTTTTTTGCTATCTACAGGAACTTTTTGGGGGAGATTGTGTAAAAAATCTTGAGACTTAGAGATGATTTTACACGGATAATTTGTTAGGAAATATGATGCATGCACGTGCAGTTAAAGTTTGCTTTTAAATTTGCAGGTTGCAGCAAGAATGGAGTGTTTTTATGAAACCATCAGGAATCGGTGGTCAGGCAGTCATTGAGGGTATTATGATGCGCAATAAGGATAAGTATTCTATTGCAGTTCGCAAGCCTGATCAGAATATCGAGGTAGTTGTAAAAGAAAGCAAGTTATTGACTGAAAAGCACAAGTGGTTGAATTATCCGATTATTCGAGGAATATTTAATTTTGTTGATTCTATGGTTGTTGGAATTTCAACAATTAATTATTCTGCTTCTTTTTATGATGATCCAGCAGAGCAGAAGACAACAAAAGTAGATGAGATTGGAAAGTCAATATTTAAAGATAAATTAGAGTCTGTATTAATGGCAGCAACAGTGTTGTTCTCGATTGTATTTGCAGTAGCATTATTCATGCTTCTTCCGTATTTTATTTCGAGACTGCTTGCAGAATATATAGTGTCAAAGACGCTCTTGAATTTTATTGAAGGATTAATTAGAGTAGCCATATTTATTCTATATCTATTGTTGATTTCGTTGATGAGTGATATTAAACGTACGTTTATGTATCACGGAGCAGAACATAAGTGCATTAATTGTATTGAACATGGTGCAGAGTTAACTCCTGTAAATGTAAAGAACAGCTCTAGATATCATAAGCGATGTGGAACTAGCTTTTTGTTTCTGGTTATGTTTATTAGTATTCTTTTTTTCATATTTATCAGAGTAGATAATGCAGCATTACAGGTTGTAATTAGAATATTATTAATTCCTGTGATTGCAGGTGTATCATATGAAGTGATTCGTTGGGCAGGAAAGAATGATAATAAGTGGGTCGATATATTAAGTAAGCCTGGAATGTGGCTTCAGGGATTGACAACACGCGAGCCAGACATGGATATGATTGAGGTCGCAATCAAGGCTGTTGAGGAAGTATTTGATTGGAAAGTGTTTTTAGAGGAATACTACGCAGATTCAGAAAATCCAGAGGCAGAAAAAGAAGCAGTTGCGGCTGAATTAGCATTGTCTGCAAGCTTGGTGATTAATACAAAGAAGGAAACAAGAACGATAAAGACTGAGGAAGCTTTGGATCAGGAGGAAGAAACTCAGAACATGACCGCAGAAGAGAGATATCTGGCTGCGGCAAAGAAGAGTGGTGGACTGGATGCAGCATATTCAACAGATGCGGAAACAGGATTTGAAAATGTTGATATGAGCCTGCCAGATGATGATATTCGTATGGGAGATTCGAATTCAATGAATGAGCCGGAAGAATTTTTGGATGAAGTTGTGGAAGAATCAGATGATATGGATGATGGTATCGAAATTGAGGATGATATTGAAATTGATGCATCTATTCAGAGTGATAATTCTAAGGAAATGGAAAGTGATGTTTCGGTAGATGAGATTCAGGAAGATTCAGAGGATGATGAGAATGTTCTTGACGGTTTTGAATTTATTGAGGAAACAGAGGAACCTGAGTTGAATGCAGATGATCTTCCTGTATTCAAGCAGCGAAAGCTTGATAAGTAGTGATGAAGAAATTAATAGAGACGAATATATCTGTAGGGTATGCAGTGAAACTTGGAACAGCATATTTACAGGAACATAATATTGAAAATGCGGCATATGACAGTTTTGCTTTATTCGCCAGTATTACGGGAATGAGTAGAACTGATTATTTCATGAAAACAGATGAAGTCTTGTCAGATGAAATTTTGTGTGAATATGAGAAGTGTATTAGATTGCGTGCAGAACATATTCCGTTGCAGCATATTATTGGGAAAGCATATTTTTACGGCCGAGAATTCCAGGTGAATCAAAATGTGTTGATTCCAAGACCAGACACAGAAATTCTTGTGGAACAGACTTTACAGATTCTAAAAGAGGAGAATTCTGTTCTTGATATGTGCACAGGATCAGGATGTATTATTCTGACTCTTGCACTGGAAAACAAGCTGAAAAAAGCCATTGGAGTTGATTTATCGTTGGATGCACTAGAAGTGGCAAAGAAAAACTATAATCAGCTTCAGGCAGAGAATGTGGATTTTATTCAGAGTGATCTGTTTACGGAACTTAATGGAGTGTATGATCATGCATTTGATTTGATAGTTTCCAATCCGCCATATATTAGGAGTGACGTGATTCCAACACTTTCAGAAGAAGTCAGACTACATGATCCAATGATGGCGTTGGATGGGTTCGATGATGGTCTTTATTTTTATAGAAAGATTACAGAAGCAGCACCTGCATATTTAAAGAAGGGTGGATGGCTTATGTATGAAATCGGATATGACCAGGGAAAAGATGTGTCAGAGATGATGAAGATTTCTGGTTTCGAAGATATTTCTGTCATTCAGGATTTAGCAGGACTTGACAGAGTGGTTCGCGGTAGACTATTATAAAGCGTTAGATATGATACAGTATAGAAAGGAATAATATATGGAAATTTTTGATAGATTGGAAGATACAGCCAATAGATATGAAGATATTACAGCAGAATTAGGAAGTCCAGATGTAGTCAATGACCAGACAAGATTTCGTAATCTAATGAAGGAGCAGGCAAATCTGGCTCCAATCATTGCTGCCTATACAGAATATAAGAGTTGTAAACAGAACGTGGAAGACAGTCTTGTAATGCTTGAGGAAGAAAGCGATGAAGAATTAAAGGAAATGGCAAAGGAAGAGTTGAATGATTCTAAGAAGCGTATTGAAGAATTAGAGAACGAATTAAAGATTCTTCTTCTTCCTAAGGACCCTAATGATGATAAGGATATTGTTGTAGAAATCCGTGCAGGTGCAGGTGGTGATGAAGCTGCGTTATTTGCTGCAGAGTTATTCCGTATGTACACACATTTCGTAGAAGCAAAGGGTTGGAAAATTGAGATTGTTAATGCAGATGAAACTGGTATTGGCGGTATGAAGGAAGTTGAATTCATGGTGAAGGGACAGGGAGCATACTCGTTGCTTAAGTATGAATCAGGCGTTCATCGTGTACAGCGTGTACCAGAGACAGAATCAGGTGGACGTATTCATACATCTACTGCATCCGTTGCAGTTATGCCAGAGGCAGAAGATGTAGATGTTCAGATTGATGACAAGGATATCCGTATTGATGTTATGAGAGCGTCTGGTAATGGTGGACAGTGTGTCAATACAACAGATTCAGCAGTACGACTGACACATTATCCAACTGGAATAGTAATCTATGCTCAGACAGAGAAATCACAGATTCAGAATAAGGATAAGGCGTTTGCATTACTTCGTGCAAAGCTCTTTGACTTAGAGACTCAGAAAGCACATGATGCGGAAGCAGACGCAAGAAGAAGTCAGATTGGTACAGGAGATCGTTCAGAAAAGATCAGAACCTACAATTTCCCACAGGGACGTGTGACAGATCATCGAATCGGTCTGACC
>JAQUVV010000251.1 GCA_028693195.1 Lachnospira sp.
ACTCAGTATAATGGAAGGAAATACAACACTATCTTAGGCCAGTATGAGTTTTCAAAAGATTCGCAGCCATTTGCACTAAGTGCTTCAAGTATGATGTCACATTTTGCGGAATTATCTTAAAATAAATTTATGGGAGTACCATTTTACAAGTTTTCCATGTGTAAGGATAATAAGAAAATGGAATAAGGACGATTCAAAAAAACTTAGGATTAAAAAGTTGGTGGTAATATCACTGCAAACTGTATTAAAAGAGAAATTAGAGGAAAAAATGGACAATTTAAATCAGACATTAAAATGGATAGATACTCTTGGAGATAGTAAGATTACTATTGAGAAAGAAATTATTATGGGGACGAAGAATAGAGGTATTTATGGTATTTTTGTGAATGATATCATAAAGAAAACAGAATATTGTGCGTATGTCGGAAGAGCGGTTAATATTTATTCAAGATTTTTAAGTGGAAAATATGCACATTTTGTTAAACTAAAAAAAGGAAAATTAGAGAACAGCAAAATTGTTGAAGCATTAAACGATAAGAATAAACGAATAGAAGTACGTGTACTGGAAAATGTAAAGTTTAATTATGAAGACTATTGTAAAGACACACAGTTTATGGCCTCAAGAGAATGTTATTATATTGATTATTACCAAGCATTGAATCAGTGTTTAGAACAATGCCCAGATGGAAGTAATGTAAGAAGGAAAGTCTGGGAAAATGAAAAAATGCTTAGTAGTAAAGCATAGTCATTTTACTACCAATTTTACTACTAAGCGGTAGTAACAACTTGCCAAATTTTGCTCTAATTTGCCACATTCCGTCATTTCAGAGCATTTCATAATACCCCCGGAATCCCTTGCAAAACAGGGTATTTCAGGGCAAAACAAGGAGATTGATAACTATGATAAAAATACTATTCATCTGCCACGGCAATATTTGTAGAAGTCCAATGGCAGAATTTGTTATGAGAGATTTAGTGAACAAAGCAGGCTTAGGAAACCAGTTTCATATAGAGTCTGCTGCCACGAGTAGAGAGGAGATTGGAAATCCCGTCTATCCGCCGGCAAAGAAAATGCTTGCATTGCATGGAATTCGTTGTGATGGACATGCTGCAAGACAGATTACGAAGAAAGATTACCATGAATTCGATTATATCATCGGAATGGAGCAGTATAACGTTCGAAATATGATGAGAATCCTTGGGAGTGACCCAGATTGTAAAATTCGTTTATTAAGAGATTTTACCAATAGTCCAGGAGATATTGCAGATCCGTGGTATTCAGGAGACTTTGAGACAACCTATCAGCAGGTGCTGGAAGGATGTGAAGGTTTGCTGTGTTATATTGAAAAATGAAAGAGTACTCCGATACAAATATATAATCTTTCCTTGCATTCATAAGCTTACATGGATATAATTTTCAATAGGTTAGGCTTAGGTTGTCATAGGATGATTACAAGGTATATTTGTGAAGAAAAACACATAAAAGCATATAACAGCTATGAGTAGGAATGGGGAGAACAGTTAGATGGGCATATTTATATTAATCATTATTATTTTAGTGTTGAATCAGAAAAAGAGTCAGGGACAGCCGTTGTTTCGAAATCCAGCAACGAAAAATATTATATTTGCTGTAATTGCTTTGATGGTTATTTCAACTTTGATACAAAGTGTTTTCTCAGCTTTTTGGGGATTTGGTAGAATCGTTACATTTGCATTAGGACCATTGATATACTTTGGTGTTATGGTTTATATAGTTGTTAGAATCGTGAAAAGTGCAAAGGCTGGAAATTCAAATCCGTGGCAGAGTTTTTCAAATCAGCAAGGTGGACATAGTACATATGATGGTTCTTATGGATCTAGTCAGGGATATGGCAGTGCAACAGGGCTTGTTCGTTCGGCAAAGAAACGTTCAAAGATTCTTCATAAGTTCAATAAGAAGTATGGTCTTTGCTTGACTGAACAGCAGGAAAAGACCATTGTAGATGCATCTTATGTATCCAGTGTATGGGCACAGGAGATTTCTGCGATGCAGCGAGTATTTGAATCTCTTTATGAATGGTTTACTGGTGAGACTGCATGGCTTCGTGTTTACCTGTATGCATTTAAGACACAGACCATCGTACCAGATTTAAATCAGCAGGGAGATGTGTGTTTGAAGGCATTTTGTGAAGTGCTTTCATTTATGGAGAGTGCTGGATATACTAGTATGGAAACAGCCATAGAGGCATTGAATCGTACATATTATACTACATTTGATTCAGTGACAATTATGATTGCGCATCAATATGCGGCTTCAAGAGGTCATTCATTCAAACTTCCAATTGATGATTCTGTGGTTATGGATGAAATGGAACGATTAAAACGTAAATATCAGTAATATAAATTGGATTAAAAGCATACGATATGAAAAGTATGCGGAAGGGATGCATGATGGATGATAAAGAGGTAATCAAGGAACGATTGAGCTTTTTTCCAAAGCTTTATGATTTGATTCAGATATTTGGTCCGATGTCGGAAGAGGAATTATTAGAGAAAAAAGGGACTTGCTTACTTGATGAAGAGTGTGTGAAAAAGAATTCTTGTGAAAATTGCGTAGCAATTCGTTCTTTGGCAGAAAATAAAACATTTAGTAAGTATGATGAGCATGAGGGTAAAATTATTAATATGACAGCGACACCTGTAATGGAGGGTGGAAAGAAATATGTTGTTGAACTTTTTCGCGAAATGAGTGAGGAGGATTTACAATATGCGGGTATACTACAGAAAGATTCATTAAAGCAAATCGAGAGACTTAATTATGAATTAATGCATGATCCGCTGACCGGTGCATACAATAGAAGATATTTAGAGGAGAAGATCGTTTTTGCAGTGCTGGACGCAATTAGGAAAAAAGAAAAATTTGCAATTGTCATGGCGGATATTGATTTCTTTAAAAAAGTGAATGATAAGTATGGACATCAGGCAGGAGATTCAGTTTTACGTACAGTTGCTGCTACAATTCAAAATGTGTTGACAAGTAATAATGGTGTTCTAATACGATATGGTGGAGAAGAGTTTCTGATGTGTATTCCGGAGAGAGAAGTAGGAAGCACATATGAAATTATTGAAAAGCTTCGAAAGGAAATCGAGCAAATATCAATATGTTTTGAAGAGCAGAAAATCAATGTGACTGCAAGTTTTGGTATTGTATCTGTAGAGAAAATGATTGAAACAGAGGAATCATGCACGAATAAGCTGATACAAATTGCAGATTCTAATTTATATCAAGCAAAATGCAAAGGAAGAAATATTATAGTCGCTAGTGTTTATACAGATGAATTATGCGTGGAAGGGAGATAGTATGGATTTTGAAATTGCAAGAGGATTGCTGATTCCTTTTTTGGGAACTGCACTAGGAGCAGCCTGCGTTCTGTTTATGAGGAAGTCGTTAAATCCCAAGGTGGAGAAAGCACTAACAGGTTTTGCAGCAGGCGTCATGGTAGCAGCGTCTATATGGAGTTTAATTATCCCAGCGATTGAACAGAGTGAAGGTATGGGCAAGATATCATTCCTCCCAGCATTTATCGGATTCTGGATTGGAATTCTATTCCTGCTTCTATTAGATCATGTGATTCCACATTTACATATGAATAGCGATGAGGCAGAAGGACCCAAGACTCAGCTAAGGAAGACAACCATGATGGTTCTGGCAGTTACACTTCATAATATTCCGGAAGGTATGGCGGTCGGTGTGGTTTATGCTGGATGGAAAGCAGGGAATGCAGGAATTACAGTTATGGGAGCACTGGCATTGTCGATTGGAATTGCCATTCAGAATTTTCCAGAAGGGGCAATTATTTCGTTACCATTACGAGCAAATGGAGAGTCAAAGGGGTAAGCATTGCTTTATGGAATCTTGTCGGGTGCAGTAGAACCAATCGCAGCAGTACTTACCATTATGTCATCCAGCTTTATTATCCCCGCACTTCCATATCTCTT
>JAQUVV010000020.1 GCA_028693195.1 Lachnospira sp.
ATAATTGTTTGCAGCAATCCACCTAAATTATGGATTTTACGTTCTGGCATAATATAAGTTTGATATACAATTGCCAGGGCATCTAACACGTGCTGGAATGAGTATTGTAATGCAATATGTGCAAGATCTTCTAATTGGACATTAGTAAATGAAAGAAGATGGTATACCTGACCAGTATTTACTTGACCTGATTTAAAGAATTCCGCATATGAATGATCAGATAGTTGATTCGTATTCACTAAAGGAACAATCTGATTAAAATCTGTCATAAACTTTACAAACATTGCATAATATTCATTATAACAAGATTCTTTTTGAAGCTTGGCATTATAATATTCATCTATTTCAAAGCGAATGGATGATTCATTAATTGTGATTTGGAAAATGCCGGAATGCTTAGAAACAGCATCACGGATAACGCAAGGCTTACAGTAGCTTGGAAGTGCATTCTTAATATCTTTATATGATTTGTTGATTGCTGAAAATGTAGTGCGGATATTAAGATTGTCAAGTTCGATTAATTCACGAATATGTATACGTAAACTAACTAGATTCTGAATAGCAAAAAGCTGTAATAGAAGCTCTTTAGACATCACAAAAAAACCTCGACCGCCTTTGTTAGCAGGAAGGTAGTAGTTCTCATAATCATTTAAACATATAGTATATTCATAGGTATCTAATCTTGAATAAGAAATATACTGATACTGAGCTAAGATTTCTAAATTACTGCGAACAGTTTTTAGATCACAACATAAAATATCAGCTATTTCTTTTAAATGAATAGATTTAACAATTCCAAATCGATCAGGATTCTGAAAATGCATCAAAAGAAGAAGCTTAATAGCATTGCATTTAAGCATAGGTTTATAACCATAACGATTTTTCTCGTTATGGTAAACTTTTTTATACACGGTCTGCTGGGTGACAGTTTTTTTCGAACAACTGGTACAAGCATTCATGGCTGTTTTGTAGATTTCTGAACTGGGTTCAAAATTATGTATAATAGCATTCCATTTACAATTCATGCATTCTGTATTAGAATAATCGATAACCTCTGTGGTTGATTCTTCAATTTCTGAATAGTTCTTTTGTAAACCAATAGATTGAATCAAAACAGACTTACCAATATTGGCAAAGTTGTTCAAAACTGGCACCCCCTTTCTATTGCATAATTTAACAGTATTTAGGGAATAAATCAAATCGCCAGATTTACTAGAATTCTATCCACAAAATTAAAAAAACTTCTTTTTTTTCTTGTTTTTTATCTACATAATTTGAAATATAAACAATTTTACTCTAAATTGGTCGACAGAATTTTTTGAATTTTTTTTATGTAGAGTCATTTTTCCTATTTGGTATTATTTACTATTATTATGTCTACATGTAGTTGTTTTTGATTTTATGATAACTATTTATAGTCTTCAAAAGTGCCCATTTTAAGCCAAAAATGTAGACATAGGTCATAAAATTTTCTTGAAAAAATGTAGAAAAACAATATTGATAGTGTTTGAAGTATACTAATAGACATACAAAATGATTAAATATCATGAATAAATCAATAAATTTACTCTAAAATTATCTACATTTTTAATTTTTACTACAAAAATGTCTACTTTTTAGAACGATAAAATTAAATGAAAATACTGATTTACTCCGATTTTGTCTACATTATTTATGGGATTATAATCATGAAATAATGAAATCTTTAGAAATGTAAAAATGGTAATCTAAAAAGTCAGTAAATATCAGCATTATAGGATTATATGTATTGCAAAAGCATATTAAAAACGACATAAATAGAGCAAGTAGGCTAAAATAGTGCATTTGTGTAAAGTATATTTGCAAAGATATCTATTTTCCATTTTTTTCGACATAAGAGAAAATAAGAAAAAATGTAGACATATAAATCATAATATAATTTATTTGAATGGAATAGTATATATAATTTATATTATATATGAACGTGCCAGAAATAGTAAATTGGATTGAAGATGTGAAAAGATAATCTGTATATATAGGAAAGGAATTATGATAATGCAGTGGAAGCGATTCCTGGATATGAAGCAGGTAAAGGCTATGCGAAAGAGGATAGTGTATTAAGAGTAGAGGTAGACTGTAATAGTGAATCTAAGGCACAAGAAATGCAGAAGAAGATGGATGAGGCTTGTGAGAGTCATAACTATCAATGTAAAGGAACTAATGAGAATATGAATTCAAATCATAATAATGAAGCAAATCATAACGGGCAAAATGGGAACAATGGAAATATAAAAAATGATGATAATAGTAGTAGTATTCAGAATCATTCAACTGAACGTCAGATGAATACTGAATCACAAACAGAAGGACATGGTATAGGACATAGCTATCAGTATAGGAAAGAAAATTGCGAATGAAATTAAAGTATAAATTATTATTAGATGCAATGATGGCAGTAGTACTCTATGTGATTATGCAGTATCAAATGACAGGAGAGTGGTGTAAATTATTTTGTGTAAATCTCTTGGATTAATGAAAAATCTCTAAGTGGTCAGTGGATTTAATATTTAGATTTGTTGTCTGTATTCTGGCACATACAAAGCAGACTGTCAATGATGTCTGTCATCGCTAAATAAAGAAGTTTAAATAGTGCATCATCTGTTGGAAATATAGTACGACTTTTTGTTACCTTGCGGAAGCTGGCGATTAAAGTTATCAATCTCTTCTGTAGGAGCCATATAGACTTCTTTTAAATCAGCCATAAATGTCTTTGATATCCTTGTAAGAAATAAACTTTATGGAATAACGAATCGGATGTACAATACAGCGTTGAATTTCTGCCATTGGAAAAACAGTATTGATAGGCATCGCCAAAGCCGGTAAGACCATCAACTGAACCTTAGAATTTCCTTTTGTCCAGTTAATCGAATTCCGATTGCCACATAAACTGCCTTTTTAACGGTCTTATTGTCCTGTGGCACACGAAAGTGTGCTTTATCCATAAATACTATCGCATTTATGGATAAAGCCTGATCCTCAATGTTAGATATATCTGTTTGGTATTTCTGAACAGCTTGTGGTTTAAACTCACCTTTTCGATCGTTAGAAATATCTAAATTAATATTTCCGAGAGAAGAAGTAACGGTTTTCTTACTATATCCGTTTCAACTTTCATTCGTGTTTTTGCTTTGATAATCATACTTGGAATAACCAAGTTTTTCATCTATATAATATCTAGTTTATGCAAATTTTTTTCATTCTCTAATATTAAATTACTATTGAATGTTATACTTGTACTGTGTATGATTGTAATGCTTATAAGTTCCGTCTGTATCTCAAAGGAGATTCTCTATGTAATTAATACTGGAATACAGAATTGTCGTAGTGTTCCAAGGGTCGTGTTCAGCAAAGTGATGCAATTGCGACGTATCAGGCTATGTAATATCATATAGAATTTTGTAATCTGATTTAAAGATATATGTCAGATATATGTCTATGTAATCAATTATAATAAATAGGGAACCATAATGATGCCAGGGTCAAAATTACTTTTACCCCTGGCATTATCATAATAAAAAGAAGTTTCCATTTTATAGATGACTATATGTCTTCTATAAAATGGAAACTTCTTTTTTATAAACATCATTTATTTATGTATCAACTAACTATTTTCACATCAATGTTCATATATGAATCAATCGTTTTTAGTTTTGTAGATATTAAATTAACTTATCCTAACAGCTTCGTGGTATCAAAGTTTAAATCCTCGATTTCCGCATCTGATAATGGTAAGAATTGAATAATGAAAACACCATTTTTTAATTCAAACTTATCAATAGCAATATGGTTATCTACAAACTCTTGAAGACTTTCCTGAATCAGCTGTAGATTTTTCTTTTTGTTTTTTAATTTGAACCTGACAATCTTTTGAAAATATGTATAACTGTATTCGCTTGATCTTGTTTCTTGATTTGCAATCTGTTCCCGCTTCATTGCATAACATATAATTCTGGATAAATTATTCTGCAGTACATCGTAAGAAGCAGAAGTAATAGAAATCAACTTCTTTTGAATAATTGCATTGCTAAGGATTTCTCCAAACTGTGCTATAGCATACGGTCTTTCAGCATCTTCCTTTATTGCAATATTATCAAATAAGTTGAAGTACATCTTGCTGCCTTCTTCCTCATAAGAAAAGTTATACTCAACCAGCTTTCTGCATGAATTTGAAATCTTGTTAATTACATTCTTCCCTACATGATAATCGACAACTTCTTTTCCTAATGTATTCAAATCGACTACTACAGATTTCTCTCTTGAAAATTCTTGTATATTAATATTTGATATAAATGCATTGACTAATTTCAAGTCATTGGTATCCATTGACTTCGGTGGGGTGAGCTTACCGTTATTAACAGTTACCTCCAATAATTCCTGACCTTCATCATCGGTAATTATTTCTTTTAATAAATTATTAGATGCTGTCTCCATCATTAATGTAAATGATGATGGACTGAATAATGGTTTCTCTAATAAATCGGCAGGAAACATTCTTAAATAAGAATCAATATTTCCGGCAAGTTCTGATTCAATATACTTCCAGGCACTGATCATCAAGTCATTTTTTAATGAGTTATATATTGAGTTATTTGTAAATGAAGAGAGTCCTGGGAAATCAATTAATAGGCTATTGGAATTATTCTTCCAGATTGTTGCAGCTTCTTTTTTATCAAGAATAATTTCATCAATATCCATATTCCCAAATATTTTTGAGTATTCATCAACAGGCATTGTTCTTGCCATATTAATAACATTAGAGAGAGGGTGCTTTGGATCCTCGATGTTAATCGTATCAATATCATTGATGTAAGCTTTATACCAGCGTGCTCGTTTTTGTAATCTGGACTTCTTGATCTTATTAATAATCGGAATTAAATCTTCACGACTGGTTTTACCTTCTAGATATTCCATTAATGTTTCATCAATTAACTCTGCCATAGTAGCAGCAGTGAAGTTTAAGAGATTATGTTTCTGTGTAAAATAGTCAGTTATAACTGGGTCGATATGCTTCGCTAATTCTTCTATGAACTGACGTGAATATTGTTCCATGTCTACCTCCATTGTACCGTGGATTCTTTATGTAATGTATGTGTAATAGTTTTTGAATAATCAAATCATACCTATCTATTATAATGAAAATCAGCTATAAATGCAAATTAAAATGTTGGGTTTTTGTGTATGTTTTTCTTTTGAGGTTCTGTGTTTTGGAAGTTTTTTTTAATTACTTTATGAAGTGTAGTGGTTTATTTTGAAGTGGAGGGATGGATTTTATTTTGTAAACATATAGACATATGTGGTCATATCTGTTAAAATAATGCTACTGCTCCACTGCAAATAAACTTAGATTTTTCAGGGGCGTATATCTATAACAATAGCTGATATATCTTATCAATTAGGAGAAAAATATGATTTCAGATCAATTTATGAATACAATCTGGGTATTTTATGAAGCAAGTCTTACCCCACGTACAAGAAAAGAATATTATAATGTGGTTCGAAACTTTGATAAAATCATCGGACATGATCCATTATCATTAAGCTATGAGGATGCAATGGCCTATTATCATGATTTGTTAGATCGAATTGAAAAGAATAGATTATCTTACACTACTGGTTTAATGCGATTATCTGTTATGCGATCTCTCTGTGAATTCATACGATATCATCATGAGAGCCATGGTCTTTCTTATACAAATCATTTTGCAACCATATCGCTCCCTGATATCGATAAAACAATACAACAAGAAGAATTGCCAACAGAAAATGAACTAAATACACTCCTTTCACTTGCAAAGTCTAGTCATGATGATAAAGCATTTTTGATTTTCTCACTTGTGATAAAGTGTGGTCTTACAAGTAATGAGTTAAGTTCACTGAATATAGAATATATCGTTCAAGATCATCAAGAAAATATATGTATTCAATTCCCACCGAAAAGAAGACAGACTCGTATTATAAAGCTACCAGCAGAAGTAGCTGAGCTACTTAATCAATATGTTGATCAGATGGAAATCTACGAAGGACCTGTTTTTATTAATAAAAGGAAAACACGTATGAAAATTCGTGACGCAGAACGAATACTGAATAAATATATAGATTTAGGAATAGAGCAGAAGAGTATTAAGAAACATTTTACCATGCAGACGCTACGTCACGCAGCTTTCAGCTATATGTTAAAGGGTGGTGCAAGTCCAGAAGCTGTTGCAAAGTATGGTGGAATAACAACAAAATGGATGAGCAGATACCGTAAGGTGACAACTTTCGAAACAGAGGATCAAGCAATTGATTATAGTATTATCAGTATCAATACAAGAAACAATACTGATAAATCTAATATATAAATCACGTATATCAAGCTCTATGATATATAAAAGTGAGGGTACTAGAAAAAAGATAGTACTTTTCATCCTTTTTTAATATGATATAATAAATACATAATCAAGCTCGGGTTGTGCGTAACAACCTAAAAGAATACAATTCCCCCAAAAAGGCGACAGTGCATATTGCATTGCCGCCTTTTTACTATGAACAAAACAAACTTTTCTTGGATTTGACCAATGATACATAACATAATAGAAGAGTAGTAGAGCCGTAGTAGAACAGTAATAGAACAGTAGAAGAACATATATAAATGAATGCCATGATAAATATAATAAGCGGAATATACGTGTCATAAAATGGATTTGCAAGAAATGTTTCATTTATAATATGCTATGCAAGAATTCTGTTATTTAAAACAGTTTATTAAAAGTTAAAAATCGTTATAACAATATAAGAAATTCTAAGAAAAATATTAGATTAACTGATTGTGAATTATATTATCTTAAGGTGATCAAATTAATCAAATTGAGAACTAAATATAATTTTGATTGTTAAATGCAACAAAGAATATAGTGAAGAACAGTTATATACAAAAAATCATAGAGACAATAAATAAGAGATACATGTTGATACAAGGTCTATATTGGATATTTAAAAAAATATTTTACATACAAAAACAAAATACCCAATATAGATCATCTAATTATATTTCAACCATACGACTTCGTTAAACGTGACTTTAGCGAATATATTAATGTGTTAGAATCATTAAAAGCATTATAAATCTTGCTGATATTCCTATATTCTCTATACCTCTTACATACATTGATGCAAAATAATATCAGCAAGATTCAATATCGATCTTCTTTTATTGATTGCTTAATGCTACAAAGTGATTCAATTGTTCCATAGCTTTCCCTGACATTATAATTTCTCTAGCTTTTTCTATAGAATCTCGAATTGTTAAACTATCTGAAGCAATATAGATTGCAGCACCTGCATTTAAAAGAACAGCATCCATCTTAGGTCCTTCATTTCCAGAAAGAATATCCTTTGCAATTTCAGCATTTTCCTGAGGCTCTCCACCAATTAAATCCTCTTTAGAACATCTAGACAAACCGAATTCTTCAGGCGTGATTACATAAGACTTAAATTCATCCCCTTTAAACTCACAAACAGTTGTTGGCGCAGATAATGATATTTCATCCATACTATCCTGTCCATAAACAACCATGGCTCTCTTCACTCCTAGATTGCGAAGAACATGTGCCAATGGCTCAACAAGATCTTCACTATATACACCTAATAACTGCATAGATGCACCTGCTGGATTTGCAAGTGGTCCAAGGATATTAAACATAGTACGAATCCCCATTTCCTTACGTACAGGACCTACAAAACGCATAGCGGTATGATACTTCTGTGCAAACAGAAAACACATATTAATTTCTTTAAGGATCTGAGCACTTATAGCAGGTGCAATATCAAGCTTAACACCTAGTGCTTCTAAGCAATCTGCGGTACCACATTTACTGGATGCAGCTCTATTTCCGTGTTTTGCAACTGGAATTCCTGCTGCAGAAGCAACTAATGAGGATAATGTTGATATATTAAATGTGTTCGATCCATCTCCTCCAGTTCCCACAATTTCAAGCACCTCCATATCATTTAAGAAACGTTCACAATGTGCTCTCATTACTTTTGCTGCTGCTGTTATCTCCTCTATTGTTTCTCCTTTCATCGATAAAGCAGTTAAAAAACTTGCCTTCTGTGCTTCTGTAGCCTGATTTGTCATGATTTCTTCCATGACCTGTTCCATAATACCTTCTGTTAAATCTTCCCTCTTTGTAAGTGTTGCAATTGCTTCTTTAATCATTGTTTTGCTCTCCTTTTCCTTCAAAATAAATTTATAATGCTTTTTATTTCTGATGAAACCGGTGTGCCAAAACGATTGCCAAACTCTATCATACGGGATCTTTTATTTTAAAAGAAATTACTTTATAAAGAATTACTTTATAAGGAACTCTGTAAAATAAAAAAGTCCTTGAAAACATACCAAAATACTTTCGTATCTTTGATACATTCTCAAGGACGGATAATCTACCGCGGTGCCACCTTGTTTCGTGAATTCTGTATGAACTAAAATAAATTGAACCTTACATATAAATAATAATCAATATCTAAGATTTTCTATATTCTGTCCTACAAAATCATACACATCTTAGCGAAATACTAACATATTTCCGGCAACTAACGTATGCCCGACGTCACAGAATACTCAGATACATTCCATACCCTTTGACTGTGCCCTCAGTGGTCCATTTGCCATACTGCATCTCTATAGGTTCTCAGCTTCTCCTACTCTCTGTAAGCGCATATTATGACGTTATCTCCACATCAACGGTTTCATCTATGAAATTAAGCAAATTATACTCCCTATTCCGATGCACTGTCAATCCATAAAAGTGCAATTAGCTGATCTTTTTTAAAAATATCATCGAAAATAAACTCTTCAGCAAGAATTTCTAAATTATCTTCTGAGTATTCCACCTCTCTGGAAAATATGTGTACTGTATCGATTCTATTTTCAAACGAAAATGTCTTATTATGCGTCAACCATGCATCGATATCCATCTCCTTAATAACAAGAAAATTTGTTACCATCAACTGAATCTTACCAAATACATCATGATCATATGCAGCTTTCATAAAATATCGGAACACAAAATACTCTAAAAGATTTTTATACTCATAAGAACGTTCTCCAAGCTGGTTATAAAATTCCGATGCTAAAATACTATACGCATTATCATCCATTTGATCATTATGAAATATTTCTATTATATGATTTAATGCATTTGTCCACTCTGGATTTAATGTTTCTAACTCTTCATATGCATATAGTATACTTCTAATTCCATCTTTTACCGAAATATTCGGATAAGAATCTTCTTCATATGCATCATGAAGTTCTTGTAAGCATCTATCACCATGATCTGATGTATATCGAGTAATTAGATTTTTGATATCATTCACCTGATTATGATTAATCAGCTCCTGAATATCTGCACCCATACTTAAAAGAACAATAAGTTTTTCATGAATGCTTAAACTTTGATCCTCTAGTAGTAAAAATGCTGCATCCCTTGCTGCAAAAAGCTGTCGTCCCAGTTCTGAATCGTATTCTGAATCTTCCTCACAGCCTTCAGAATCCTCCATTTCCACCATGGAGAATACATCTCTATCTGAAAAGATAATTCTTTCCGCCTCTTCGCAAGCCAGTCCGATTCCCTTCTCCTTCACATTTCCATAGTATTCTGTAAATCTTGGGAATTCAGCACAAACAACACCTAAGTGTTCTTCTCCAACTTCTTTATATAATCCACATAACTTGTGATCATCTAAAAATGGACAATGACCATCTACCAACTTAAAGCAATATGCATCAGTCTTCATAATTGACGCTCTTAATTTATCTCCAAACTCACCTGGAATCTGCTGATAATATTCATAAGTATCATCATCAATATCGATTTCCCATCCTCCAACACAGCAGTTATCCTTGCATTTCGAAGCAATACAGTGAAACTGTTCATAATAATGTGGAACTCTGACTTTCATGTTAATCTCCATTTCTGCAGAAATTTTCTGCAACATCTCTTATCCTTCGTACAATTGTATGGTTTATAACTTAATCTATTACAATTCTATGGACCTTACAATTATAATTCAATGGATCACGTTCATCATAATCAAACAAAACCCAAATCTTGGAGTCATCTAAAAACAACTGATTCATATCCACTGCTGGACTTTTATTTATTTTACCAAATGTGTCATTCTGCTCAAGCTGCCTTTCTTTCGGTTTTTCAACCCATTGTAATAACGTCTTTGAAAACCTTTCGATATGAGCACTCTTCGATACATTTGCTGTAGAATATAATGCATGAAGCTGAGTACGAATCTCGTCTATAGAATCTGCAAAATATGGACGTGTTTTTAGGTTCTCTCTCAGATACAAATCGTATAGTAAAATCTCACGAAATACTTCCTTCATATGAGAATCATGTACATTTCCCATAATGAAACGATAAAGGATCTCATATCTGCTAATTCTAGAATGCTTAATTCCAAAGAGTCCTTGCGAATGATAATAATGTGCAAGTGCTTCAAACATACAAAACGCATCCTTCATATATTCACCAAGCACACGGATGGTATTCACATATTGCCTGCTATTATAATAAACCTCTACCATCTCTTCGATTTGTTTCAAATGAAGAATATCATCAAAAGAAAGCCACTTGGTACTTAACACCTCAAATGGTGGTGCATCCTTATAAAGGATTTTATATTCTTCTGTCTTTTGCTCCATTGGAGACCCTTTGAGAACCTTTAAAAAGCCCAATTGAAGCTGTTCTGGTTCTAACCCATATACATCGTTGAAAGAGTTATGAAAGGACGTCAAATCTTCGTTTGGAAGGCCTGCAATCAAATCTAGATGTAAATGCACATTCTTCCCCATATTTAAGCGGGATACTACGCTGGAAAGATGTGAAAAATCCATAACCCGATTAATATTATGAATTGTCAACTCATTGGTTGACTGCACGCCAATTTCTAACTGCACAAGCCCCGGGCGGAGTGCTGCCAGCAATTCTATTTCGTCATCACGCAACAAATCTGCAGCAATTTCAAAATGAAAATTCGTTACTCCATTATCATGATCTCGTAAAAATGATAATAATGACACTGTTCTTTCATGATTACAATTAAAGGTTCTGTCTACGAACTTTACCTGAGGGATTTTCGCATCTAAGAAAAATTGCAATTCCTGAAATACAAGTGAAAGACTTCTAAAACGAACCGCCTTATCTACTGAAGACAAACAATAGCTACAGCCAAAAGGACATCCTCTACTGCTTTCATAATAAATGATTTTGTTTTGAAATTTACATAAATCCTCATATACAAATGGTAATTCATCAATATTCATTGGATCAACTGGCTGTGTTGCATGTATCTGTTCATCAATACGAAAGACAATCCCTGGAATACCAATTTTTTCAATCATACCAGCATCATATGTATCATTAGCATCATTTCGCAATGTCTGCAGATTCTGCAAGAATCCGCAATTACAAAGTTCAGTAAAAGACTTTTCCCCCTCCCCACACATGATTCCATCTACCTCTGGATGCTCTCTAAGAATCTTTTCTGCATGAAAGGATACCTCTGGTCCACCAAGCCATATTTTCATATGTGGCATCAGTTTCTTTAATTCTACTATCGCTTCATATACATATCGAATATTCCAGATATAGCAAGAAAATGCTATGACATCTGGTCTTTTCCGATATATGTCTGCAATATACTCATCAATCTGCTGATTAATGGTGTATTCTGCTAATTCAATCTGACAAGTTCCATTGGTATGCTGATCATGATATGCTTTCAAGCTATAAACTGCCAGATTAGAATGAATATATTTTGAATTGATAGCGGTTAATAAAACCTTCATAAATTGCCTCAACTTTCTGCTTCTATCTTGTTTCTATTCTTCATCGCATCTGATTTAATCATATAAATATCCTTTGATGCTTGCCAAACCACATCTATAATCATGCATCTACCACAATATCTGCTGTCTGATACCGGATAATTTTGTCTAAGCTCTTTAATGGAAGTTCTACCTGATATCCAACTTTTCCTGCTGAAAACATAATTGTATCAAAATCAACAGCTGTCTGATGAAATGTTGTGGGGAAAAACTTCTTCATGCCAATTGGAGAACATCCTCCATGGATATAGCCTGTTAACGGGAGCAAATCCTTTGCTGGTAGCATGGTAATTGCTTTTTCTGAAACCGCTTTGGCTGCTTTTTTTAAATCCAATTCACATTCCACAGGGATTACAAATACATAATTTTTACCAGATTTTGAAACTGTTACAAGCGTCTTAAAAACTCTCTCTGGATTCTGACCTAAAACTCCGGCAACCTCTGTTCCGCTGATTGCAACAGCAGAATCATAAAAATGCTGTGTGTACGCGATTTTCTTCTGATCTAATAATCGACATACATTTGTTTTCTCTTCCTGCTTCATATTTGTAACATCCTTTCTAAACGCTCATGAAGCTTATGAATCTTCTCTAATTCCTTCTGATCAGAAACCAGATGTCCAGAATAATAATATTCTACAGAATCTTGATGCTCTGGTGTAGATAGATTAATGATTCCACAAGTTTTTAAAATATTTTTAAGATTATTTGCAACTCCTTGATTTCCATCAACGATTTCAATGTCTTTAGGGAAAATCATAGAAAATGTATCCTTAAAATAATTGTAATGCGTACACCCCAACACTAATTCAGAATACTGTGTCAAATCATAACCTGCAAATGCAGCATTCAGATATTCCATAACATGCTCAGAAACGAAGTCACAGTCCTGTGCTAGTCTAACCAGCCCCGGCATAGGAACCACATCCACATTTCCTTCTTCATCAAATCGATGAATCAGATTTGCAAGTTTTGCTTCTCTTGCTGTGATTGGTGTTGCAATAACCATTATGCGCTTATTTCCATGGTGCATGACAGCTGGTTTAACAGCCGGTTCTATACCAATAATTGGCAGCTTATACTTCTGTCTCATAGGTGTAATTGCTACACTTGTGGCTGTATTACATGCAAGAACAATTGCTTTACATTTTCGTGATACCATAAACTGAACCGCCTCATCCACATATTGCAGGACTTCTTCTTTAGTTTTTTCACCATATGGAACATGATCGACATCTGCATAAAAAACATATTCTTCATCCGGTAATGTATGCATAATCTGATGAAGTGTAGATAACCCACCGATTCCAGAATCAAATACACCAATTTTCATTTCTTATTCTTATCTCCATTTCTACAATTTCTTGCATACTTTGGGTTTCATGCTCAAAGCTGCATATGAAAAATCTTTCATATAAAGATTTATATTATACCAGTCTTGTAGTCCATTTCGTACAATCCCAAACTTCTGTTGCAAGTCCTTCATAAAATTCAGGTTCATGGCAAACCATTAGAATACTTCCCTTATATTCCTTTAAGGTACGCTTTAATTCGTCCTTTGCATCTACATCCAGATGATTGGTCGGCTCATCCAATACTAACAGATTACTTTCTCTATTAATTAGTTTACACAGACGTACTTTTGCCTGTTCTCCACCACTTAAGACTTTCACTTTACTTTCAATATGTTTCGTTGTCAAGCCACATTTAGCAAGAGCAGAACGTACTTCATACTGAGTAAATCCAGGAAATTCCTGCCATATTTCTTCCATGCAGGTTGTCTGAATATCTGGAGACATCTCCTGCTCAAAATATCCAATTTCCAGATAATCTCCGAGGGTCACTTTTCCCTCTAATGCAGGGATTAAACCAAGAATACTCTTTAATAATGTTGTTTTACCAATTCCGTTAGCACCAGTGAGTACTAACTTACTTCCACGTTCCATTTCCAGATTTAATGGACTGGATAAAGCTTCATCGTAACCTATCACCAGATTCTCCGTCTGGAAAATATATCTTCCAGGTGTTCTTGCTGTTTTAAAGTGGAATTCTGGCTTTGGTTTCTCTGAGGCCAGTTCAATAACATCCATATTATCTAATTTCTTCTGACGGGACATTGCCATATTTCTGGTTGCAACTCTTGCCTTGTTTCTTGCTACAAAATCCTTTAAATCTGCAATCTCCTGCTGTTGTTTATTATATGCAGCTTCTAACTGCGCTTTCTTCATCGCATAGACTTCCTGGAACTTATCGTAATCCCCTACATATCTATTTAGCTGCTTATTATCCATATGATAAATCAGATTAATAACGCTATTCAAGAATGGAATATCATGAGAGATTAGAATAAATGCATTCTCATATTCATTCAAATATCTCTTTAACCATTCAATATGTTCTACATCCAAATAATTTGTAGGCTCATCTAAAAGCAGAATATCAGGCTTTTCAAGCAGTAATTTTGCAAGAAGTACCTTTGTTCTTTGTCCGCCTGACAATTCTGTCACATCTTTTTCTAGTCCAAGATCAAGAAGACCCAATGCTCTCGCAACTTCTTCAACCTTTGCATCAATCATATAGAAGTCATGCATGGTAAGTAAATCCTGAAGTGTTCCAGCCTCTGCCATTAACTTATCCATCTCTTCCGCATCTACATCTCCAAGCTTTGCATAGATTTCATTCATCTGATTTTCCATGTCAAAAAGAAAATCAAATGCAGAGGAAAGAACCGATTTAATCGTCATTCCTTTTTCCAACTGTGCATGCTGATCTAAGTATCCCACGCGGACATTCTTAGACCATTCCACCTTACCTTCATCTGGCATCAGCTTTCCAGTAATAATATTCATAAATGTTGATTTTCCCTCACCATTGGCACCAACCAGTCCAATATGTTCTCCTGCTAAAAGTCTAAAGGAAACGTCTTCAAAAATTGCTCTATCTCCAAATCCATGGGACAAATGCTCTACATTTAATATACTCATAAATTCATGAACCTTTCTGTTATAATACATATATCGTACATTTATATATTGCTAAAATGCCGTATTTTTAATTTTATCATATTTATCTTGATTTTGATACCCTGTAAACAGAAAAACAAGGACTGTCGTACTTGACAGCATAAGAAATCTTCCTATGCTCAAGTGTGACAGTCCTTGTCTTAAACTTCATATCTTATAATCATCTTATCGTAATTGTTCTGTACTCTCTGAATAGTAACATCTTATCTTGACTATAGCTTTATAACACCAAACTGAGCCAGTGTATATACAATCAAAATAATAACCAGAAGAACTGGAGCAATATACTTAATGACAAACTCATATAATCCTTTTCTTCTGAACTTTTCACCGTTCTTAGTTACTTCATCGGTAATAAACTTCGTACCAACAACCCATCCAATGAGAATAGCAGTAATCAATGCTACAATCGGCATCAATACGCTGTTACTGATATAATCGAAGAATGTCAGGAAGTCCATACCAAGAATTGTGATGGATGACCAGATTCCATTTCCTAATGATGATGGAATACCGAGCAATATGCTGAATGCAAATACCATCAGAACACATTTCCATCTAGAAACCTTAAAACGATCCATAATCATAGATACAATCGCTTCCATAACGGATACCGCACTTGTCAACGCTGCAAAAAATACCAGTACAAAGAAGGCAAGACCAATAATCTGTCCACCTGCCATCTTGTCAAATACCTTAGGAAGTGTAATAAACATCAATCCTGGGCCACCAGATGTCATCCCAGCTTCACCACTGAAGATATATACAGCAGGAACAACCATCATACCTGCAAGCATGGCAACAACTGTATCAAAGATTTCAATCTGATTAACTGACTTAACAAGGCTGACATCGTCTCTTGTATATGAACCATATGTAATCATAATTCCCATAGCAAGACTCATTGAATAAAACATCTGTCCCATGGCTGCACATACCGTCTTAAACGAGAACTTTGAAAAATCAGGAAGAAGATAATACTTCATTCCTTCTGCTGCCCCTGGTAAAAAAGCAACATATACACAAATACCAATTGCTAAAACAATAAGTATCGGCATCAAAATCTTACTGATTTTCTCAATTCCTTTCTCTACTCCTGTCGCAACAATAATTGCTGTCAGTGCAAGAAAGATGAAGAAAAAGACTAATGGTGCATATTTCTGTCCAATAAACCCTGTAAAATAACCATCCACGGATGCTGCATCTGTTTCAGTACGTGTTAAGAATACTGTCATATACTTCGTAACCCATCCACCAATAACACAGTAATATGGCAAAATAATGACTGGAATGATGAATGCAAGCTTTCCTAAGAAATTAAACTTCTTATTCATTGCACCATATGATTTGATTGGACTCAGCTTTGTACGACGTCCGATTGCGATTTCTGTTGTCATTAACGCAAAACCGAATGTTAATGCTAAGATGATGTAAACCAAGATAAAGATACCACCACCATACTGAGCTGCCAGATAAGGAAATCTCCACATATTTCCCAAACCAACTGCACTGCCCGCTGCGGCAAGTACAAATCCAATACCGCCTGTAAAACTACTTCTTTTCTTTTCCATTATAACCTCCCAAATGATGTCTGTTGTGTTAATTACCTACCCATTAAAGGCATCATTGAATATCAATAAAAAGTAAAGCATATATTACTTTTATTAAATTAGTATAAACGCAACTATGATATTATATAAAATCATAGAAATAATATCAATAGTTTTTGTAGAATGTATATAAATGAATATTTATACATAAATAATTTCATTATCCGCGCCGCTGCGATGCTCACGCAGTGTTATTAATTTATAGGAAATGCAATTTCCTATAAATTAATAAGGTACTGACACAATTACTGTGTCAGTACCTTATTTGTAAACTCGATTACCTTTTCTAAATCTTTCGCATCCGGATGTCCTTTATGTAAACCATAAAACTGTCCTTTACAATAAAAATGCTCGTCTGCAACTGGAATTTTTCTAGTCTTCAATTCCCGTTTCATAAGCTTATATCCTCGCTTTGAAATTGCTGAAGTACTAAAGACCACAACTTGTCCAATATCTTCTGCATGCAACCGTGCTATAAAATCTGATACCTGTTTTGCAATGGATGCACCATATACTGATGCTCCTAAAAATAAGATATCAACTTTTTCATCTAAACCAACGGTGACTGATTCTGATTTACATCCCGCTATATCTGCAATCTTATCAGCAATCTTCTTGGTATTTCCTGTCTGTGAAAAAAATCTTACTGCTGTCTTCATCTTATTATGCTCCAAATTCTTACTTTCCTGTCTGATTCTTCTCTTTTATTGAGCAGATTGGACAGATGCACTTACTACCTGTAAACTTCCATCCATGCTGTCTCAACATGACCTGAACCGCAGTCTCTGATGTATATGGGATCTCATCTAAGCGACCACATTTATCGCACTTTGCTCCCGCAACTAACATACAATACTATTCTCCATTTCTCTTTCTGTAATATACGACAATTCTGTCTCCCTGTACCTTAATCTTCTTTAAAATGATGCCACCATCCAAAAATTCTTGTGGAAGATTGTTCATGAAATACTTCTGAAGCATCGCCTTTAACTGCTGATTCTTTGAACGCTGCAATGCGGCAAACAAAAAAATCACTATAAAAGTCAATGCTTTCACATACCATGTTGTCTTAACAAGAAGTATTAAAGCAAATTCCTGGGAAAAAGTAAATAAAATAAAACACATGATTACAGTATAAATAACAGATGTTATATAAGCACGAACCCATCCATTCAAATTCAATGCTTTTAATTGAAAAAGAAACTTGTGATAATTTCTTGATTCTTCGGTTGTTATTGGAAGTTCATAAATTTCCATAGAGCCCTCCTATTCGCTGCTTTTCATTGGTTATAAAGTACAATAATGATAATCATTCATATGATTATCATTATTGTATAAGTAATTATATGCCAGCAAATAGAAGTAAGCAACTACATTTGTGTTAAGTTTTCATTAAATCTTTAATCTTATGCCATATTTTCTTCAGCAATCAGGTTATCAACACCATAGATTTTACGAAGCTTCGGTTTTTCAATCTTTCCTGTGGCATTTCTAGGAATGTCAGCTAAGATAATTTTCTTAGGTCTCTTATATCTAGGCAATTCCATACAGAATTCATTAATTTCTTCTTCTGAACATTCATAACCATCTTTTACTTCTATAATAGCAGCAGTGATTTCTCCCAGTCGTTTATCTGGCATTCCGATGACTGCAACATCCTTTACCTTATGATTGGTACGGATAAAGTCTTCAATCTGAACTGGATAAATATTTTCTCCACCACTGACAATAACATCCTTTTTACGATCAACCAAAAAGATAAAACCATCTTCGTCCAGCTTTGCCATATCTCCAGTATAAAGCCAGCCATCTTTTAATACCTCACTTGTGGATTTTTCATCGTTATAATAGCATTCCATGACACCTGGTCCTCTAACACAAAGCTCTCCAACGCTTCCCTTGGTGACCTCTTTGCCATTCTCATCTACAATCTTACATTTCCAGTTAAATCCAGGTACGCCGATTGCTCCGACCTTATTTACATTTTCTATGCCAAGATGTACACAGCCTGGCCCCGTGGATTCAGACAAACCATAGTTTGTATCGTATTGATGATGTGGAAAATATTCCTTCCAGCGACGAATCAATGATGGTGGAACTGGTTGTGCACCAATATGCATCAATCTCCATTGATCCAGCTTATAATCAGATAACTTCACATCGCCTCTATCTAATGCATCCAGAATATCCTGTGCCCATGGCACAAGCAGCCATACCAATGTACAATGTTCATCTGAAACAGCCTTTAATATAATCTCAGGAGTTGTTCCCTTCAAAAGAACAGCTTTACTTGCAGAATAAAGGCTTCCCATCCAGTGCATCTTTGCCCCTGTATGCAGATAGCGGGCCGCATCCGACC
>JAQUVV010000021.1 GCA_028693195.1 Lachnospira sp.
TTTCTGGTGGCAGCATCATCTATAATGATGATACAATTGGTATTGACGGAGAAGATATTTTAAAACTTGGGAAGAAGTTCCGAGCATTGATAGGATATATGCCACAGCAGCAAGGATTTTATGAAGATTTTTCACCCAAAGCATTTCTAAAATATATGGCAGAGATCAAAGGTGTGAAGGATATTAAGTTATCAGATGGTATGAGGAAAAAGGTTAGTCAGCAGATTGATGAACTGTTGGAGATTGTGAATCTGACCTCGGTTGCATATAAAAAGATTGGTGGATTCTCAGGAGGCATGAAGCAGCGTGTACTGTTGGCACAGGCACTTTTAGGAAATCCAAAGATATTGATTCTGGATGAACCAACGGCTGGACTTGATCCAAAGGAGAGAATTGCAATCCGAAATTATATTGCAGAATTATCAAAAGATAAGATTATTCTTTTTGCTACCCATGTTGTCAGTGACATTGAATGCATTGCGGACCAGGTGCTTTTATTAAAGAGTGGAGAAATTATTGCTACAGGAACACCAGTGGAATTGATTGAGCAGATGCAGGGGAAGGTTGGAGAAGTGACCTGTACGCTGGATGATGTAGCACAACTACAGGAAAAGTATCATATCGGGAATATTAAGCAGAGAAAAGAAGGACTGGTGTTACGGCTTGTTGGGGATGAATTGCCAGAAGAGGCAGTATTAGTAGATAATAATATTGATTTAGAAGATGTGTATTTGTATTATTTTGAGTGACTATTAAGGATTTTTTGTTAATCTTAAACCAAGTTTGTCCTTATATTCTTACGTAAATCAGATCATTGCGAATGAGTGCTGGCGTTTACTGTACGCCAGCATTGATTGCATATAAAGATGGAACGGCAGAGCTTTTTAGGTGCCCAAATATAGAAATCCATGCAGAGGAATTAAAGTATCATGTTACAAAAGGTCGGGAAGAAGAGACACTTGCAACTAGTAAGATTATGGAAGATGCTCCAGGATTTAAAGTAGAGAAATAGCGTTGTTTCGGATATTAAAACGACGGAAATGGGGGCAAAGAAGGAGTAAAAGATTTATTTCAAAAAATTATTGATTTTGGAAACACATTTAAAATTTCATCAATAAGTCCTCAAACTTCCTTCTTTTTTAATATGATAAAAATGAAAAGATAACTATATTTAAAAAATGCATTGTATATATGAGAAAAATTGATTATACTATAATTAATTGATAATAGAATGCTTTTTTGAAAGGATGATGAACATGGCTCCAGTAGTAGCAACGATAGATAATAATAGCAAAATATCATATGATGTCAAAGATGCTATGAATCTTTTATTCAGTAAATTAGATGAAGCTATTGATGATATTGAGAATGATAGGACAATTTCTAGTGAAGAAATGTGGAAAGAAATAGATGAAATTTAAGGATGACTAATGCTTATGACAATCACTCAGTACAAGATACGATATGCATATAGTGCCAGAGATGATGTGGCTGGAATAAAAGAGTATATTCTTTTAAATTTCAAATATTGTCAGTTGGTAGAAAATTTCAAAAAGAAAATGCAGAAAATAGAGAAGGGTTTAAATTCTTTTCCAGATGGATATGAGCCAAGTGGATTTATATATCGTGGATATACGATTTACATGAAACCAGAGAGTACATATCTTGTTTTTTATGTAGTTGACAAACCAAGTAAAACTGTTTTTATTTTAAGGGTGTTACAAGATGGAATGAATTGGAAATATATTATAGACAGAAAAAATATTTTCAGGCTTGGATTGATAAAAATATAGACTATTTGGCGATTGTGTTTTCGGAAGATATTATCTATAGCGAGTGTTATGGGCCGGAGTATCATGGCTTGAAACAGATTTTTAATTGGTTTCACGATTGGAATAAAATTAGGAATTATGATTTGCTATGATCGAGAATATCCTGAAAGTGCAAGAATTCTTATGCTAAAAGGTGCAGAAATTATTCTTGTGCCGAATGATTGTGGTTCTATGAAACCAAGAGTACAAGCGTTGTCAACTAGAGCGTATGAGAATATGGTTGGTGTAGCTATGGCGAATCCAAATGGAAAAAATGCAGGATGTTCGTGCACATTCAGTCCTATTTGTTGGGATAAAAAGGGCATTTGTGTTGATAATACAATCCTGTTAGCAGATGAGATGTCTGAGGGAGTGTTTTATGCCGATTTTGGTATGGATGCAATCAGAGAATATCGAAGTAGAGAAATGATGGGAAATACATTTCGGAAAGTAGACGCTTACAGGGAATTAATGGATAAAAATATATATGATCCATTTATTAGAAAAGGGCAGGAATAATCGAAAGCCTGACATTGGGAAGCTGATTTCAATGATAGTAGGAATTGGATTTTTACACATTATTGAGTAAGAATGTGGGAGATTGAATAATTGAATAAGAGAAAAAGGAATATAAAGATAAAACTAAAATTTCAAAAATTATGGAATGCTCCAGAGATTGAGAGCGATGATTCTTTGGCGGAACTCTATCATGTTTATCATGAAAATGCACACGAACAAGAATTCTGATTTTTATTGCAATGTTTGTGTTCAATTGCATTTGTTATTATGGTGATAAAAGAAAAGTAGAAGCGCAACTACTTACAATCAGAGAAGTTGGTGGGTTATTATCTGCCCTGGCAAAGATGAAGCTGAACACAGAAGATGAGCAATTAAATCAATACATTAAAACTTTAAAACAATGTCAGAAGTTATATAAGAAATATCAGAAATACATTGTCATTGTTGCAGGAAAACAAGGTGCTATTGCAGGAGAAACAGATGTATTCCTAGATTATCTGCGCTTGAGTACACATTTGGACTTATTATTCGTGGATCGATTCTTGAAAAGGATAAATAAGGATTACGATACCATTACTTCCATGTATCAGATTGTAGGATATCTGGATGCATTGATTGCGATTAATAAATTCAGGAATGATCTTGAGAAAAATGGGGGTTACTGCAAACCTGAATTCTGTGAAGACGCAGTTTTATTCAAAAGCGAGAAGATGTATTATCCTTTGCTGACCAATGCTGTTAAGAATTCCTTAGATACAAACAGAGGCATATTAATCACTGGTTCAAATGCTACAGGAAAATCAACATTTTTACGAACAGTTGCAGTAAATGCGATATTTGCCCAGACAATCTACATGGTGTGCGCAGCATCTTACAGAGCTTGTTTCTTCAAGATCATGACTGTTATGAACGTGAAAGATAACATTTTCAGTAATGACAGCTATTACATGATGGAGATTAAGTCTTTAAAGCATGTGCTTGATCAAATCAACACGGACATGCCTGCTTTGTGCTGTATGGATGAGATTCTAAGAGGGACGAATACCGTTGAAAGAATCGGGGCTGCCTCTGAAATATTAAATACCATGGCGAAGTCCAATGTAATCTGTCTTGCTGCCAGTCATGATATTGAACTCAGTTACATATTAGAGGACATATACGACAATTATCATTTTCAGGAATCCGTCAGTGATGACTGTGTGGATTGCGATTACATTCTTTATAAAGATCGTTCGTATACAAGAAATGCGATTAGTTTGTTAAAATGCATTGGCTATTCCGAAGCGATTGTTGAACAGGCACGACAGAATGTGAATGAATATATTGAGACTGGGAAGTGGAAGAAGTACATGGCTATAAAACGGTTGACAAAAGGATAATATACGGATATATTTGTAATAGATACAGCGGAAGGGAATTTGGTTGTTAGCGCGGAATCTTATTGAGAGGTGATCCATATGACGATTCAACAGATGAAAGAGAAAAAGAAAGAGATGGGGCTTTCCTATGAGCGGATTGCGGAACTTTCGGGGCTTCCACTAGGAACCGTTCAAAAGGCACTGGGAGGAATTACTAAGGTGCCAAGACAGGCAACACTACTTGCGTTAAAGAAGGCATTTCAACCAGAGAATAGTTATCTGAAAGATGATAGCAGGGAGAAACTATATACACAGATTCACGAGACGAAAACTGCTTATCATTATGAAAAGAAGCAGGGAGAATATACACTGGAAGATTATTATGCAATTCCAGATGACAGAAGGGTGGAGTTGATAGATGGTGTCATCTATGATATGGCTTCACCAACCAGTATTCATCAGACTCTTGCATTTAAAATATGTAGTGCAATAGATCGACATATCGAAGAAAAGAATGGAGACTGTGTTCCGTTTGTTGCTCCGCTAGATGTACAGCTAGATCGTGATGATAAAACTTTGGTTCAGCCAGATGTGATTGTTATTTGTAATCGTGACCAGATTGGAAGGAGTATATTAGGAGAACCGGATTTTGTGGTGGAAATATTGTCTCCATCAACGAAGAAAATCGATAATATCATTAAAGTGAGAAAGTATTCTGCGGCTGGAGTGAAGGAATATTGGATCGTTGATCCTGAAAAGAAGAAAGTACTTGCATATAATTTTATGGAAGGAGATTGGCCGACAATTTACAGCTTTGAGGATAAGATTCCAGTACATATTTTTCCAGAACCATGGGAACTGGATTTTTCTAAAATCTATGATTACGTCAAGTTTATGTATGAGAAGACAGATATAAGTCAATTTTCTCAATTGTAAAATTAGGCTTTGTAATTGTTATAGATTGAATAGATAAATCCAAAGCGGTTTTATATTGTCCCTTATACTTCGCAAGAAGAAAAGATTCTTTTCCAAGTAAGTATTGAAGTGGTTCATCGCATGAATATAAAGAATTATTTTTTAATTCTCTAATATATGAAAAACAAGTATCTATTTCATGTTCAAATAAAAGATGATCAATCGTTTTCTTATCATATTGAAACTTGAAGTTATCTGTTATAGAGAGTAACGGAAAATAAGAAAAGATATTTTCACCCAGTTTGTGAAATATTTCGTTAAGTATACGATCGGATGGCTGTTTTATAAATAATAGTCCTAAAGGATGGAATACAATGTTAGGAGAACGGGGAGTAGGATTATCTGGAGGGCAAAAGCAGAGAATTTCTATTGCAAGAGTATTTCTAAAAAATCCAAGATTATTAATCTTGGATGAAGCTACTAGTGCTTTAGATACGGAATCTGAAAAACTTGTACAAGATGCATTAGAACAACTAATGGAGAATAGAACAACAATTGTTATTGCACATAGATTATCAACAATTATCAATTCGGATAAAATAATAGTAATGGATCATGGACAGATTATTGAAGCTGGAACTCACGATGAATTAATTTGCAGGAATGAAGCATATTATATTGTTCCGTTTCAAGCTGTTGTAAACAGGAATACCGGAGCAGTTGTCTTTATTCCTCAACAAAGAAAAGAAGATGATACAGCATTTGAAGATAAGTTGAATATCAATGGATTTAATATTGGTATAGCACTATTTCTATATATATGTATCTGTGTATTAATGGGATTATTTATACATTTTATATATGGAAAACAGTTATCCAGAATCAATGAAGGCATTCAAAGGATCAAAAATGGAGAAGAAAATGTTCAAATTCATATGAATGGAGCAAAGGAATTTACAGATATTCGAGATGCCTTTAACATGATGTCGTATTCTTTGCAGATTTCCAAGCAGGAGAAAGAAGATCAGGAACGACGAAAAGAGAAAATGCTATTGAACCTATCACATGACATCCGGACACCAATTGCAACGATCAACAGTTGTGCTCAAGCATTGGAAGACAATATGATATCTGATGCGGAGAAAGAAACATATTACCATATCATCAAACACAAAGCGGAGCGTGTCAATGAGTTGACAGAAGATATGTTCGCCATGTTAAAGATGGGAGATGCTGATTATACCATCAACCCAGAACAGAAGGATTTATGTGAATTCTTAAGAGAGTTATGTATTGAGTATTATGCGGAAACAGAAAATGTAGGTGTTGAAATTACGGCGAATATTCCTGATACTAAAGTTGTATATCATGCGGATTATAAATTACTGTCGAGAGCAATTGGAAATCTACTGACCAATGCAATAAAGTATAATCTGAACGGAAGTCAAATAGAAGTTTCGATGGAATTATTGGATGAACAGTGGATTGGCATTAGGGTATGTGATGATGGCCGTGCAATAGAAAAAGACCTAATTCCGCATCTATTTGATGCATTTACCAGAGGGGATGTTACACGTAAGTCTACAGGGGGAACAGGGCTGGGATTGTCCATTGCTGATGCAATTATCAGAATGCATGGTGGCAGTATTGGCTATAGATACGTAGATGGATGGAATTGCTTTGAGGTGCGATTGAAAAAATGATAAATTGAAAGAATTTATGCTATCTTGTTTCAATCTAGGTAGTCAAAACGTTTATTTTAGATTCAGTTGGCAACAATATATTAGGACTGGTTGATATATCTATGAATAGTTTAAATCATGAGGAACTTTTCTTAACCAATGGATTAAAATTGATTAGTGTAATTCTATAAAAAATGGTATAATAATAAAAAAGGAGTGCTTATGGAAGTGGAAATTATGATAGATTCCTTGACAAATTGCTTGGTAAGTTCGGAGACTGGAGAGGAACGTGATACAGAATATCGTCTTGTAACAAGAACAATTTCAAAAGAAAGTGCTACAGAATTGATGAATCAGGGCTGGAAGTTTGATTGGAGTATTCCTCACGAAAATGGTTGTGAAGTATATGAATTAATGCTTGAAGGTGATGAAGAGATTCAAGGAATGATTGCAATAAAGCATATTAGAGATCAATTTTATACGCATATAGATATTGTAGAAGCGGCACCTTTTAATGTAGGCCATAATGGTAGATATAAGGGAGTTGGAGCACATTTGTTTGCAATTGCATGTAAACAGAGTTGGGAAGCGGGAAATGAGGGATACGTTCAGTTTACAGCAAAGACAGATTTGGTTGAACACTATAAGATGATGTTACAGGCAAAGCAAATTGATTGGCATACATTGTATATAGATAGTTATGGAGCATGGACATTGATTAAGAAGTACTTTAGGGAGGTTGAATAATATGATAGTTTCAGAGAGAAAAACGAAGATTATAATAGATCGATATAATGAATTTGGCGATGAGATGAAAGATGGGCGACTTACTGAACCATCTGACGGGAAAACGTATAGATTAAGAGAGGCAATCTTGAAATCAAAGCAGCTAGGAAGACCGTTGACTTCGGAGGAAATGAAACAATTTGAAATAACCGAGTAGGAATGCGGAGTTTTATTTAAAGATACAGATGGAAAATGGATAGAAATCATTTGGAAATTGAAATATAAGAATGTCAATTATATTTTGCAAATGCAATATATAATTGACGTTTTTTAGATTAGAAGTATAATTAAATTAGGATGAACGGAGGTGATGGATTATGAAAAACGTCAAAATAAAAATTGCAAGAATGGAAAAGAACATATCGCAGATTCAGTTAGCCAAACAAGTGGGTGTTACCAGGCAGACAATAGGTATGATTGAGTCAGGCGATTATAATCCATCATTAAAGCTTTGTATTGCAATCTGTAAGGAGTTAGGAAAAACACTGGATGAATTGTTTTGGGAGGAGGATGAATCATGAATAAATATATGGATGAGCGACAAGCACAAGCATTAGGGAAATATGCGACGATCAGCTTTTATGTTATGTATGTAATGAGTGCAGTAGCTATTGTCACACAGTTATTTGTTGGTGGAGGTAAGCTTTCATTGGTTTTGGGTGAAACGATAGTAATGATTTCTGGTGGATTAGTATATCTGTATGGAATTGTGAAAACAGGAACATTTTCATCAAATGGAGTTTATGATGGATGCGATGACAAATTATCTTCTGGGATATGAAGATTTTGAGCCAGGATATAAAGTTATGATGGAGCAGATTGAATTGTATTTGAAGGAGTGAAATCAAATCAGTGAGGTTTGAAATTTTGTTGTTACTGCTTACATTCAATTTCATGGATTTAAAAATGTTAAAATTAAGATAATATTTGTATGTTCTATATTATGCTATAATGTGGTATATTATGATTTTAAAACAGTTATACCGACTTTAGGTATAGGTGATAAATAGTAAAGAAGCTATTGAAAAATCCCTATCATAATTCACATAATCATAGAAAGTGTATAAGATATGAAAACATACAAAAAGAGTAAGAGCTACGAAATGGACATGTGTAATGGACCAGTCTTTCGCAAGATGATGATATTTACCATACCAATCATGTGTTCTGGCATGCTTCAATTGCTGTTTAATGCAGCAGATGTAGTCGTTGTTGGACAATTTGCTGGACATACTGCACTGGCAGCAGTGGGCGCCAATGGAGCGCTGATTAATTTGCTGACCAATCTTTTCATCGGTTTATCAATAGGTTCCAATGTTCTGATTGCCAAGTATTACGGAGCAAGAAAAGAAGAAAAGCTAAAGCAGGCAGTCCATACATCCATGCTACTTAGCATATATAGTGGAATCGTATTAACGATTATAGGATTAATCTTTGCAAAAGGAATTTTGGAAATGATGCAGACACCGGAAAATGTGTTGGATCAGGCGGTGCTGTATATTAGGCTGTATTTTCTTGGAATGACAGGGACAATGATCTATAACTTCGGCAGTGCAATATTAAGAGCGACGGGAGATACGAAAAGACCTTTGTATTATCTTATATTTGCCGGGATTATTAATGTCATATTAAATCTGATTTTTGTGGCAGGCTTTTCTATGGGAGTGGCAGGTGTTGCCATTGCAACTGCAATTTCACAATGTGTTTCAGCAACGCTGATTGTAAGATGCCTCATGAAGGAAAAAGGCGTGCTAAAGCTTGAATTGCGCAAGTTAAAGATTGTAAAGAGAGATCTTTTAGATATTATACGTATCGGATTACCAGCAGGATTTCAAGGAATGCTATTCTCACTTTCAAATGTAGTGATTCAGTCCTCAGTAAACGGCTTTGGTGATATTGTTGTTGCGGGAAATTCAGCAGCAGTTAGTATAGAAGGATTCGTATATATTGCAATGAATGCATTTCATCAGGCAACGATTTCCTTTACAAGTCAGAATGTGGGGGCTAAAAAGTATAATAGAATACTTAAGATTTTATTCTCAGGACAAGTTGGGGTTATTATTGTAGGTTTCTTATTGGGGAGTCTGGCTGTCGTATTCAGTCGTCCTTTGATTTCTATATATTCATCAGATCCAGCAGTTATTGCTGTGGGAATTAGGCGAATCAGTATTATTTGTGGGATTTACTTCACATGTGGAATGATGGATGTTATGGTTGGTTCGTTAAGAGGACTTGGTTATTCTATTGTTCCAATGATTGTATCATTACTGGGAGCATGTGGGTTACGATTGGTTTGGATTGCAACGGTATTTCAGATTCCGAGATTTCAACAATTGATACGGTTTATGCATCTTATCCAATTTCATGGATTATTACGTTCACAGCACATCTGATATGTTTTATCTTTATTTACAGGAAAGAACGTAAGAAATATAATCAATAGAGGAAAATTGGAGATTCAAGATGATGTGAAGACATATTCGTAGAAAATATTTTAGGAGACAGATATGTTACAAGAAGCAGTGCAAAATGCAGAAGAAAATATAATTACAGACCAGAATTTTGAGAATGAAGTGGGAATATCACTGTTAGCTGAACGGTATACATTTGAAAATGTTACATTTAAAAAGT
This sequence comes from Lachnospira sp., assembly GCA_028693195.1. Taxonomy (GTDB): domain Bacteria; phylum Bacillota; class Clostridia; order Lachnospirales; family Lachnospiraceae; genus Lachnospira. Next base: position 9,703 of record JAQUVV010000021.1, read on the forward strand.
GCAGACTTTCAACAGGAGCGTTTACAGCGTCTGAATTTATTAATGTTACATTTGATGGGTGTGATTTGACAAACTGTAACTTTCGATCAGCCTATTTTAAGAATTGCGCATTTACCAATTGCAAGGCAGAAGGAAGCAAATTCGGATCGGCATTATTGAAACAGGTAAATATGGAAAATTGCGGATTTGCATATTGCAATTTTGTGAGCACGTTGTGGGAAAATACAGTGGTTAAAAATTGTGATATGAAAGAATCATTTTTCTCAGAGGTGAAGTTTAAAAAGCCAGTGTTTCATAATGTGAATTTCACAAGTACAGATTTTTTTAAAACGAAATTAAAAAATATAGATTTATCTGACTGTATCATTAGCAGTATCATGGTTTCAGATACATTTGCAGAATTAGCAGGAGTGAAGGTCAGCTTGTTTCAAGCAGCAGAATTAGCAAAACTGCTTCAAGTGCAGATTGTATAGATAGACAATAATTACTCAGATTCGATTGCGAAAGCGACTTCATCCAGTGCCGCAATCTTATCAAGAATATCTTGCACATTCACTTTGGAGTCTACAATAAGAGAGGCTTCGATACCAAGATGATTGGAAATTCCACTTCTCGCTGGTTTGATTTGGGTATTACTGATACAGTAAATTGGATCTTTTAACGTTCGTACTAATTGATTCACATGGTTAGGGTTTATGATCTCAAGGTAGATATCGATACGGCGGCCTTTGCCAATAGCGACTTTCTCCACTTTCTGAAGAACGGTGATGGCAATCAGAGAAAGAACAGTACATAGAATACCACCAAGATAGAAGCCGGAACCGATAGAGATGCCTACTGCAGCACTTACCCATAGGCCAGCGGCTGTAGTAAGACCCTGCACCTGGCTTCTGCCAGTAATCATAATTGTGCCAACACCTAAGAATCCTATTCCAGAGATTACCTGTGCTGCAATTCTGAGAGGATCTATATTAAGGTCAAGTGTAGTGTAAGCAAAGAATCCGGTCATTGAAGCAGTAGCTGCACCGAGACAAACAAGAATATGCGTACGCATACCAGCTGGCTTCCGTTTATATTCGGGGCTTAATCCAAGCAGAAGACCGCATGTGAATGCAAGGAGAAGCCGGATGATTACAGATAATTCATTGATTGTATATAGCATATGAAATCCTCCATTTCTTGTGTCTTTTTTTAAGTATATTCTATTTGCGTAAGAACGGCAATGATACTTTTCTAACCCTTTTCTAAATCTAATAGATATGTACGAGAGCTGTACGAGATAATGCAAAAAAACAGTGTTTTTAGATTTTTAACCAGTAATATCAAGGAAAATAATTATTTTTTGTTTTAAAATGATTCTAATATTATGAATGGAGGTATTCATATGTTAGAATCATTTTTTTCGTTAGAGAAAAAGGTGTTGAAGGATGAAAATGGGATTCAGGAATTTCAGTATCGTGTGACCAATCAATCTGACGAAGCTCAAAGAATAAATAAGATTGAGATGTATCGGGTGGAAAGTCTTGATGAACTGGGGATTTCCAGTGATGAATGCAAGTTTTTTAGAAGTGGAAGACATAAGAATGATATGCCATCCGTATTCACATTTGGAAAGATGGACGAAGCAATGATGGATGCACTGGGAGGAATGAGCGAGAGTGGAGATAAGGTTATTGCTGGGAACGAGTCAGAGCAATATAGGATTCTGAGTGATCAGTTATCTGTAATTGGAAATGACCATAACTATGTATTAATTGGATTTATGACTGGGAGAGACCAGCTCTTAGAAACAGAAGTGCTTGTAGATCAAAAAGGTGATTTTGTTAGACTTGTGACGTCTGTGACATTTAACATTATTGTAAAGCCGGGGCAGACGCTTGAAACAGAGATTTTAAGAGTTGAGAGGACAGATTGTGCAGAGAAAGCTATTGATGCATATGCGAAGGAAAAAGCGATACAGAATCATGCTCGAAGAGGATTAAGACCATCTGTATTTTGTACATGGTACTATTATGGATTAACGGTCACATATGATGATGTGAAGATGAATTTATCTGAAATGAAGAAGAAAAAGCTTCCATTTGATGTGTTTCAGGTTGATGAGGGATGGGAGATTACATTAGGAGAGTGGAGACCTAATGAGAAGTTTCCAGTACCAATGAAGCAGGTGGCTGATGAAATCAAGGAGGCAGGATATCGCCCAGGAATATGGACCAGTCCATTTATCGCTCATGCTACAGCAGGAATATGGCAGGAACATCCAGATTGGAAGCTTCGTAATAAACAGGGGGAAGCCTATGAATTTCCAATGAATGATACGGTTTATAACGTCATAGACATTACGAATCCAGAGACCTGGAACTATTTTACACAATTATATGCCATGCTGACGAAGGAGTGGGGGTATTCCTATCATAAGCTTGATTTTACAAGGGCTGCAATCCTCTATGATGATGCAGATTATTATGATCCGGCAATTACCATTGTAAGAGCATATTATGAGGCAGTCTGTGCCATTCGAAAAGGGATGGGAGATGATGCATACTTTTTGATGTGCGGTGGGTTATATGACCCATTGATTGGTGTGGTGGATGCCCAGCGGACAAGTTCGGATGTACTCTCTATGTGGAGTTCGAATATAAATAAGGATGGAAAGACAGCACCATACACAATTAAACAGAATATCCTTCGTTATTATATGAATCAGTGGTGGGATAATGATCCAGATGCGTTGATGGTAAGAATCAATGAAAATATGGAACGAGGGTTGAGACTTACCTATGGACTGCTCAACGATGAGGAAGTGAAGACAACGACAGTGAATCAGTTCATCGGAGGCGGAATTGTGTGTTCTACGGAACCATTGGATAAGATTTGTGATAACAGGTTATATCAGTTGCAGCATGTGATGCCAGCTTTGAAAAGTACAGTGAGTCCGGTAGATATTATGAACTATGGTAGATTTCCAGGTGCCATTGTGGTGCATATGAATCAGACAGATTCATACAGTATTACATTTATGAATTGGTCAGATGACGAGGAAATTCCCGTATATATGAGAATTGTGGACTATATAGGAAATCTGTGTGAACATGCAGAACAGTATCGATGGATTGCCAGTGATTTCTATTCAGGAAACTTTATTAAGGACTTGAGCATTAATGATGATATATGTCTATGCAGCCTGAAGCCACACGCTTCGACAGTCATTAAGATTGAAAAATATGAATCGGATAAGCCATATATTATTGGTTCAACAGGTCATTATTCCATGGGAGCGGAAGTGAGTCGACTGGAATTGACGGAGGATGGACTTGCTTTGGAATACAAGAATTCATTTGATCATCCGGTGACTTATAAGGTTCTTTTAACGAATAATGACGTTGTTTTGATTGAGAGATAGGGTACAAGAGTGAAAAATCTTATATGATAATTTGAGGCGAAATATGGTTAATAATTTTAAGGTAAATGTACCGGCGTTTAGAACAGATGAATATATCATTACAGAATATGGTGCAGTTGAAGGTGGCACGGTATCGAATACAGAAGCATTTCGAAAGGCAATGAAAGCGGCCACAGTTCATGGTGGCAGAGTGATTGTTCCTGAGGGGATATGGCTTACTGGCCCAATTGAGCTATTGTCGAATATAGAACTGCATTTGGCGGAAAATGCAGTGGTTATATTTGATAAAAATCCAGAAGAATATCCATTGATAGTTACAGATTATGAAGGAATCCGCAGAATTCGCACAGTTTCTCAGATATGGGCGGAACATGCTGAGAATATTGCAATTACAGGAAATGGGACGATGGATGGGAACGGACATCTGTGGCGTCCAGTGAAGCAGTTTAAGATGACCTCTAGACAGTGGGAAGAATTGCTTCAAAAATCTCCTTATGTGATTGAAGGAAAGAATCAGGAAGGTGGAATATGGGTGCCAACAAAGTCTATCTATGATGGGCGGTACTACGGAGAAGTATTCCCTGATCATGAGGGCGCTTTGGAGGAAGCTGCTCCATATTATGATTTCTATCGCCCAGTCATGGTCAGCTTCAGACACTGTCGAAATGTATTGATTGATGGCGTGACCATTCAGAATTCTGCTGCCTGGGGAATTCATCCTTATTTCTGTACAGATGTAACGGTTCGGAATATGACATTTTATAATCCTTATTATGCACAGAATGGAGATGGAATAGACGTAGATTCATGCCACAATGTTGAAATTCATCATTGTAGATTCAATGCGGGAGACGACGGGATCTGTATTAAGTCAGGCAAGGACAGGGAAGCGAGAAAGATTGTCGGACCATCGGAGAATATATATATTCATCATTGCCAGGTAGGGTACAGCCATGGTGGATTTGTTGTGGGAAGCGAGATGTCAAGAGGAGTTCGACATGTTTATGTGGAGGATTGTACATTTATTAATTCTGATGTAGGAATACGCTTTAAGAGCGCAATTGGACGAGGCGGCGTTGTAGAAGATGTCTATATGCGCAGGATTAACATGGTGAATATCAAAGAGGAAGCAATTGTCCTGAGCATGGACTATGTACATAACCTGATGGATTATAATGACGATGTTGTTCAGACGGATGACCCAGATGATATTCCGGAATTTCGTAATATTTACTTTGAACAATGTAAATGCATTGGTGCAAGGGAGCCTGTGAAAATTGAAGGCCTGAAGGGTTATGATACGATTCATAATGTTCAGGTGAATGAGTGTAGCTTTGATGGAATGAAATATTAAATGGGAGGAAAATGATATGGATTACAAAGCAAAAGCAAAAGAGATGGAAGCACAGGAAAGAGAGCTGCAGTTCGATTATTTTAATTCGGAGCTGGCTCTTGAAATAGGAATGGCGCTGATTGAAGAGGCAAAGAAGCGGGAGAATAAGATCTGCATTGATATTGCAATTGCGGGCAGAAGACTGTTTCATTATTCATCAGACGGAAATGCTGCAAGCAATGATGTGATGATTGAACGAAAGAAAAATACAGCCATGTATACAGGTCATAGCTCCCTATGGGCACATTATATGTTAAAGGATATGGGATTATCTATTGATGAAAAGTGGCATCTAGATCCATCAGAGTATGCAGAGGTTGGAGGCGCATTTCCGATTCGACTGAAGTGTTGTCCAACAGTTATTGGCACAATTACCGTTTCTGGCTTTGCGCATGAGACCGATCATGGAATTACAGTAGATGTGTTAAGAGAAAAGCATTTTTGTTAATATAAAATGATAAGTATGAAAGGCAAATTCATTAACTGTGGTGGATTTGTCTTTTTTTGAGATTAGCAGACAACTCTTCACTCTTATATAAAATATGGGTTGTGGGGAGAAATGAGTAAGGTATATAATTAAGGACGGAGGATAAAAGAATGAGTATATTAGGTGATATTTTGTGGTTGATTTTTGGCGGCTTGGTGAGTGCAATCAGTTGGTTTCTGTTAGGATGCCTCTGGTGTATTTCCATTATAGGAATACCAATAGGTGTTCAGTGTTTTAAGTTCGCAGGTCTATCTTTAGCTCCGTTTGGAAAAGAAATCCATTACGGTGGTGGAGCTGGAACATTTATATTGAATTTATTATGGATGATTTTTGGTGGACTGGAAATGGCAATTGGACATGCATTATTTGGACTTGCTTGTTGTATCACTATAATTGGTATCCCATTCGGATTACAGCATTTCAAGTTCGCAAAGCTGGCATTGATGCCACTTGGTTCAATGATTGAATAGTATAAGAAGATAGAATATGTGCCGAAAGTAGGATAAGGGAGACAAAAGCATGTCGATGTGGAATCCGTGGAGAGGTTGTAAAAAGTGTAGCGAAGGATGCCTGCACTGTTACATCCATAAAGGTGATGCGAAGCGAGGAGTAAATACAGAAGAAATTGTTCAAACCAAAGATTTTGATAAACCTGTTTTAAAGTTAAAAAATGGAAATTATAAGATGAAGACAGGAATTGTATATACATGTTTTTCTACAGATTTTCTCATAGAAGAGGCAGATGAATGGAGAGCCCAGTGTTGGAATATGATTCGTCAGCGACAAGATTGTACATTTTTGTTTTTAACGAAAAGAATTGACCGATTCGCTCAGTGTATTCCAGATGATTGGGGAGATGGATACGAGAATGTTGTGGTATGCTGTACAGTCGAGAATCAGAAAAATGCAGACTATAAGTTAGATATTTTTCAGAAACTTCCGATTAAGCATAAATGCATTACGGCACAGCCATTACTTGAGGAAATCCATCTTGAAAAATATTTAGATGGAATTGAGTTAGTTGTTGTTGGAGGCGAATCAGATTATCAGGCAAGACCACTACATTATGACTGGGTTCTAAAGATTCGAGAGGAATGCATTCAGAAGAATGTTTCTTTTGAGTTCCGTCAGTGCGGGACTAATTTTATAAAAGACGGAAAACAATATCGGTTGCAAACAAAGGATTTGTGTTCTCAGGCGAAGAAGGCTGGGATTGATTTTAAAAGAAAATAGAACATTATACTTTGCAAGATTTATATGGTCAATTTATAACTAAGAGTTATTATTACTAGCATTTGTTGATAATATTGATTTAATAGATAAAAAGAATGGGGATAAGATAATGGATAAATCAAAAGAATTCAAATCAAATGTAATAAAAGAACTAGGATATTATGTATATATTTATTCTGATCCGGATTCAAAGAAGCCGTTTTATATTGGAAAAGGACAGGGAAATCGTTGCTTTGCGCATCTATATGAAGAGAGTGATAAAGAAAAAGTAATGAAGATTAAAGAGATTCATGATAGAGGGAAAGAACCTCTTATTGAAATCTTAGTGTATGCAGGAGCAGATGCGGTAGATTTTGCATTGATCTCACTTGTGAAAAAAAATGATTTGGTTGTGACACAGGATTATGGGGTCGCAGCGATGACACTTGGAAAGGGCGCTAGTGCAATCCATCAGTCTGGCAAGTGGTATACGAACGAGAATATTGATCAGATGCTAATGGAAAGACACTTGTCAAAGAAAGCAAGAAGAGCATCTAGTAAGAATCATATGAAGGGACATAAGAAGAGAACTGATGAGGATGATGCAAGATTTGAAGTGTCGTTTGAAAAGATGTTGTTAAATATATTGGGAAGATAGTTTTTCGTTGAGATGTGAAAAGATGAGGTATGATATGAAACTAAGAAATGTACTTATTGTGGTAAATGATATAGAAAAATCGAAGGCATTTTATAAAGATTTATTTGGATTAGAAGTGATTCTTGATAATGATGGAAATGTTATTTTGACGGAAGGACTTGTTTTGCAGGATGCGGCAATCTGGAAGAAATTCATCAATCAGGATGTGATTCGTGAGAATAACGCAACAGAGCTGTACTTTGAAGAGGCGGATATTGAAGCATTTGCAGAGAAATTGGAACAATATCATGAGCCAATTAAGTATGTGAATCGTTTGATGGAACATTCCTGGGGGCAGAAGGTTATTCGATTTTATGACCCAGATGGCAATTTGATTGAGGTTGGAACACCGATGTAAAAACATATTTATAATTCATATATGATGAGTTTCACTATACAAGTTTGAACTGTGCATAAACTTGAGTCATTATGTGAGTTTGCTCATAATAGAACAAAAAAGATGCAGGATGAGGTTAAGAATGGAAAAAAGATATATAGAATCAGAAATCAGAAATGACTATAAAAGACTGACGGAGCTGTTGATTGAAAAGAAGCTTACCATTACAACTATGGAAAGTTGTACATCTGGGCAGATTGCATCCTTGATTACTGATACGGAAGGCGCATCAGCAGTGTTAAAGGGCGCATTTATTACCTATAGCAATGAAGCGAAGGTGATGCAGGGAGTTCCCGAGGAAATTATTAATCAGTATTCGGTGTATTCAAAGGAAACGGCTTCTGCCATGGCAAAGACTTGTGCGACAGCATATCATGCAAATATTGGAATCGGTGTTACGGGTACCATGGCAAATGTTGATGAAGCAAATGCAGAAAACTCAACACCGGGACAGGTGTACTTCGCAATGTGGATTAATGGAAAAGTGCAGGCATATGAGCTTGAACTTGCACCACAGCCAACAAGATTTATGTATAAGCTGGCAGTGGCAAAGGAAGTCTATGATGCAGTTATAAAATTGCTATAAAGTAAAAGTGTGAAAGAAATGAGACGAATATGGATATCAGAGAAGCACGTAAAATCCTTGGAGTGACAGAACAGGATGATGATCGTATGATTAAGATTAAGTTTCGCAGAAAGATGCGGATTCATCATCCAGATGCTGCTAGAGAGGATACCTATGAACAGAAGAGAAAAGCGCAGAGGATTAATGAGGCTTATCAGATTTTGAAAATGAGAAACAAATCTGATATGAGTGGTTACGAATATCAGCACAATCAGCATGAGTGGCATAGACAAGCAGAGCAAGAACCTGTCTGGCAGGGAGAGACAGACGAGAGCCTTTTTACAGAGCGAAATATCTATATGACATATTCATTGGCGCATAGTGAACAGTACCGAACGGTTGTCGCAAAGGGACGTTTTTTGTGGGATCCCAATTTAGAAGAATTCAAGCTATTGCTTCAGAGTCTGAACCATGCAGCAACAGAGCTGCTAGAGCAGATAGAGCGAAAGCATGGCATATATGATAATTCAGAAATAATGAATATTAGTTTTCCGTATTTGAAGGATATATTTGATTACCTGGCACATCAGGTGATTCGTCCGATTTCTTGTCTTCGTAAGATAGATGATCCTATATCGAAAGATGAAGAGGGGAGAAGTATCTATTTGTTCCATGCATTTTTAGGAACAAA
>JAQUVV010000252.1 GCA_028693195.1 Lachnospira sp.
GCACGTTGTTTCATATTTATTGCTTTTGTCGGAATGCTGACAGGAAATATATATAGAAACAGAATCTCAGCATTGGCGGAAAATACGACCGAGAAGACAATTCGAATTGGATGCATCGATTATGAAGGCTTTTTTGATCCGCAGGAAGATGGAACCTATGCGGGCTATGGGGTAGATTATCTGAAGGAGATTTCCAAGTATACTGATTGGAAGTATGAATATGTCTATGATACATTTGATAATCTCATGGAACAGGTGAAGAATGGAACGGTTGACTTTATTTGTCATGCACAAAAGACGCAGGAACGAGAGCGGAACTATCTGTTTTCTAAGTATTCAGTAGGATCGGAATCCAGTGTGTTATATGTTAGAGAAGATGACCAGCGATATTATTACAATGATTTTGAGAATTTCAATGGAATGACCATCGCGGTTTTGAAGAATAGTTTTCAGAATCAGGTATTTGCTGAATATGCACAAGATAAGGGATTTTCATTTCAGTTTAAGGAATATGATTTTGCAGAAGACGCATTTACGGCTCTGAAGAATGGAGAAGCAGATGCAGCTGCGATGGGCAGTCTATCATTACGTTCAGATTTTAAGATAGTCTGCCGTTTTGGGGCAGATCCATTCTATTTTATTACTGGAAAGATGAATCAATCGCTGATGGATGAGTTAGATGATGCTTTGGGACAGATTTCTGGAAGTAATCCACATTTTCAATCGAATCTATATGAACAGTATTATGGTAATAAGAATTCCAATGTCCTTTTTACAAGAGAAGAAGCAGAATATATTCAACAGGCGGGCGTATTAAAGGTAGGGCTTCTTGCAAACAGAAATCCGCTTTCGTATACAGACAGTCAAGGAAATATCGTAGGAATGACTGTGGATTTGATGAAGCTGGTTTCTGAAAAGAGTGGACTTCAGTTTGAATATGAATTCTTAGGTCTTGGACAAACAGGGTTCGATTATCTGGCCAATTCTGGTGGGGATTTGGTTGCGGGTGTTATGGAATCTGCGTTTTCAAAACTGAATCCGAACCTGTTGATTAGTGATGATCTTCAGAATGGAAGTGTCGTTTTTGTAGGAAGAAGCGGAGAGAATTTTGACCCTAATAAGGAATTCAGGGTTGCACTTCCCAAAGGATTTATAGGTGGGGAAGAGGTTATTAGAAAGACATATCCGAACTGTACCTTCTATTCCGCAGATACGAATGAGGATTGCTTGGATGCTATTGTAGATGGAAAAGCAGATGTGATGCTGCAGAATATGTATATTGTACGTGTATCCCTTCAGAGTCCCAAGTATGAGAATCTGGAGATTTTTCCTGCGTATTCATTTGATGAGAATATGAAAGTTATTTCTCTTCAGCAGAATAAGATGTTGATGTCGATTATTAATAAGACAATCGCAACATTTACAAGTGATGAGGAGAATTCTGTTGTAATTAATTATACAGTTGCTATGCCGTATCACACGACGTTTGATGATGTTTTATATAAATTCCGTTATCCATTGATTGGTATATTGATTTTAGTAATCCTTCTAATCGCATTAGCTGTTTTTTATTTAATAACGAAACAAAGGAATCTTAAGATTCTTGAAAAGAAGAATATGGAATTGGGAAATGCAGTGGCGCAGGCGGACAATGCGAATCTTGCAAAGAGTCAGTTCCTTGCAAGAATGAGCCATGAAATCAGAACACCAATGAATGCCATTGTAGGCTTGACGACGATTGCAAAGCATCACAAAGAAGAACCGGAGAAGGTGGAGGATTATCTGGGCAAAATCGAAGTTTCTTCCAAGGTGCTTTTGAATATTATTAATGATGTGCTTGATATGTCTGCCATTGAGAGTAATAAGATTAAGATTGCACATACGGAGTTTGATATTAGAGATGTATTAACGGGGATTACAACAATTTATCTGCCACAGTGTAGACAAAAAGGAATTACCTTTGAGATGAATACATCAGAAATCACGCATGAGAAGCTAATAGGTGATGGACTTCGAGTAAATCAAGTGCTTTTAAATCTCATTTCGAATGCATACAAGTTTACTGCACATGGCGGAATTACTATAGATGTTGCAGAGAGTAATCAGAGAGGGAATAAGGCATTCTTTACATTTCAGGTAAAAGACACTGGTGAAGGGATGTCGGAGGATATGGTTGCACGATTATTCAAGCCATTTGAACAGGAATCAGCATCGACGGCGTCAAAGCATGGTGGAAGTGGCTTGGGACTTTCCATTGCAAAGAATCTGGTGGAGCTAATGTCTGGTTCGATTTCTGTAAAGTCAAAAAAGGGAGAAGGCTCCTGTTTTACAGTTTCAGTACCATTTGATATTAATGAGAATATACAGGAAGAAGATCCAGATAAATGTAAGTCGTTAAGGGCTTTGATTGTCGATGATGAAGAGGAATCCAGAGAATATATCTCAGTGATTCTTTCTAGAATCGGAGTGCCATATGAGCTTGCATCCAATGGAACAGAGGCTGTTCGTAAGCTGAATGAAGCAAGAGAAAAGAATAGCGGATACGATGTCTGCTTTGTGGACTGGAAAATGCCAGATATGAATGGTGGAGAGGTGACAACACAAATTAGAGACCTATATGCTAAGGATACATTGGTAATTATTGTGTCTGCATATGATTCATCTGATATGGAAGAGCAGGCACTAAAGTGTGGCGCAGACATGTTTGTTTCAAAACCATTATTCCAGTCGACTGTATTTAATATTCTGATGAAGCTTTCTGGTGGCAAATATATTAATAAGGCGAAAGAACCAGAGCAGTATGATTTTGACGGAAGACGGATTTTGATGGCAGAGTCATCCAGAGGCAAAGACGATGCCAATTTTTGCGATGACAGCCAATGCATTTACAGAGGATGTCAGCGAGGCATTGAATTCGGGGATGAATGGACATTTGGCGAAGCCAATCGATTGTGAATTGGTATATGCCACATTAGATCGTGTGATACATGGAAAAGAGTGAAATATGAACTATTAGCTTTCGCCTAAAGTGCAGTTGCAGTATGGATGTGAGTATGATGAATCATGAAAGGAAGATAAAAGTGGCAACAGGAAATGGAATGCATCGAAAAAATGAATATGTTGTAGGAGGATATACATTTCATTCGAAAGAGAAGGCACAGGCAGCAAAGGATGAATTGAACGCAATTAAGTATGTGTCTGCGAAGACGGATGGAAAAGACCCGAAGCAGGTCTATATTTTATATAATAAGTTAATTAACAGGCAATTATTTGAAACACCCTTAGGATTGGCATATTTGAAGGATCTACAACAGTTCTTATATGTTTCTGATGTAATTCCGAATGATAAAATACGTCCCATTCCAATCAAAGGGGATACAAGAGGTGCAATTGAACGAAAAAGGGAATGGAATGAGCATCGAAGCGAGCTTCATGAATTATCTATTCAGGTTGCAAAGTATAAAAATCAGTTTATTAAGATTGTGATTGTGAATGTTGCACTGGTCATTGCAGTTATCATTATGTTCATTATGCTAAAGACAAGTTCGAATCCAAATGTTGTGAATTATGAGGTGAATGTTCAGAATCGCTATGCTGAGTGGCAGGAACAGTTAGAATCCCAGGAGGCATCCTTGAATGCCAGAGAAGCAGATCTGAATCAAAAAAAATAGTGTGAGTAGGACACAATTTTTTTACGGTCAGGACACATTTTAAACATAAGTTATGAGTAATATTGTTCAAAGAAAAGAATAAAGTATTCAAGATAAAACGAATGATATAAGAAATTGATAGGCTGCTCTGGGAGGAATAGAGATGGATAGATTAAAGTGTTGATGGTAGATGATGAAAGCAGAATGAGAAAGCTAGTAAGTGATTTCCTTACAAGAAAGAATGAAGAAGTG
>JAQUVV010000022.1 GCA_028693195.1 Lachnospira sp.
CATGAACGAATTACAGAAGATGCGGAGGCAAAGATGCTTGAAGAGACAGTTCAGACATCTTATCGATGAGGAGGAGAATCTGTAAGCCCTATAGATAATGTAAGTAAACAGACAGTTAAGAATAAGCTGCATGTATTACGATTTCCAGAGGAAGCATATGAGGGGGAGAAAAAGGTTACTGATTATTTATTCCTTGATGCGGATGAAGACCATATCTCGCTTCAGTTCAGAAATGAAAAGGGAGACCTTGTTGTCAGTGACAACGGATACAAGAATAATGGCATGATTACAAAGCTTGTATATGTGTACGAAGGAATTGAAAAAGAATCTCCTAAAAGTACAAGACATTACCCCCTGATTCTCAAATCAACTCCATCGTTATTATTTTAGTATATCTCCAACCCCTACGTCAACGAAAACAGGCACCGATGGTTCCTGAAAACACCGATGCCCAAAAAATTTTCTATTTCCCCAACAAATTTCACTGCCAACAATGATATCCTTCTCTAGTACAGTGATACCACATGTATATGCAGCCTCGATGTACTAGTTTCTCATTATATAATCCGTTTTATAATTATTCACTTTATATAAAGTTAAAATTGTCGGTACTAAAATTGAAAGAATCGATACCTCAAAAACGTAAATAAATGTACCAACATCTATTGCAATAACATCCATTGCAAATAGTGTATTTAATACTAACGAGAAAATTAACGTTAGAATAAAGGATACTAATGCAATTTTTATGATATAAAACAACGAATCCGCTAATACTAGTTTCATTATTTCTATTCTTGTTAATCCATTGGCTTTCAAAACCGAAAACTCATATTTTCTGCTAATCACCCCATTCATTTGTATAATAGCCATTAAAATAAATATGATTAGAAGTATAATATCTATCACATAATTACTGGTACTACGAATAGAATCAATTAGAGATTTCATGGACTGTATATCTTGATATTGATTTAATGTCTTAAAGTTCGGATTGATATTTTTGATTTTAGTTATGGCATTATTAATTTCATCATAATTTTTCACATATATCATATAGGCACTTGGCTTCCAACTATTTGCTTGCTCAACATCTTGTGTAAGCTTTGAGTCTCTTAATTGTTCCATTTTTTCATATGGAAAATAAATCAAATTACTTCCACTATTAGAATATGTATTAACTTTACTATCATTTAATATCCCTGCAACTTCAACTTCAACTGTATGCATCGTAGACATATCAATGTCTATATCGTATTGGTCCTTGTTTTCCCCCACACTCATCTGCGTCTTATACAAGGATATTGGAATCCCTATGTTGATGGTAAGCCGTACATTATTTGCGTTCTCATTTATATTTAACAATTTTGCAATCGTCGAAGATAGATATATCGGATAATCTACATTCTCATTATTTTCATATGCTGTTTGCAAACACTCATCAAGATGTTGTTCTTCATAGTAAGGTACAATCGAATATGACTTATAATCATTATTATTATCTGATGCGAAAATGTATGACTGCTTTAAACCGTCTGAATCAACACAAATCTCACCAACATAATAAGCCTGGCCACTTTTCTCTTCAAAACCTATTGAACGAAACTCATAATATTTATATATACAATCAACTTCACTGATTTTTCCTAATAAATCGTATTCTTTATCCGAAATTGCTATATTCTCATCAACATCATGAACTATATTTAATGGTGTTGTCATATTAACCACAAAAATTTCTCTATCCGAAATATTATTTATCAACTCTGTTTGTTGTTCAATAAATGCATCTCCAAAACTATTTGCAATGGCACTAAATGCAATTGCAATTGCACACATAATAATCATAATACTCTTCTCAATACGTGTCTTTTTTTGAATTTTTTTTACATACCAGATAAAAAAACTATTGCGCATTTTCGTCTTAATAAGCTCCTGGGACGATTGCTTCAATTCTTCATCTAATAATTCCAATCCTTGAATCACATTAATCTTCTTATCTTTAACTTCATATATAACATCTGACTGACTAAATATGTTCTTATTATGTGTGGCAATCACAACCTTTTTTCCATCATCTGCTATTTTTCTAAACAGATCCAGAACTGCATCTGCATTCTCCACATCAAGCGCTGATGTTGGCTCATCTGCTATAATCAAATTCGGTTGTTTTGCTAGCACGCAGGCAATTGCAACACGTTGTTTCTCCCCTCCCGATAATTGTTTTGGATATTTTTTTTGCTCAGTCTCTATCCCCACATATGTCAGATACTCATTCGCTCTTTGATCTGAAAGAGTAATACCCGCAATGCTGGCTGCTAATTTAATATTATCTATTACCGTTAATTTCTCCACCAGTGAGTTGTCTTGAAAAATATATCCAATTTTGCTTTTTCGAAACTGACTTGCAATAGCATCGTTCTTTATAGCAATTTCTTGTCCATCAAAAAAATAAGTATAGTTCTTCGCCGACGAAATCAATCCAATCGCATATAAAAGTGATGTTTTACCAACACCACTCTTACCAATTATAGTAGTAATCTTTCCATCTGGAATAACAATTCGTCCATGTTCTATAATTGATTGGTTTTGAAACTTAATATTTATCGAATCTAAAACAAGCATACATTTCCCCTTCTCTGTAAATCCATGCATCATTCTTTATCACAATTAATATCATGATTTTTTATCACCTACTAACTTAATGATGAATCGTTAGTAGGTGATTTCCTTCTAATCCCACATAAGTCAATGTATATTTTTTACCATACCATAAATTAATAAACATGTACAATGGTATTAGATGTACTTGAAAAGGCTATTGATGCCCACTGCGTAATCAAGCTCGAATAAAGTGTATACGAACCTTTCGCATATCCCCAATTGTTAACTGTGTATGACCAAACATTATCATATCTGAAGTTATTTGGCCAATGCGAAGAATTATCAGAGAAATAACAATCATAAATCGTTCCGTTGCTTGTTTCTCCATGAGAGCGAAACGTAATCCAACTACAACCATCATGTGCATTACATGCGTAAGAATGTGTTGTTGATTTAACATATTCTGTAGCGCCTGCTAATGTTGTATTCATACTGAGCAATAACACTAACATCATTGCAAATACAATTAATTTTTTTCTTTTAAGCATATCTCATCACCCCCTAGTAGTTTATTTGAAAATTCAGATAAGAATAGTTCAAGAATTTAATCCCAAAAATTCCATTAACCATGCAAACATTCCTGACGCAACCATTGTCTCTCTCCCTCCTTCTTGTATTTCTATATCCACTTTATTACATAAAAATAAAAAGGCAATCTGACTTCCACGAACGACACTTTTTCTCCATGAACGACATCAGAATGCCTTTTTATTTAATGTTTATATGCTTATTTCTGTTACAAACCATCCATTTTCAATGTAATGGTCATAAATCCCATGATACTTTTTTACAGAATCCTCAATATTCTTTGTTCCAATTCCATGATTGTGTATATCTTTTTTCGAAGAAATTAAGTTCAATGCGTTCTGTGTACTTTGCAACTGCATTGAATTCCTACACTGGATATATAACTGTGATTGAAAAACACCTGTCCGAACTGTAATTCTTTTCTCATGCTCATCACTAATAATCTTGTCACATGCTTCTATGGCGTTCTTTAATAAATTCGAAATAATGGTGCATAAATCATAGTCAGAAATATGTACAGCTGCTGGAATACTCCCCTCCAGTTCCATCTGAATCTGCTTTCTCTCTGCCTCTAGAACCAGCTGACGAAGCACTGCGTCCACTGCCTTGTTTCCTGTGTAAACCTCAACATCATAAAGTGCGGACTTTTCCATTACATTCTCCATATATGCTTTCAAACTTTTACTATCACTCTTCATACAGTAAGCATTCATCGCAGTAATATGCGCATTCATGTCATGTCGAAACCGCCGCATCTTTTCATCCTGTTCCATAAGTTGATTGTAGTAATCTTTTTGCAATTGCATATACTGCTCATTCAATTCGTTTCGTTCTCTCTGACAAGCTTCACGATTCACAACAATACCCTGCCATAAAGTAATGGCAACCAATGTGATACAAGCCACTGATGCCGTTGCTCCTGATATATTTATCAGTTTCGTTTCCAGACCAATCCCTGATAACAGCTGGATAGATCCTAGCATGAGGAACTCACTGATTGCAACAACATAAAAAATCAAATATTGTTTACTGCTTATATGAATCGTAAAATTTTCTTTTTTATCTTTTTTATATACCGACAAAGCCAACAATAAAATAATAGAAAATCCCTGACATCCTACAGTCATCCACGATCCATTTACAATTTCATATGCCGATTTTCCTAGAAATAATGCGAGAATGAAGGAACCACTTACACTGGCTACCGATGCACAGATTGTAATAAATGGATATAGAAGAAGATGTTTTTTCTTATTCGAATCCAGTAAAAGTATTGGAATCACAGCCATTGAGATAAAAGTAAATCCCATCGCATCATATTTTCCATACAAAAACAACAGAAGGAAATGAATGATAATTGTACAGCCAATACCTCCTATCCAGCGAACCCTACTTTTATGAAACCTTGACTCAAAAACCACTGCATATACTAATAAATAAATGATTAGTTCCGAAACCAGGTAAATCAGAACATTCGCAATATCTTCTATCATAATCTTTTCCTCATCACGTTTCTTCCAAATTCCAGAAAGCTTCTTCTGGCTTCTTCTTTATATTTTCTGCCAACTGGAACTGACTCTCCACAATATTGAAATGCAACGGTTGTTCCCACATTGATGGTGTTCATCAGGTTTATAAGATAAGACTTATGCACGCGAAAGAACTCATATTCTTCCAATTCTTTCTCAATCACTCCAAGTTTCTTTGTGCTTAATACATATCTTTGATTCGTCCTAAGCGATTTATATGTATAAATCTCCGTGTAACTTCCATCTGCACGAAAGAACAAGATATCCTCTAATTTAATTTCCATCATTTCTCCATGAGGTCCACTAATCTGAAACGTAATATCTTTTTTCAGGTCATCCATCATAATGGTCATCATTTTCTCAATCCGTTCATCTGTAACCGGTTTCGGAATAAACCCGATTGTCTTAATCCCATATGCATCCATCATACTCTCTGTATGACTGGAAACATATACAATTCTCCATACCTTTTTTTGATTCAATACTGCATTTTTCACATCAATTCCACTGATTCCTCCCATCTCTACATCCAGAAACAGCAAATCCAGACGCACCGAATCCTGCTTCTCACAGAATTCCAGAATCTCTTCTCCACTGGAAAACATCTTATATTCATGCTTTACATCCACTTTCTGAAAATATTTCTCACACAGCTTGTGAAGTGTCTCCCGCTCCCCGCACACATCATCACATATTCCAATTATCATCTGTTCTCCCCTATCCTTTAATCCCCTATTAAATCCTGCCTCTCCAATCAACTCCATCGTTATTATTTTATTATATTTCCAACCCCTGCGTCAACGAAAACAGGCACCAGCAGTTCTAAGAACCACCAGCGCCCAAAAATATTTCCATATTAATCCCTGTTACATTCTGTGCTTATCCTGCATAAAACCTTATTAACACAATCTAGCAGATCTCACTGCCTGCAATGATATCCTTCTCCGGCGATACCACGCAGAGATTTCCATTGTCGTCTGCTGCCGCAAGAATCATCCCCTGAGACTCTACGCCACAAAGCTTGCAAGGCTTTAAGTTTGTAATAACTGCCACCTTCTTGCCAACCATTTCTTCTGGCTTGTAATATGCTGCAATTCCAGATACAATGTGACGAACCTCATCTCCAACACGAATCTGGGATACAAGAAGCTTCTTTGCCTTCTTCACTGGCTCACACTTTAAGACCTCACCAACCTGAATCTGAATCTTATCAAAATCATCAATGGTGATTTCTGGCTTCTTTTCGACAACTGGATATTCTACTCCGCCGTTGGCAGCCTTCTGTGCAGCCTGGATTTCTTCAGCCTTAGCAAGTACATCCTTAATATCTAATCTTGCGAAAAGAATTTCCGGCGTCTCAGTCACTTTCATACCTGATTCTCTTAACCCAAACTGATCAAGGACATCAAAGTCTCTCTCTCCACGCTTTGGATTCTCTGGATAGAGCTGTGCAAGAATTGCATCTGTTGTATTTGGCATAAACGCCTTTAACAGATTCGCACCAACTGTGATTCCTTCTACCAGATTGTAGAGAACTTCTGCCAATCTGTCAGCCTGTGCTTCATCCTTTGCTAATGCCCAAGGCATTGTCTCATCAATATACTTATTACATCTCTTAAATAATGTAAAGATTTCTGTCATAGCATCTGCTACGTGAAGGGTCTTCATCTTTGTCTTGACCTTCTCCTTTGTAGCTGTGACAACAGCCTTCAAGTCTGCATCGAAGTCAAGGCTTGCGCCGTTCTCATCAACGCCTGCTCCTTCACTTGTCACACCAGTCTTCTTTACAACGCCACCAAAGTACTTATTACTCATAGCGATTGTTCTGTTAACAAGGTTACCAAGTGTATTGGCAAGATCTGAATTCATACGCTCTACTAATAACTCCCATGTGATTACACCATCATTTTCAAATGGCATCTCATGAAGAACAAAGTAACGAACAGCATCAACCCCGAACATATCTACAAGATCATCGGCATAGATTACATTTCCCTTAGACTTACTCATCTTGCCATCACCCTGTAACAGCCAAGGATGTCCAAATACCTGCTTAGGAAGTGGCAAATCTAATGCCATCAAGAAGATTGGCCAATAAATTGTATGGAAACGAATGATATCCTTACCAATTAAATGTAAATCAGCTGGCCATAATTTGGCAAATTGCTCTGTACTGTTTCCGTCTACATCATATCCGATACCTGTGATATAGTTTGTTAACGCATCAAGCCATACATAAACCACATGCTTTGGATCAAAGTCTACTGGAATACCCCATGTAAATGATGTTCTAGATACACAAAGATCCTGAAGACCTGGCTTTAAGAAGTTATTCATCATCTCATTCTTACGTGAAACTGGCTGAATAAATTCTGGATGCTCTTCAATATACTGAATCAGACGATCTGCATACTTACTCATCTTAAAGAAGTAAGCTTCTTCCTTTGCTGGCTTTACTTCACGACCACAGTCAGGACATTTGCCATCAACAAGCTGTGACTCTGTCCAGAATGATTCACATGGAGTACAGTAAAGACCTTCATATGAACTCTTATAAATATCTCCCTGATCATAAAGCTTCTTGAAAATCTTCTTAACCTGCTTCTCATGATCTTCATCTGTTGTACGGATAAACTTATCATATGATGTATCCATTAAATCCCAGATCTTTTTGATTTCTGTTGATACATTATCTACGAATTCCTTCGGCGTAATTCCTGCTTCCTCAGCCTTCAATTCAATCTTCTGACCGTGCTCATCAGTACCTGTTTGGAAAAATACATCGTATCCTTCCTGTCTTCTAAATCTTGCAATACTGTCTGCAAGTACGATTTCATAAGTATTACCGATATGTGGCTTGCCTGATGTATATGCAATGGCAGTTGTAATATAATATGGTCCTTTATTCTCTGGCATAATATCCTCCTTTATCATTAAGGAATCAGAGTCCGATCCTCTGAACACTTTTATTTCATCAAAATGTTGAGCCCGCATAATCCTGATTTCTAAATACAATTATTGCTAATTACGTAATCTTTATCATAGTGAAAATCCCTGAATATGTCAAGCATCCCTTGTTTATTAGGTGGTGATTAAAAACTGTTACCTTAACGATTAGACAATCGCGGAAATCCTGTACTGAATCCAACTTTTCTGTGATATACTATTATAGTTATATATTGAACGTATTGAAACGGAGGATTTCGTCTTGAAGAATCATAAAATAAATCACCTATGCAGACAGCTACTATCTCTCTTTCTTGTCCTGATTATTTCTTTCACAGCCAGCGGGTGTTCCTTAACTCGGGTTTTCGATGGATTTTCAACAGAACATATTGAAGAAATACAAAATCCAGATACATCACAGACTGATAACGAAGCTTTTGATTCTTTTGTAAACCAGCTATTTCAAGAAACAATCACTTCCGACACGGTGACACTCCATTCCTTTCTGGAAAATCCTGCTAATTACGGAATCAGTGATTATAATGTAACCCTAGGAGGCTATGACCTGAATCAACTAGATAATACGACTGATATTACAGATACTCTGACTGCATTAAATGCATTCTCACGAGATAGTTTATCCGAAAAGCAACAGATTTCTTTCGATCAGCTAAAGAATTATCTGGAAACACAGTTGGAATACAGCGACCTATATCTACTTGATTCTCAGCTTTCAACCACCATTGGCATTCAGGTTCAGCTACCTATTGTCTTTGCAGAATACAGCTTTAAGCAGAAGAAAGACATTGATGAATATCTTCTTCTGATACAGGATACTGATGAATATTTTACAAATATGGTTGATTACGAAAAGCTTCGTGCTGCCAAAGGTTATTTCATGGAAGATTCTTTGGCTGACAAAATCATAGAGCAGTGCCAGACTTTTATTGATACTGCTTCAAATGGATATTTAATCACAACATTTGACCAAAAAATCGATGTGTTTTCTGGACTGACTGATGAGGAAAAGGCCGCCTACAAAACTGCAAATGCTGATGCCATCTCTAATCACATGGTCAAAGCTTACGCTACATTAAAAGAAGGATTAACTGCGCTAAAAGGTTCTAACAAATATGCTGGTGGTCTTTGTAACTATCCTGATGGTGGAAAATATTTTGAATACTTATTAAAGAATTCCCTTGGCTGGGATAAAACGGTTGCTCAATACGATGCTATGCTGGATTCTTACCTTGCCACATATATGCGAACAATGCAGCTCCTTTCTTCAAAGAATCCGTCACTGCTGGACCAGTACGATTCCTTTACATTCTCCTTGACAGACCCATCTGGAATTCTCGAAGACCTAAAGAAACGTATTCCTGATGATTATCCTTCCATCGAAAATGTAAACTATGAAGTGAAATATATCGACAAGGCATTGCAGGATTATGCCAGCCCAGCAATGTACTTTACGCCACAAATTGATAATCTTTCCGAGAATTCAATCTATATTAATCCTTCTGGCAATAATGGAAATGAGTTGTACCCTACTCTGGCACATGAAGGCTACCCAGGACATTTATATCAAACGCAGTACTTTGCATCCACAAATCCAGACCTCATCCGTTATCTGATTGAACCTGGTGGATATGTGGAAGGCTGGGCTACCTATGTGGAAGTCGCTTCCTATAATTATGCGCAGACTGACAACGCCCCACTAAATTCCCTGATGAGCTGTAATTACGCAACCATCCTCTGTCTTTATGGAAAAATCGATATTGGTGTGAATTATTATGACTGGACGGAATCCGATGTTTTTAACTTTATCAGTTCTTATGGCTTTACTGACCAATCCATAGCACATGATATGTATAGTTCTATGGTATCCGAACCTGGTAATTATTCCAAATACGTTCTGGGGTTCCTTGGGTTTAATGAACTAAAAAAAGAAGCCCAGAACAAACTGGGAGATGCTTTCAATCTGAAAGAATTCCACAAGTATGTTCTGGACTTCGGTCCCGTTCCATTCGATATGTTATTTAGTTGGTTAGATGCATGGGTAGAGAAGGCTCAGTACAAGTAAAGCAGGGATTAAACTTGTTTTAGTAGTATCGATAGCCTCCATTACCGCAGCATAATCCGCCGCCACACAAGTTACAAAGAAGATTTAACAAGATTAAGCGCAGGCAGAAACTGCCTGCATTCGAGGCTGGACGTCCATAGGTCTGGCCTCTTTGTGCATACCATTCACCACCACTTGCCATGGTTCTGTAAAGCATCTGATACTGCTGATTATCTGGCTCTAATTCTACCGCTCTCTTCGCGTATTCTAAGGCTGTCGCCTGATTGCCCTTACCAGCATGAGCCTGTGCACTATAGAAGTACCAGCGTCCATCACGATCATCCATAGCATTCAGTACATTGATTGCTTCATCATAAGCTCCGCTTCGAATATAATTTGCTGCAGCCCTTAAGTGTACCGTTGTCTCGTCATTTCCATTCATATTGTTGGCATTCTGATTCTGCTGGCCACCATAGCCGCCAAAACCAAATGGCCCAAATCCGCCAAAGAAGCTGCCAAAGTCTCCGTAATCTCCATAACCGCCCTGTTGGCCTCTCTGCTGATTATCTCCATCGTAACCATAGCCACCACGATTTCCAGCGCCTGTGTTCCCATAACCTGATCCGCCGTATCCTGCACCACCATAGCCGGCTCCTGTCCCATAGCTTCCATAGGCTCCACCAGATTCTTTCTCCTTCATAATCTGGTTATATGCCTGCTGAACAGTCTTAAACATCTCTTCTGCCTGTGCCTTATTTGGATTATTAATATTGGCATCTGGGTGATATTTTCTACTCATGGCACGATATGCTTTTTTTATTTCGTCGTCTGAAGCATCTCTAGATACTCCCAATACTTTATATGGATCTGTCACTGTTTGTTCTCCTGTTTATCCTGTTTCTTGGCTCTCTTAGCACAGACCATCTCGAATCTAGTCCATACTCCTGAATATATAATATTTCTTAATATCTCTACATCTTGAATAATCGGCAGTATTTCAAATGCTTTGGCACATCTAGACATAATGGCATTCAATATATTTCTGCATAAGTCCTCAAAGCCTTCATGGTCGCAGTGATACTTTAACACATTGTATCTTCCTGCTTTCATATCCCCTTCTAAGTCTTCAAATGCATCCAACAGATAAATGAACTTGCCAAGCTGAAATCCCAGTTTCTGCAAGGTATCTTTCCACTCATCATCCTTCATGGCTGCCATAACTGCCATGATATTACCAAAATATGATGCTACCTGATCTATATTACTCTCTTCGGCTTTCTCTGCTTCTGACAAATCTTCCATTGCCTTCGCAATGATTGCTGCCTTTTCTGGATATTTCTGCCGAATCTGTTCAACATCTTTTTTTAAACTTCCTGCTATGACACGTCTGGTAACCTTCTTTTCATCTACCCAGTCATCCATACACTTATAATAGGTCATAAGAATATTGATATCCGCCACATAATCACTGACAGAGTTTCTTCTATATTCATGTTTCACAATTGGATGCGCCACGCATCGTCCTTCGTAATATCTAGTTTCTGGTTCATACAACCCTGTTAATAACAGAATTAAAAATGTCATATCATAACTAATCGACATCTGCCCCTGAAAGCCATAATTCTCTTTCAAGACATCACACAATCCGCAATAATAGGAGCGGTACTGGTCATATTCTCTAAACTTCAATTCTGGTTTATTGACAACAACATAGCCGTACATTGATAGCTCCCTTCGTGGATATTTCTGCATGTCTCTGAACGTAATCATATAACACCACGTTGTCTACGTCAATTATGCCCAAAAAGAAATAATAAAATGTTTAGATTTACTTAATATCTTGTAACTTAATTTCCGTAAACCAAAGGCCTCCGATTTGACAAATACCAAATCGGAGGCCTTCCTCTAGTGCGCCGCCAGGGGTTCGAACCCTGGACACCCTGATTAAGAGTCAGGTGCTCTACCAACTGAGCTAGCGGCGCATATATATGTAAAGCTTGTCGCATGAGATGTAATCTCGCAGCATTCTTGCCAAATGGACAAGCGCAAGAATAATTATACGACAAGCTTTTACAAAATGCAAGTACTTTTTTAATTTTTTTACAAACCTTTTTTGGGTGCTAATATCTGTGAGCTATCACTCTTAATATAACGCAGAAAGACCGGTACTTTCATACCGGTCTCATACGTCATAGTGATATTATCCTTCAATTGAAATGTATTTCTTTTCTTCTACTGCTGGTTTTGCTTCCTTCTTAGGAACCTCCAGTTTTAAGACTCCGTTCTCAAACTTTGCCTTAATATCTTCCTCTGTTATTTCTTCTCCTACGTAGAAGCTTCTACTGCAGGAACCACTATAGCGTTCCTTACGAATATACTTTCCATCTTCATCCTTCTCATCCTTTGTTGTTTCTGTGGATGCATTGATGGTCAGATATCCATCTTTCAATTCAGCCTTTACATCTTCCTTCTTATATCCTGGCAGGTTCATGATAATCTCATATCCCTGGTCTTTTTCCTTTACATCGGTAGTCATCAGGTTCTTCTGGGAATTATCATATCCTGAGAATCTCGGAAAACTAGGCACATCAAACAAATCATCCAATAAACTTTCTCCAAAAATACTAGGCATTAACATAATAAATTCCTCCTTTTCATACTTTCCACTCCGTATCTGTGAAATCAGCCAGATTTCAAATCAAATCATTGAATGGAATATAAACAATTTTTATTTTCTTGGAACTGGTTTCGATATCAGACTATGAAGCTTCACTGTTCATCTAATACCTCTTCCTTTGTTCTATCTGTGTTATAACACCAAAATTAGCACTCGTCAAGTGCGAGTGCTAATAATTTATAATTTGTTTATTTTTTGAAAAATCGGTCAGTTTTTTTATTGTAAATCAGATGAATCATGAAGATTCGAATCTTTACATACATTTCTATGTTACTTTAACAAATATCCTTCCCGATAGGAACACTCCAGATAACTTGGATTCTGATAATATAAATCCGTCTGAAAATCCGATATCTCATCACTGATAAATGACGAAAATACACTCATGATTTCCTGCGCTTCTTGCCCTTCTTTTGCGCAGTCCTCTATCATAATGCAGTACAGTTTTCCTATATCCTGAAAATCAGGAACCTTATATTTACACTTTGTTTCCTTATCGAATTGTCCATCTGCAATGTGATATTCCTCAATAATTTCATCACTCACCTGTTCAAATGAAAGACAATGATTTACTTCTGCGTCCTTTAACTGCTTCTGAATTCCTTCTATCCCTAAACACTGTACAACTCTGCCACGTTTATTTTTTGTTTTCCTTGCAGTATATTCAATTAATGAACATACATAGAATAAATCATTCTTTTCCTTCTCCGTCATAAATCACTTCGCTCCCTTCAAAACTCAAACAACTCAAAGCCGATAATGCAGAATCAGGTTCATATCGATAAGAATTTATTATCGGTGTTCCACCTCCCCGATTTGCCCATCTTATAGCTTGCACTAATTTATTTGTGCAGTAGAATCCCCACGAAAAGTCCTTTGTATACTTTGTCTTTCTTATTTCAGGAAACTCTACAATTTCTTTACTCGCATGATATAAAAGCATACATTCCCTCCTGTATTCCACAATAAATAATTGATATTTTTCACATATAAGCTGCTTATATAATTTTTCTATGTTTATGTTTCTATTATCACACATTTCAATTTATACAACAACACAATTATATCTTCTTAATGAAAAACTAGAGTTGACCAATAATTTTTTTCTTGGGTAGAATTTGCCAACGCGCAAAAAAAAAGCCCATCAACCTGGCTCATCGACCAAATCAAAAGACTTTCAAGTGCGCCGCCAGGGGTTCGAACCCTGGACACCCTGATTAAGAGTCAGGTGCTCTACCAACTGAGCTAGCGGCGCATATATTGTCAAAAAATAATGTTCTCTCGAACACAAGTGATATTGTATCTAACTGTTCATGAAAAAGCAAGTCTTTTTTTGTTTTTATTTAAGAACATTAAGCATATTTTTATATTTCACTTTATTTTTTGTTTATTATCTATTGCCACTACTATAGAAACTCTGTACAATGTAACAAGAAACCCATTCAGAAAGAGAGGATTACAGTATATGGACAATCAAGACACAACGCGAACTCCATCTGATTTAGAATATACAGCAACAAGTAATATTCCCGATACAGCACCAGATATACGGAACAAAGCAACTTCTAATATAGAAGACGCTTCTGATATTACCTCAACTGCAAATCAGTCAGATTCAAATATGAATCAAACTGCAGCAACACCAGATCAGCCTATTAACAAGAATAGATTTCAACCAAATAGCCGATATTTCTCTATCGTTGTATATGGTCTGCTGTTCGTCTTAGGATCAATTTTGATATTTAAGTTTGTTGGTAACTTTGATACGACCTTAACTTTATTAGGACATATCATTAATCTTATTTCCGCATTTATTGTCGGTGCCTTTATCGCATTTATATTATATCCACTGGTAAAATTATTATACCGCAAGGTGTTTACTGGATGGCTTCACATGAAGTCTAAGAAAGGTGCTAAGTGGCTCTCTATTCTTTTTGCCTATCTTTTTGCAATTGGAATCATTGCCATCCTGATGGTCTTTATTATTCCTCAGATTTACGCCAGCTTAAGTGAGATTACCGAGCAGCTTCCAAACTGGTATAACAGTTCCCTTGATTTTGTTCAGAAGTTTGAAACGGAGCATAGCAACTGGACATTTATTGATTATGATGCAATTAATAACAAGATCGAATCAGCATTGCCAATGATTATTTCTTATCTGACCAGCATGCTTAGCAATCTGGTTCCGTTGATTGTGAATACAGGAATGTCAATTATCAAAGGAATTATTAACTTCATTATTTCTATCATGGTTTCTGTTTATATGATTTCAGATCATAAGAATCTGTTCTACCATTTCAAACGTCTGATGTATGCGATTATGCCTAAGAATACTGCAGATACAGGAAGAGATATTATTCGAGAAAGCTCCAGAATCTTTTCTAGCTATATCTTCGGAAAAGCACTGGATTCCTTGATTATTGGAATTATATGCTTTATCAGTATGTTGATTTTCAGATTTCCATATGCCGTGCTGATTAGTGTCATTGTTGGAATTACCAATATGATTCCTTACTTTGGTCCTTATATCGGTGGCGTCATTGGTGCTATTATTATTATTATTGTAAGTCCAATCAAAGTAATCTTCTTTGCAATCTTGATTCTTGTGATTCAACAGTTTGACGGACTATTCCTTGGACCTAAGATTCTTGGTGACCGCACTGGACTAAAGCCTTTGTGGGTTATCTTCTCCATCACAGTCGGTGGAAGCCTGTTTGGTGTCCTGGGAATGTTCCTGGGTGTTCCTGTTGTGGCTGTACTTAGTTATATCTTGAATCTGATTGTGGAACATTTTTTAAAGAAGCGCAAAGTTCAAGTTACTGAGTATGACTCACCAGATGAAATGTAACTATATCTTATAAAGAAAAAGAAAGACTGCTGGATTGCATAGTTTCACGTATCCATCAGTCTTTCTTTTTCTTTCCGCATCCCTGTCTATTCAATATTTTATATATATAATTCCATGACTTCCTGATTTCAACCATCGTTCGATTCAATTCTTTGTTGCAATATGCCATATCAGAAATCTTTCGTGAGAATCCACTTTCCTTTTTCATCCAGTCCCTCCCTTCTATTCATAGATAATTTTATATCTGTATTGCACAGAACAAAGAGTTTACGTAGTAATCACTTTATTATCCGCGCCGCTGCGATGCTCACGCAGTGTTTTAAATTTATAGGAAATGAAATTTTCTCGTAAATTTAAAAAATGCTGGGTGAAATCCTTCTATATAAAAGAGTTCCTCCCAGCATTATTATATGCTTGTAATTTAATTCTGCTTCAATTCTTGCCAAATAAATGCCGCACTTGACAACTTGCAAAGTGTTTTCTACTTTTTGAAGTCTCTGCTTGCAATCAGTTTACAAATCGGATTTCCCATCTCAGAAAATCTCTGTTCATACTCTGTCATAACATTTCCTTCATTCATTGACTCTTCATGATGCAGGTCAAATGTATGAGCATCCAGATTCCATCCTGCTTCCTTTACTTCTTCTAAGGAGAACTCGAACAGTGCCCTGTTATCTGTTTTAAATTCCACCTTGCCATCTTTCCTTAAGATTCCATCATATCTTTCCAAAAACTGTCTCGATGTCAGACGTCTTTTCGCATGTCTGTCCTTTGGCCATGGATCTGAAAAATTCAGGTATATCTGATCTACTTCTCCCTCTCCAAAGACCTCGCCAATTGCTTCTGCGTCCATACGGATAAATCTTAAGTTCGGAAGCTGCAGTTCATCCTGCTTCTCCACTGCACGAAGCAGCACACTGGAGTACTTCTCAATTCCAATATAATTAATAGCTGGATGCATCTGTGCCAATGTAGAAATAAAACGTCCCTTTCCCATACCGATTTCGATATGAATAGGATTCTCGTTTCCGAATACCTCTTTCCAGGTTCCCCTCATCCCTTCAGGTTCTGTATATACATACTGATTTTCAATCATAACTTCCCTTGCTCCGGGAACATTTCTTAATCGCATAAATGTTTCATCCTCGTCTTTCTAAATTTCATATTCTACAACATCATTTGTGCATGTCATCTGAACATAAGCAAGTTTACGAAGCCAATCTTACAATTTCATGTTTATGTAGCCACGTTCCTTAGCACAATTATATTCTATACTATATTCGCATTTTTGCCAAACAAAACTTGTTTACATTCTCTATTTATTGTTCTAAAATGAATGTATGTGTCTTATCAAACGATTTCTATTCAAGTATCGTTTATGAAGATACGTTGCACTGTCAATTTAGCACTATATCTATGATTTGATGAACACTTGAGAAATTACGTCTAGATTTAATAACTATCATTTATAAAACGAGGTTTACATATGAAACATTTTTTGAAACGATTTATGTCAGCAGCACTGCTTCTGACAACCATAACATTTTCTACAATGGGTGCATTCCAAGTTCCCATTCAGGCAGCGGAAGCCTCAACTGCTTCCACTGATACAGCGGATACCGACTGGCCTTCTGCTCCTGACCTTGTTAGTCAGAGTGCAATTCTGATTGATGCTGATACTGGTGCTATTCTCTATCAGCGAAATGCTCATCAGAAATGTTATCCAGCCAGTACGACCAAGATTTTGACAGGTCTTTTAACTATCGAGAATTGCAGCATGAACGAGACTGTTACCTTCTCCAATACAGCTGCGAATTCCGTGAATCCAATAGAAGATGCCAATCTTGGCACACTTCCTGGTGAACAGTATACTGTTGAACAGGCATTATATGGTTTGCTTCTATATTCTGCCAATGAAATTGGATATGGACTTGCTGAACATGTCAGTGGAAGTCTATCTTCCTTTGTTGATTTGATGAATCAGCGAGCTGCTGAACTTGGTGCTTTGAATACACATTTTAATAATGCAAGTGGATTATTTGATGCGAACCACTATACAACTGCATATGATATGGCTCGAATTGCAAGAGCCTGTTATAACAATGCCACCTTTGTAAATATTGATTCCACCTATACAACCTACACGATTCCTCCAACGAATATGTCCGCAGAAGAGCGAACTTTTCAGCATCGACATAAGATGCTGAAAAATCGTGAATATGCTTATGAATACTGTAAAGGTGGAAAAACCGGATTTACTGATGAATCTCAATACACACTTGTAACCTTTGCAGAAAAAGATGGTATGAGGTTGATATGCGTATTATTCCAGTGTCCCGACGAGAATTTACGTTTCGTAGAAACAAGAACTTTATTTGACTGGGGTTTTGCGAATTTCAAGAAAGTAACTTCCTCCAGCAACCAAGTAAGCTCCCTATTTTCCAGTGATAATTATTATACTTCTTCCGTATTCACGAAACATAAGATTGACTTTGATTTAGACGCAACTTATATTACAATTCCAAACAACGGAGACACTGGCGCAATTACAATGGAAGTAGACGAGAACTACTCCTCAACCAATGATAATGGAAACCTAACATCACAGATTAACTTCATCTATAAAGACAATGTCGTTGGCGCATCCTCGCTGGTTATTTCCGCTGATGATACCCGCCACTCAGGAAGCAACTTACCTTATCTTTTAAATGAGAGCACGCAGACATCTCTTGAACCAAAGATCTGTTTGAAAATTAACGTCTGGCTTCTAGCTGGCATTGGTATTGTAATTCTAATTGTACTTTACTGTGTATCTGCACATAAGCAGGCTCGTCGAAGAAACATGCGCATACGTAACCGGAATCGAAGGTTTTAGGAGCTAAACGCATTTCACGCAGTGTTTTTGATTTATAGGAAATGCAATTTACTCGTATAAATTAAAAAATACCCTGGCGGATAGAAATTCACATCAGTGCAATTCCTTTCCGTCAGGGTATTTTCATATCTAAACCGTAAATCCTCTATTACTATTCACATTACCAGCAATCTCATTGGAACTACCGAATGCTGAATATGTCAGTCCTGAAAATACTTGCTGTGTATTCTTCATCAATGGTCCTGATTTATCCGTTTTACTCACTTCATAAAAGGATGCTCTTAACTGACACAGCAATCCCTTTATATGTTGAAGCTGCTCGCTTTTTCTGTGGGCAGTAGATCGGA
>JAQUVV010000023.1 GCA_028693195.1 Lachnospira sp.
ATGGGATTTTATATGAACGTTATATCAATGATGGCTTTTTTAAATTGGTTTCAGATACAAGAGAACATCGGATGCTGATTACAAAAGATGATATTATGTCATTGGTTCATCCAGGTGACAGACAACTGCTTGGCAATTTGATTCGGAGAGCTGGGGCAGGGGAAGATGATATGTGTGTGACCTGTCGCATTATGACTGGAAGTGGCGGATATGTGTGGCTTCGTATGTTCATCAGAGTTGTAAAGAGAACAGGAAACAGCATGGAGGTCTATATCTGCTATACGGATATGCAGGGAGAGATGGCCGCAAGAGAAAGTCTGGAACGTAATAAGGAACTGTTAAGCTCCGCAATTATGAGCGTAGATATGTCTGTGTGGGAGTATGATGTGCCGACGAAGACAGTCTATGTAAGAGAAGGTGATCCACGGAAGCATGGACCAACAGAACTGGTACTCTCCAATGTACCATTTTCCAGAAGTGATATTACAGAAATGTATGAGCAGGAGCAGGCGCAACTTCAAAAGACGGAGAATGCCTTGCTGAAGGCAGAAGAAGCCAATCAGGCAAAGACAGATTTCTTTGCAAGAATGAGCCATGATTTACGAACACCGATGAATGGAATTCTGGGAATGACGGAATTATCTAAGAATACAGATGACGTGAAGGAGCTTCATCATAATCTGGAATTAATTGAGATTTCAGGAAAATATATGACGAATCTGATTAATGATATTCTGGATCTTCAGAAGATTGAATCCGGAAATCTTCATTTAAAGAAAAAGCTACAACGGTGTGATTTATTCATTGAGACCATTGTTGACATGATGAAACCAACTGCACTGAGAAAAAATATTGATTTTCAGCTGCTTAATATCAATGTGAATCTGGAACAGTATGCTAGAATAGACGAGATTCGTTTTCAACAAGTATTTGTCAATATCATGTCGAATGCGATTAAGTTCACTCCAAGAGATGGAAAAATCAAGTTTGTGATGGAAACATTAAGTAGAGACTCAGGAGTGGAGCATGATAAGTTCCAGATTATCGATAATGGGATTGGGATAGGAGAAGAGTTCTTAAGAAATGGATTATTTAATCCATATTCCAAAGAGAATAATTCGATGACCACAAAGTATACGGGATCTGGACTGGGACTTGCAATTACAAAAAGAATTATTGACAGTATGGGCGGACGAATCGAAGTGGAAAGCCATAAGAATGTCGGAACAACAGTGACCGTGTATATTGACGTGGAAGTGCTGGATAACGAAAGTGCGAAGGCGGAACTGGAAGAAAAGACAGGAACTCTGCCATTAGAACGGATAAAGGGAAAAAATATACTTGTCTGTGAAGATCATCCCATTAACGCAGAAATAATTAAAGATGTATTAGAGATGGCAGGATGTCAGGTATGTGTTGCTGAGAATGGTGCAGAGGGATTCTCTGCTTTTTGTGAAGCAGAAAAGTATTTTTATGATGCAATACTAATGGATATCAGAATGCCTGTGATGGATGGCTGGGAAGCTGCGAAATGTATTCGTGGACTGGTACGTGAAGATGCATCTGGGATTCCGATTATTGCACTGACGGCCAATGCGTTCGAAGAGGATCGACAACATTCTCTTGATGTGGGAATGAACGATCATCTGGCGAAGCCAATTGATGCAAGGAAAATTTATGAAACATTGATTCACTATATTGGATAGAAATTCGCTGCGTACAAACTTGAGCTATTCGCTGACTCCTAAAAAACAGTCGCAGCATGAGGCTAAATGATGAATGATTATTTGTATGAGGAATTAAGAAAAATCACACCAGAAGAGCAGAGAATCCTTGGTGGTAGTAAGGATATCGAAAAAGAACTTTATATGTCTGATACTGGGAAAGATGCCTATGAGGTGGATGCAGGAAAACTGCTAGACGATGGAAAGCTGATTCAGGTCAGAACCCATACGCGTTTTGTGCATTTTCCAAAGCATACACATAATTATATAGAAGTAATCTATATGTATCATGGGAGTACACATCATATTATTAACGGAGAAGATGTTATTCTCAATAAAGGGGAACTGCTTTTCTTGAACCAGAATATGGTACAGGAAATATACCCAGCAGGAATGGATGATATCGCGGTGAATTTTATTATCCTTCCAGAGTTCTTTGAATATGCATTGGGAATGTTAGAAGATGAGAATCTTTTACATACATTTATTATGGAATCTCTTCGGGGCGATCATGTGGATTTTGGTTATATGCATTTTCATGTTGCAGACATTCTTCCAATTCAGAATCTGACAGAGAATTTAATCTGGACCATTCATAATCACTTGCCCAACAAGCGAAGTATGAATCAGATTACCATGGGACTTCTTTTTTTACAGCTTGCCAATCATATTGACTGCCTGCATACAGGAACCATCAGGCAGACAGAGAAGATGGTCATCGAAGTGCTCAGTTATATTGAGGAACATTATAAGGATGGAACTTTAGAAGAATTGGCGGGACAGCTGCATTTTGATTTATACTGGTTATCGAAAGAGATTAAAAAGAAGACAGGAAAGACCTATACGGAATTGGTTCAGGAGAAGAGATTGAATCAGGCAGCGTATCTGCTGAGTCATACGGGGATGACTGTTGTGGATGTAGCAAATGCAGTGGGATACGAGAATATCAGCTATTTTCACCGCATATTTAATTCTAAATATTATATGACACCTAGAAAATATCGGTTGGGGAAGGGAAATACCAGCACGAAATAGAATAAAAATGAATGTTGAAAAATATACGAATCAGGAGAGAAATCTCCTGATATTTTTTTGGCTATTTTGTGCAAATAAGGACACTTTTTTGCACAAGAACGGCTCTTTTTTTTATGCAAGAAAATAGATATGATATCAGCGTAAGAAGCCGCGCGTGAAAGGAGGGGCAAAGTGAAAAAATATTATCTTGCAATTGATATTGGGGCATCAAGTGGAAGACATATATTGGGGTATATGGAAGACAACAAGATGGTAACAGAAGAAATCTATCGGTTTGCCAATGGCATGATTGAGAAAAATGGACATTTATGCTGGGATATCGAAAGACTGTTTGATGAAATACTGAATGGATTAAAGGAATGTAAGAGACAAGAGAAGATTCCATATAGTATTGCAATAGATACATGGGCTGTGGATTATGTTCTCTTGGATGGAAACAATCAGATGATAGGAGATGCAGTTGCTTATCGGGATGACAGGACGAAAGGAATAGATGCTGATACATATCAATTCATTTCTGAGGAAGCGTTGTATCAGAGAACTGGGATTCAGAAGCAATTGTTCAACACGGTTTATCAGCTGATGTCATTAAAGAAAAATCAGACATCACAACTGGAACAGGCAGCGTCCATGCTGATGATTCCAGAGTATTTCAGCTTTTTATTAACGGGGAATAAGGCAGCAGAATATACGAATGCAACAACGACGCAATTAGTTAGCCCAGAGACGAAGGATTGGAATTATGAGCTGATTGAGCAATTAGGATTGCCCAAGAAGGTTTTTCAGCAGATTCGGAAACCTGGATATAATCTAGGTCATCTATCTCAGCATGTTCAGAATATTGTGGGCTTTGACAGTAAGGTGGTATTCCCAGCAACACATGATACGGGTTCCGCAGTAATTTCTGTTCCTTCCAATGAAGAACATACCTTGTATATCAGTTCAGGAACCTGGTCGTTAATGGGAACAGAGCTGCACGAAGCAAATTGTTCATTAGAAAGTATGAAGAGGAATTTTACCAATGAAGGTGGATATG
The DNA here is from genome assembly GCA_028693195.1 of Lachnospira sp. GTDB lineage: Bacteria > Bacillota > Clostridia > Lachnospirales > Lachnospiraceae > Lachnospira. Next base: position 3,796 of record JAQUVV010000023.1, read on the forward strand.
ATTACAGATTCCGGTATTTGAAGAATATTATGGGATTATGGATGATTCAATTCATTCGAAAAGAGATAGCATCAGATTATACATTTGGCGAAATATGTCAGCTTGCAGAGAAAGAACAGATTGCATCGAGAGTAGACTGCAATGATGCTCGTTTTCTGGCACCACATAGCATGACTGAGGAAATCAGAGCTGCATGCAGAGAGCAGGGAATGCAAATTCCTCAAACCATTGGTGAAGTAGCGAAAGTGATATATGAAAGTCTGGCAGAGTGCTATGCAAAAACGGCAGAAGAAATCGAACAGATGACAGGAGTAAAGTACTCCAGCATCTATATTGTTGGGGGAGGAGCAAATGCAGATTACCTGAACAAGCTGACAGCGAAAGCTACGGGGAAATGTGTTTATGCAGGACCAACAGAGGCAACAGCCATTGGAAATATAGCAGTGCAGATGATGGCAGATGGTGTATGCAAATCTTTAGCAGACGCCCGAAAGTACATTATGAATTCTTTTGAAGTAAAGGTGTATGCTGCGCCTTATTAGCATATGCTGCGGAGCTTTGTGACTGTGAAGATACTGAACAGTTACTCATTATCAATTATAACAGGAGGAAGTTTAAATGAGTGAAAACGAAAAACAGGAATATATGCTTGCAAAGGAAGCATATGCCAAGATTGGGGTAGATACAGAAGCTGCTATGGAACGATTGAAGAGTGTTCCTGTTTCGCTTCATTGCTGGCAGGGAGATGATGTAATCGGATTTGATCATGAGGGGCCATTGACTGGTGGAATCCAGACAACAGGAAATTATCCTGGTAAGGCAACGACACCACAGCAGTTAATGGATGATATTGATCAGGCACTGAGTCTGATGCCTGGATGCAAGAAATTAAATCTGCATGCAAGCTATGCAATATTTGAAAAAGGTGAATTCGTTGATAGAGATAAGATTGAGCCAAAGCATTTTGCAAAGTGGGTACAGTTCGCAAAGGAAAGAAATATGGGAATTGATTTTAACCCAACATTCTTCTCTCATGACAAGATGAAGGACGGACTGACATTATCCAGTCCAGATCCAGAGACAAGAAAGTTCTGGATTGAACATGGAAAAGCCTGTATCCGGATTTCAGAATATTTTGCAAAGGAAACTGGAATTCCTTGTGTTATGAATATCTGGACAGGAGATGGATATAAGGATGTGCCAGCTGACCGCATGGGACCGAGATTAAGGTATAAGGATTCTATTGAACAGATTATTGCAGAGCCTCATGATCCAAAGCTTGTGAAGCCGTGTGTGGAGTCCAAGGTTTTTGGTATTGGAGTAGAATCTTACACTGTGGGTTCCGCGGAGTTCACACTGTCCTTTGCAGCATCTCACGAAAATGTACTTCCATTGATGGATAATGGTCATTATCATCCAACAGAAGTTGTTTCTGATAAGATTCCGGCATTACTTTGCTTCTATCCGGAGATTGCATTACATATTACAAGACCGGTAAGATGGGATTCCGATCATGTCGTACTGTTCGATGATGAGACGAAGGAGATGGCAAAGGAAATTGTCAGATGTGATGGCTTCGAAAGGGTTTATATGGCATTAGATTATTTCGATGCAAGTATTAACAGAGTCAGTGCATGGGTCGTAGGATTTAGAAACTGGCAGAAGGCATTATTGAATGCGATGTGTACACCTTATGAACATCTAAAGAAGCTTCAGGATCAATCTCAGTTCACAGAATTGATGATGATGCAGGAAGAATTAAAGACCTATCCATTTGGTGTAGTATGGAAAGAGTATTGCAGACGTTGTGGTGTGATTGCAGATGAATCTTGGTTTAAAGAAATTAAGAATTATGAGAAGACAGTGCAGCTTGCAAGATAGAATCGTATGAAAATCAAAAAGAAATTGGAGAAATGAAAAATGAACGTATTAGATGCAGAATTTGTAAAAGGATTTATTAGAATGGCCAATGACGGCTGGGAACAGGGATGGCATGAAAGAAATGGCGGAAACCTTTCTTACAGAATGAAGATGGAAGAAGTGGAGCAGGTTAAGGAGAACTTTCAGCCATCAGAATGGAAAGAAATCGGTACGACAGTAGAGAAGCTTGCAGGAGAGTTTTTCCTTGTTACAGGCAGCGGCAAGTATTTTAGAAATGTAATCATTAATCCTGAAGACTCAATCTGTATTATCGAGGTAGATTCAACAGGAACAAAGTATAGAATTATGTGGGGATTAGTCAATGGTGGAAAACCTACCTCAGAATTACCATCACATTTGATGAATCATGAGGTGAAAAAGCTTGCAACAGATGGTCGCTATCGGGTGATTTATCATGCACACACAACGAACATAATTGCATTGACTTTCGTATTGCCACTGGAAGATGAAGTATTCACAAGAGAACTTTGGGAGATGGCTACAGAATGTCCAGTGGTATTCCCAGATGGTGTAGGGGTTGTTCCTTGGATGGTTCCCGGCGGACGGGATATTGCAGTTGCAACCAGCAAGCTGATGGAGAAGTATGATCTTGCAATATGGGCACATCATGGCATGTTTGCAGCAGGAGAAGATTTTGATTTAACATTTGGACTAATGCATACAGCAGAAAAATCAGCGGAGATTCTTGTGAAGATGCTTTCTATGACACCATATAAGCGACAGACCATTACACCAGATGATTTCAGACATTTGGCAAAAGATTTTAATGTTACGTTACCGGAGAAGTTCTTATACGAGAAGGATGTTAATAAGTAGAGCATTCAGGAAAGATAGGAGAGCGGAATATGATTAGGAAATCATTTAAAATGTATTTAAACCCAGGTTGTGAAAAAGAGTATGAGAAAAGACATGCCGGATTATGGCCGGAGATGCAGAAAATGATTCATGAATATGGAGGTCATAATTATTCAATATTCTTAGATCAGGACACATATATCTTATATGGATATATTGAAATTGAGGATGAAGAGCTTTGGAGCAAATCAGCAGACACAGAAATTAATCGGAAATGGTGGGATTACATGGCTCCATTGATGAAAGTCAATGAGGACAACAGTCCAGTTTCGATAGATTTACCGGAGATGTTTCATTTAGATTAATAATGGGGGAAAGAAGAATATGGCGAAATTATATGTAGATGGGGAAGTCAAAGAAGGTTTCATACATCCAGAAATCTATGGACAATTTTCAGAACATCTTGGCAGAGGAATTTATGAGGGGATTTTCGTGGGGGAAGATTCAGAAATTCCGAATACCAATGGCATGCGTAATGATGTTGTCAAAGCTTTAAAGGAAATGAAAGTGCCGGTGCTTCGCTGGCCTGGCGGTTGCTTTGCAGATGAATATCATTGGAAGGATGGAATAGGACCCAAAGAGAAGAGAAAACGCATGGTTAATGTCAATTGGGGCAAGGTCGTTGAGGATAACTCTTTTGGCACACATGAATTCTTTGAATTGTGCAGACAACTGGAGTGTAAGACCTATATTAATGGAAATGTTGGTTCAGGAACCGTTCAGGAGATGAATGAGTGGATTGAATATATGACCTTCAATGGCGAGTCACCAATGGCGAATCTTAGAAAAGAGAATGGTCATGAAAAACCATGGACTGTGGATTACTTTGGCGTAGGGAATGAGAACTGGGGATGTGGAGGAAATATGACACCTCAGTACTATGGAAATCTCTATAGAAGATATCAGACATTCGTCAGAGATTATAATTCTGAGAAGCCAATCTATAGAATCTGCTGTGGAGCCAATGCTTCGGACTATGAATGGACAGAAGAAGTTATGAAGACTTGTGCATACAAGGCACCAGAACATCTTCATTGCTTTATGGATGGTTTGTCACTTCATTACTATACACTGCCAAATAATGATTGGAACCACAAGGGCAGTGCGACACAATTCAATCAAGAGGAGTATTATGTAACACTTCATAAAACAGAGAAGATGGAGGAGTTGATTCGGAAGCACTCGAATATCATGAGCAAATATGCCTCTTCAGAAGAGGTGGGATTGATTGTTGATGAATGGGGTGGCTGGTATGATGTGGAACCTGGAACAAATCCAGGATTTCTGTACCAGCAGAATACCATGAGAGATGCCATAATGGCAGCAGTGAATTTCGACATTTTTAATAAGTACTGTAAAGTTGTTCGGATGGCCAATATTGCACAGATGGTGAACGTACTTGCATCTTCAGTTCTGACGGAAGGCCCAGAGATGGTGCTAACGCCGACATATTATGCATTCCATATGTATAAGCATCATCAAGGAGCAGAACTTGTTCATTCAAAACTAACTGAAAATTCTGTAATAGGTGTTAAGAAAGAGGAACAAGTTACAAAGATTTCGCAGACTGTATCAAGAAGTGAAGATGGTATACTGAATCTGACAATTACCAACACGTCTGTAGATGAGGCCGAGAAGGTAGATGTGACATTTGCAAATATGACTCAGGCGAAGGTCATAGAAGCCAATATTCTTTCAGGAGCAATGAATGCATATAATTCATTTGAACAAAAAGACTGTGTTAAAGAAACAGCCTATACAGGATATTCTATCCATGACAATCAGCTGATCATAAAGCTTCCACCATGCAGTATCGTACAGATGAGAATTGAATAAATCGGACATAGATAATCTCGATGAAAGAAAAGAGTATGAATATGACGAATGAAATCATAGAAACAAAGAAACAGCTTCGCATATGTAAGAGATGTCTGCTGACGGATTTGAATCAGAACAAGGAAAAGGATATGGTATATCAATACATATCTGAATTATCAAAAAAAGAAAAAGCATCGGATAAACTGTTCCAAGAAAGACTAGGTATTTGCAGAACCTGTGAATACCTGCAAGAATATACTTGTCAGGCTTGCGGCTGCTTTGTTGAAGTAAGAGCAGCGGTTAATAAGCAGAAATGTCCATATAAGAGATGGTAAATAAAATCCAGACAGATTAATATCTGTCTGGGTTTTGTTTTTATGCCTGTGGTTTCACTTCTTTCGGAGGTGTGAGCCATCCAGTGAATTTCAGAATGGTCTGACTGTTCACAGTAGAGTGTTCCTTACGAAAATCGCGTGGAGTACTGCCGATGATACTGCTAAAATGTCGGTTGAAGCTGGAAAGTGAGCGGAATCCAACTTCTTCGGAGATATCCAGAATAGGCATTTCTGTATTGCGAAGAAGCAATGAAGCTTTTTCAATACGAACCTGAATGAGATAGTCAAGCGGTGCAATATCCATTACGGATGAAAATGTACGTCTGAAATGTGTTGGACTCATATCACATAAGACGGCCAGATCATCCATAGAGAAGTCTTCCCTATAATTCCGGCGCACATAATCCAGGGCTGGAACAATTGAAAGAGAACCATCCTCATTCTGCTTATTGAAAAGTTCCTCGTTTTTTGAAGAGCCATATAGATTCATGACTTCGGTTAGAAATGACATAAAAGCACCAAGGGCCATGAACTTATAATTGGTTTCTTTGGCCAGAAGTGTTCGAATAATATATGTAATAATACTGTAGATATCTGGATACTGAACTCTTGGAAATACGGCACTATAGGAATGAATAATATGATGAATCGAATTACATTCCGATAGAACATTTAAAGAAAAATAAGGGGAAAATAATTCCTCAATATCTAGAAATATGTAGCTCCATTTGCTGGAAGTTCCAGGAGCAGAATAAGTAGTATGTACAACATCATCTGCAATGAATGTAATATCACCTTCATGAAAGGTAATCTGATGATCTGAGAATTCTAATGTACCGGAACCTTCTTCGCAGAGTCCGATTTCCAGACAGTTATGGAAATGTAATCTTCCTGTCTGGACATCTGAAATCCTCCATTCATCACCTGTCAATAGGATGACAGGATAGGTTGGTGGCAAAAAATAATTTCGGTATTCGGTGATTCTGTATTATCAGGGATCATAACGAATGGGCAAAGAAACATATGGATATGCTTCAGCAGACATTTTTGATGAGTGGAAAAGTAACAGCAAAGGACTCAGCGGTAACAATACATCTGATGAATGGATTCTATCAGGACCAGTTTCGGGTGAATGATAGTGAAGATTCTATTAGATATTGGCAGGTGTATGACAGAACAACCAATGAATTAGTGCCGAATAGTCACTGGAGATATGTGCAGGAGGCAGGGAATGTATTAGTACAGAAAGCAAAGCATTATCATGAATATACTGTGAATTTTCTTGCATATCGTGTATGGGAAGAGATTTCCATGTATAATCATGTGACAAATCATTGGACAAAGGAACATTTGATGCCCGTTGATCCTAGGTATGAGGAATCACGGGAATATATATATGGCTGGTTAAAAGAGTGGTGTGAGACACATCCAGCAACAACAGTGGTACGGTTTACATCGATGTTCTACAATTTCACATGGATGTGGGGAGCAAGTGAATATAACAGAACTCTATTCTCAGATTGGGGCTCTTATGATTTCACGGTGAGCCCAAAGGCTTTAGATGACTTTAAAGATGCCTATGGATATGCACTGACATCAGAAGATTTTATTAATCAGGGAAAATTTCATGTGACACATATGCCAGCAGGACAGAGACAGAAAGATTATATGGACTTTACCAATCAGTTTGTTGTAAATTATGGGAAAAAACTGGTAGAGCTTGTTCATCAGTATCATAAAAAAGCTTATGCATTCTATGATGATAGCTGGGTAGGTGTAGAACCATATAGTGACAGATTTCCTGATTTCCAGTTCGATGGATTAATCAAATGTGTTTTTTCTGGATATGAAGCTCGTCTTTGCGCGGGAGCAGATGTAGAAACACATGAATTGAGATTGCATCCATATCTCTTTCCAGTTGGATTGGGTGGAGCACCGACATTTAGTGAGAATGGAAATCCCACGTTGGAAGCAAAGAAGTATTGGAGAAGTATTCGAAGAGCGCTGCTGCGGGAACCAGTTGATCGAATTGGACTTGGAGGGTATCTTCATCTTGTAGAGGATTATCCAGACTTTTGTGATTATATTGCAGAGATAGGAGATGAATTCAGAAGCATCAAAGAGATGCATAGGCGGGAAAAGGAAGCTGGAGGAAGTGCTTATACATTAAAGGTTAAAGTCGCTGTGCTTCATTCCTGGGGAAAGCTTCGCTCATGGAGCCTATCTGGACATTTTCATGAGACCTATATGCATGATTTGATTCATATTAATGAAGCATTATCTGGACTCCCTGTGGATGTTTCTTTTATTAGCTTTGAGGATGTCAAGAAAGGCATGCTGGATCAATTTGATATTGTGATTAATGCTGGAAAAGCAGGAACAGCCTGGAGCGGTGGCGATGCATGGAAAGATGCAGAGGTGGTGTGCGCAATCAAAGAATGGGTTACAAAGGGTGGTGCGCTGATTGGCGTCAATGAACCATCTGCGGTAGAAGGCTATGCAGATTATTTCAGAATGGCATCTGTACTTGGTGTAGACGAAGATACTGGAGCGAAGGTGTGTCATGGAAGGTGGCAGTTCGAGGAGATAGATATCGAAGGCTTGATTCCAGATGGATGTACATTTTCAAAGAAAGAGAATATGTTTATCGTAGATTGCAAGTCAGCAGTATTAAAGAGCGAACACCATATTCCAGAAATGGTTATTAAGCATGATGGAAAGGGCATGGGTATCTATCTTTCTAAGTTTGAGATTTCTAATGCGAATACAAGATTGTTGTTGAACTTGTTGATGTATGGAAAAGGAATGTCAATGAATCAGAAGTATTTGACAGACAATGTAGACACAGAATGCGCATTTTTCCCTGCCTGCAAGCAGATGATTGTACTTAATAACAGTGAGTCAGAGCAGTCTACTGTTATTAAAACTGACAGCGGTGAGGTTTGTGTTGATTTAGAGCCATACGAAACCCGGTTTGTTGAATTATAGGTATATCCGCAGTATGATATATATCAAATAAATGGAATGTATTATGAAATGAATTATGCAGGCATAATATGTTGGAAACGAGGCATAGATGAGCGAATTATTTAACTTGGACAACGGATTTTTTAGGTTTATGGGAAAGATTGTGGATGCAGTATGGGTATCAGTTTTATGGGCAGTTTGCTGTATACCGATTGTAACAGCAGGAGCATCTACAACAGCATTTTACTATGCAGTACATAAGTCGATTCGTCATGATGAGGGATATATTACAAAGGATTTTTTCAAAGCATTTAAAATAAATTTCATTCAGTCAACCATATGCTGGCTGGTCTTATTGGCTTTGGGTGTATTCTTATATGTTGATGCCCGTACGACATGGAATTTATTACAGGCAGGAGATACTGTTGGGAATATTTTTTATCTACTGTTAGTATTGGCAGTGATTTATGCAATGGTTGTAATTTATGTGTTTCCTTATATATCTAGGTTTCAAGACAATAATCGAACGGTTATTAAGAATGCATTTTTTCTTGCACTTGGAAACCCATTGCGTACGATTGTTATTCTGATTTCAACAGTCATCTCAGCATATGTACTGTATGTGATTCCATATTTGATTGTTATTGTTCCCACTCTTTATATGTTGGCTGTGGAACAGATGATGGAAAGAAATTATAAGAAGTTTTTACCAGAAGAGGATTCGGAAGAGGAAGATAAAGCATCGGTGAATGGCAAGCAGCTGGGTTTGTTTGCTGGAAAAAAGTTGAAGAATAATCAGGAGTAATAAAAAGAGCCTTCAGATTAGAGGAGGGAAAGATGGGACTGAGAGATAAAACAATATATGGTTTTGGGGATTCCTTGATTGCAGGACACTTGATTCAAGTGGGAATGCTGCATCATATTGTTGAGAGGAATCATATGAAGTTCTCTAATTTTGCACAGAATGGAGCAACTGTAATACCTGGTGATTTTCAGAAAATGTCAGGGTTGATTGATACATATCATATTGGCCGACAGATTGAACTGGCACCAACAGAAGTTCCTGATTATATATGTTTTAATGGCATGACTAATGATGCGTTTCAAATCATCACAGAGCATCAGTTAGGAGAAGTCAGTGACAGTTATGATGGTGGCTATGATTTAACTACATTTAGCGGAGCCTTTGAAAATATCTGTCTTTTACTACGAAATAAATATAGAGACAGTCATATCATCTATGTGACACCACATCGGATGCCGATTAGAAGTATGAAATCTCAAAAGATTTTGTGCCAGCGTGCAATGGAAGTATGTGAGAAGTGGTCTATTCCAGTTGTAGATATGTTTCATGAAGGTGAAATTAATACCTGTATTGAAGGGATGAGAGACCGATACACCTACTTTACAGAGTTGCGTATGGATGGTGGAGATGGGATGCATCTGAATGCAGAGGGGTATATTCGTTGGTATGCACCAAAGATTGAGGCGGAATTGTTAAGGATTACAGAAAGGTGAGAAACTGAATATGTATGAGGCAGATAGCAAGAGATATAATGATATGCAGTATCGGCGCTGTGGAAATAGTGGGTTAAAGCTTCCGGCGGTTTCATTAGGAATGTGGCATAATTTCGGAACTGATGCAGACTATGAGAATATGAAGAATATGTGTTTTACAGCATTTGACTGTGGAATTACACATTTTGATCTGGCTAATAATTATGGGCCGAAACCAGGTGCTGCTGAAGAGAATATGGGAAGAATTTTAAAAAATGAGCTGTATTCTTATCGTGACGAGATGATTATTTCAACAAAGGCTGGTTATGATATGTGGCCAGGGCCTTATGGAAACTGGGGTTCAAAGAAGTATCTTACGGCAAGTCTTGATCAGAGCTTGCAGAGAATGGGATTGGATTACGTAGATATTTATTATCATCACAGACCAGATCCAGAAACACCGTTGGAAGAGACGATGCAGACGTTAGACGGTATCGTGCGAAGTGGTAAGGCACTTTATGTTGGCATTTCTAATTACAATAAAGAACAGACAGAAGCAGCCATGAAGATTTTGAAAGAATTAAAAACTCCATTTATTATCAATCAAAGAAAGTACTCTTTGTTTGAGCGCAATATTGAGAAAGAGGGTTTAAAGCATTTTGCTGCAGAGCATGGATGCGGAATAATTGCATTCTGTCCGTTAGCACAAGGTCTGCTGACAGACAAGTACCTTCACGGAATACCGGAGGATAGCAGAGCAGTAAGAGATGGAAAATTTTTAAAGAAGGATGATATTACGGAGGAGAAGCTATCTGTCATTCGTAAGCTGAATGATGTTGCAGCTTCAAGAAATCAGACTTTGGCTCAGATGTCACTTTCCTGGATTTTAAAGGATCACGAAGTGACCAGTGTATTGATTGGAGCTTCGAAACCAAGTCAGATACAGGAAAATATTCAGATTATTGGTCATACAGATTTTACGGATTCAGAGTTAACGCAGATAGAGGAAATCTGTGCAGAAATTTAGTATATGTGTTTATAAAACGAGATTCAGACAGAAATTTTGCGGAAAAGATAGATGACATGGAACACAGGAGGATAGCACTGTGACAACAGATATGACAAAAGGGGACCCAATGAAGCTGATCGTTCGATTTGCGATTCCCCTTATGGCTGGAAATGTATTTCAGCAGTTATATAATTTTGTGGATACAGTTGTTGTGGGAAGATTCATAGGCTCAGACGCATTGGCAGCGGTAGGAACGACAGGAAATATAATTTCTATTATGAACTCGCTGATGATGGGGCTATCTGTAGGAGCAGGAATTGTGATTGCACAGCTCTATGGAATGAGAAAAATTGACAAGTTAAAGCAGGCTATGATCTCGTTGTTTCAATTAATTACTGTAATTACCTTGGTTTTATCTGTCACTGGATTTTTATTAGCACAGGTGATATTACAGTGGATTCATGTTCCTGACTATATTATAGGTGATTCTGTTACATATTTAAGAATCATATGTACAGCTATGTTTGCTATGGCTTTTTATAATGGAGCGGCATCAATTTTGCGGAGTATAGGGGATTCTAAGACACCATTAATTGCTATGGTTGTATCCTCGTTGATCAACATTGGCTGCAATCTATTGTTTGTACTGGCGTTTCATATGGGAGTGGAAGGAGTTGCCTATGGCACCTTTCTTGCTGAATTGGCTTCTGCAATAATCTGCATCATTCGTTTGAAATTGAACTGCAATCAATTAAATATTCAGTTTCATTCTTTTTCAGTTGATAAAAAGATGATTCGAATGATTATCAAAGCTGGAATACCAACTGCAATTCAGAGCTCATTGATTTCGATGGGAGGAATGAGTGTACAGAGTCTGGTAAATACTTTTGGAACAGTGACAATGTCTGCATATGCAGCGGTGCAACGTGTAGACTCAATTACCATTCAGGTTGTTGTAGCTATCGCAAATGCGTTATCTGTATTTACGGGACAGAATATCGGAAGTAAGGACTTTAAGCGGATCAAAGAGGCATTGCATAAGACGTTAATTTTGATGATGATTAGCTGCTTGGTAATGGCAGCACTGGTTCTATGCTTGAGAAGACAGATTTTGTCGTTTTTCTTAGATCCTGTACTGGCAGCAGACTCAATTGAGATAGGTTGCACGTATATGTCGATTATCGTGGTTGCATATATGATAGCAGGTGTGATGAACAGCTATTTGAATTTGATTAGAGGAGCAGGGGATGTAAATGCTTCTTTACTTGCAGGAATTGCAGAAATTGCAGGAAGAATTATATTTGCGTATTTATTAGTATTTCCATTCGGTGTCACAGGAATATGGATTGCAACCCCGCTTTCCTGGGGGTGTGGATGCATTTATTCTGTACTTCGATATCACTCTGGTAAATGGAAAAATCATATGTTTGTTTCATAGAAAACAAAAAGACAAGGAGCATTTTGGGAGGGCTCCTTGTCTTTTTAAAATATATATTAGGATTGGGTTGTGTTTACTATATCATAGTATACCGGTATACTGCAAGCGTTTTTTAGAAATATTAATAGATTTTAAGAAAAAGCTTTTAAAAATATGTTATATAGATGATAAGAATATAAGGGGTTGAATGGGTTTCTATATATTATTGCATAAACGGTATACTGGTGTGTTAGACATATTTTAAAAATATATAGTCATAGCTGGGAAAATTTGGTATAATTTATGCAGAATAATGAAGCATGTAGTTGCTTGGAATGAGTGAACATATGAATAAAAAGATTTTATTGATTGCTGATGATGATGAGATGAGCCGTAAAGTCATTCAGAAGAATTTCAGTGACACATTTGATGTAATTGAATCACGTGACGGGAAAGAAACCCTGGAGATTATTCATAACAGACCAGTTGATATTGTAATTCTTGATATTGTGATGCCACAGTACAATGGTTTTGAAGTACTGAAAATTGTCAAGTGCGATGAGAAGTACTCTGATATTAGAATCCTTGTGGCAACATCTCTTTACGAGAAGACAGAGAAGACTGCATTGGAACTTGGAGCAGATGATATTGTATTCAAGCCATATGATCCTGTTGTAATTAAGAAGAGAATTAATAATCTTCTTACCATGCAGGAACAGAAGAGAGAACTGGAGAATGCATTGTTGGATGCAGAGAATGCCAATAAGGCAAAGACGAATTTCCTGTCTCGAATCAGCCATGATATGAGAACACCATTGAATGGAATTCTTGGTATTACGACACTTTTGAAGGATACTTTCCAATAAGGATGGCATTATTACGGATCAGATTGTGATTTCAGATAATGGAATCGGGATGAGTCCGGAATTCCTGCCACATTTGTTCGATCCTTTTTCACAGGAAAATCCAGGAAGCACAGGTAATACCACAGGAACAGGATTGGGAATGACCATTACGAAGCAGATTGTTGAATTAATGGGTGGCACGATCTCGGTGGAAAGTACACAGGGGAAGGGAACGACATTTACGATTGTTATGCCATTCCAAGTTGCTACGGAGAACCAGATTAAAGAGTGGAAGCGAACCAATGATCTGGTACATGACGACTATGAGTTCCATGGCAGACGTGTACTTTTATGTGAGGATCACCCATTGAATGCAGAGATTACCATTCGACTCTTGGAGAAGAAGGGAATTATTGTTGAGCATGCGGAGAATGGAAAGATTGGTCTGGAGATGTACGAGGCATCAGACTTGGATTATTATGATATGATTTTGATGGATGTAAGAATGCCTGAGATGGATGGATTGGAAGCAACCAGAAGGATTCGTGCATTGAACCGAAAGGATGCTCACAGGATTCCAATTATTGCCATGACAGCCAATGCGCTTTATGAGGATGTGGAACAGGTAAAGGCAGCGGGTATGGATGCACATCTTGGGAAACCGATTGAACTGGACAAGCTGTTTCAGTGCTTTAGTGAGATGCTTCATTTATCACGACAGACGGTTAGAAAGAAGATTCTTATTGTTGATGACATTGAGATGAATCGTGCAGTTATTAGAGAAGCGTTGGAATCAGAATTTGACATCCTGGAGGCAGAAGATGGATATACAGCATTGGATGTTCTTCATAAGAATAATGGTATCGATATGATTATTACAGATATTCAGATGCCGAAGATGAATGGTCTAGAGATGATTAAAACAATTCGTAAGGATCAGGCATATAATCGAATTGCAATTATAGCCAATACGCAGTTTGGTGATCCAGAACAGGAAGAAGAGATTCTTGATGCAGGAGCGAACGATTTCGTATATAAGCCGACAACACCGAAGATTATTGAATTAAGAGTCAGAAATACCATGAATCGATTGTAATATGATCTATAAATAAACGTATGAATGTATGTAAGAGTTTTTAGACGAATTTTTACATCATTTATACGTTTTTTTACATTTGTGCAAATATGAGAATGGAAAAGTATATAATACAGTGGCAACACAGAGGATGGATTTTGATTGTGTAAAGAGGGATGGTTGCCATGATGCGATATGAACAGGAAAAGAAACACATAGCGGCGTATGTCATTTTGATAGCCGTAATTTCACTGTTCTCGGCATTTCTTTCTGAAAAGTTCTATCAGACTTCAGGATTCAATGGCTGTGCGCTGGACGGAATTTTTATATGGGCGATGAAACCAAGGCTGCTGGCGTATGTACTTCTTCCAGTAGCTTCATACTGGTGCCTATATGTGTTTAACAGTGATTTTAAGCCTGAACATGTTTTATATTATCGGAATAGAGGCATCATATGGTTTCGCCAAATGGGATATTGTCTACTGGTATGTGGAGGAACACTTCTCATTGATATGCTGGTATCATTCATACGTGCATTCATGGAAACAGGAGTGATTTCAAATTATAGGATAACTGGGAGCTGGTATTCAGATATGATGGGGATGCCGTATGGGACCGGGGGAGAGATAGGAAACCTGGGATTGGAAGTTTTGAAGGGGTATCTATTGAATCTACTGGAAATGTACATCGTTGTAGCAACAGCCGTTTTATTGTATTGGATGTGGAATAGAAGAGTGTTATCAATGCTTCTAGTGATTGTGGTAGGAATTGGTGCACGATATTCTTGTTCGATTCCTTTTTCGAAAGTAGGAGGGAAGGACAATCTGTATTATCAGCAGATTATGAATCAGAGATGTTATTCCTTTTA
>JAQUVV010000024.1 GCA_028693195.1 Lachnospira sp.
CAGTAATCCACTGTTGAAACCAAGAGTTCCTGCAGTGGTAAGGAACACCAGATAGGTTGGAGTGTTATCAAGGAAGCTGGATAACAGTCCGGTGGACCAGAACATTTCGAAAGGTTCAGTAATTCCAAGGTTAGGTCCTAATGCTTTTAAGAGCATCAGTGCAGGCTGCATGGTAATAAAGATTCCCACGAAGAGAATGGCAACCTCTTTGATTGCACCCCAGGTAAAATGGTTTTCGGTTCGAATCTGGCTGTTCGTTGTCTTGAATGATAAGAATGCTGCCAGAAGAATAATAGCAATCTCAATCAAAGCAGGGAAGCTCAGAGTTACATTTTCAAATATATGGATGCCTAATACATTACCTGCAGCATCCTGGAACATAGAAAGACCAGGAAGAGTACCACTTAAGATGACGGCAACAACAATCATAATCAAGAAAATCACGTTGTGAAGACCTCGAATCTTTAATGTGACACCAGGTTTACTGATATCAGGGTGTGCGCCTTCCGCAATATCTTTACGGTAATTACGGCGGTCAATCCAATAGAATATAAATAAAAGAACAACCATGTTAAATATCAGAATATGGAATAGGTTCAGACTCCAGAAGAATGGAACTCCACGCATAAAGCCCATTAGTAGTGGAGGATCACCAATTGGAGTCAGGCTTCCGCCCATATTGGAAATCAGAAAGATAAAGAATATCATAATCTGACTCTTGCGTTTTCTCCATGAATTCATTTTAATCATAGGACGAACCATAAGCATGCTGGCACCGGTTGTTCCGATACAGCTAGAAAGCAGGGTTCCGATGGCAAGTAGAATAACATTTACAGCAGGAGAACCTGCAAGATTTCCATCTAATGTAATATTTCCTGAAACACAGAACAATCCGAATAGCAGAATAATAAATGTTAGATAATCATTGACGATACATTCCAGCACGGTTTCGGTTGTATGTCCAATACCGGCATAGATGGCATATGGAATAATAAAAAGCAGAGACCAGCCAATGACTGCCCATGCTTGATGTGCTTCCCACCAGTCTGGCTTAACGAGGGGCATGACTGCAATACATAATAGTAGCCCTGCAAATGGGATGCAAAACCAAGCAGGGATGGTTGAATTGGATACTTCTGATGAAGCTTCGGCGGCCATTGCTGTCAATGGACATGCAAGAAGTGCAGCACCGAGACTTAAGAGAAACATAGATAATTTCTTCATGGTGACTCCAGTCTTTCTTTTAATAAATTTAAATACATATTTTTCTTTTTCAAAGCATTTCGCATACTAGCACTTTATTAATAGGAAAGCAATGGATTAAAAACATGTTCCTTATTAAAAACATTTCTTCTTATTATAAAGGGGATTTCAATTAGATGATGATTGTTTTGATTCTAATTTGTATTCCATATTGATTCGGTATATAATAAGTATAGTTTTTTGAACGTGAAAGCGGGCATTGCATACAAATGAAAGAATGCTATGTTATAGCATGGAATATATGGAAGAGCAGAATAATGACAGCCAAGAGAGAAAAGGGTGAAATTATGAAAGGATACGATAAGCGAAAAAGAACATTTCTGATGTTTTTATGTGTGAGTATATACTGCCTTACAATTAATCCGTTCATATGTAAAGCAGATGACGTGCAACAGGAGAATATACAGTCAGAGCAGCAGACTCAGCAGGTGGTGAAGGTCGCCTATTACAATATGGGGGATTATTATATACAAGGAGCAGGTGGAAGTGTTGTTAGCTATGACACGGATGCATTGAAGAAGATATCAGATGCTTCAGGGTTAATATTCGAGTATGTGGATTGCGGAACATGGGCGAATGCCCTAGAGATGTTAAAGAATCATCAGGTGGATCTGGTGGGAACAGCCCAGTGGACTAGGGAACGCGAAGAACAATATGAATACTGTCTGGAGTCTTACGGCTATACAGTGGGCGAATTGGCAGCAAAGTCAGACAGGGGAATGGTCTATGAGGATTATGAGGCAATCGGAAACAGCGTGATTGGATATGTGTCGAATTATGTAAGATATCAGGAGATGCAGGAGGTTTTCGCAGAACATAACATTTCTCCAGTGATGAAGAGTTATGACAGTCAGAAGGCTTTGGAGAATGCATTGGAAGTAGGAGAAGTAGATATTATTGCAGCAAACTCTCATACATTGAAGGATAATCTGACGGTTCTGGAGAAGTTCTCTTACTCCCCATATTATCTGATTAGCTGGAAGGGGAATACATCGCTGACGGACAAATTGGATAGTGCAATTATTAAGATTAATCTTGAACAGCCAGTAGCAGACGATGAATTGATTCAGAAACATTTTCCAAATCTGTTGGGAGAACCGTTGACAAAAGAAGAATTGGATTTGATTGCAAGGGGAGATGTCTACACAATCTATTACTGTACGGATACGAAGCCGCTTGCCTGGTATGATGAAGCCACAGACACCATGAAGGGGGCGCTAGTAGACGCCTGTAATCAGATTACAGAGAATACAGGGCTAAAGATTACGGTAAGACCATATTGGGAAAAGCCAGAGGAAAATCAGGCTACAACAATTCGCTATACGACGTTGTTTTATAATACGAATAGCGATATCAGTAATGTTCCCGGTGTGACAGATGCATTGATTGATGAACCATTTAATCTGTTCCGAAAATCTGGTGAGAATCTGGATATGAATTTTGATGGATATCAAATTGCAATTGTTAAGAATCGTAATAAGATGGAAGATTATATTTATCCATTGATGATATCAGAGAGCTGGCAGCCAGTGAAACAACACATGGAATTGGAATGATCTTTGAGGGAGAAGATAAGGAACTATTAGAGAGTATAGTTAACAAGGGAATCCAGAAGATGGATTACACCGCAATATCAGATGCAATGGTTCAATATGCTCTGACGACGAGAGAAACAATCACGTTACGGACGATTCTAAGAGATTATACAGGTTTAGTAATTTTTCTTGCAGTTATATTAGGTGCAGGATTGATGACAATTATATATCTGCGGTCTTATGCAAATGCAATGAAAAAGCAACGTGATCAGGTGGAAAAGGCCAATGCAGACCGTTCAGAATTCTTTGCAAGGATGAGCCATGATATGAGAACGCCAATGAATGGTATCCTTGGCATGATAGACTTGACAAAACGTTCCAAAGATGTGGACGAGATGCATGATAACATGGAGAAGGCGCAGGCATCGGGTGAATATATGTTGAGTCTGATTAATGATACGCTCGATTTGCAGAAGCTGGAGACAAAGAAGCTTCAGTTGAATACAGAAGTGGTTTATGCGAAGGATTATCTGGAAAGTATCTTTGCGATGTTGAATGAAAATGCAGTGCGGAAAGGCATTGACTTCCGATTGAACAATATCAATGTGAATTTGGAACGCTATGTGGAAATGGATCAAATCAGAGTGAAACAGATTTTTACGAACCTGTTATCTAATGCAATTAAATTCACTCCAACAGGTGGTACCGTGGAAGTTGTTATGGAATGTCTGGGGATGGAGAATCATATTCTGCATCATAGATATACAATCCGCGATACAGGCGTTGGAATGACGAAAGAATTCATAGAAACGAAGCTATATAAACCATATGCGCAGGAAAATAACAGTCTGACGAAGGAGTTAACAGGAACAGGACTGGGGTTAGCAATTACGAAGAATTTGGTAGATATTATGGGCGGAAAGATTTCAGTAGAGAGCGAACCAGGAGTAGGAACTACATTTACACTATACCTTGATTTCAAATACGTACCAGATGATGTTGCGGAAGCAGAACAGGTAAAGAAGAAACAGAAAGCGAAAGATTTGAAGTCAAATCTGAAAGGAAAGAGAATTCTGGTATGTGAAGATCATCCACTGAATGCGGAGATTGCAACAAAGGTTCTTCAGATGGCAGGCTGTGAGGTGACATTGGCAGAGAATGGAAAGATTGGATTAGATACATTTTCAAATTCGGAGCTACAGTTCTTTGACGCAATATTAATGGATATTCGAATGCCGGTTATGGATGGAATCGAAACAGCGAAGGCAATTCGAGGACTAGAACGAGAGGATGCAAAGACGATTCCAATTATTGCGATGACAGCCAATGCTTATGATTCTGATGTTCAGAAATCATTGGATGCGGGGATGAATGCACATTTGGCAAAACCGATTGACCCGATGATATTGTTCGAGGAACTTGGAAAGTTTTGTTAAAATCCCAATTTACAGAATTAGATTGTAAATTTATCAGTCTGTGTTATAATAAATATATAAAAAGAATATTTGCGTGAGAAGATGAGTTCAGCAACAGATAGCTGCCGTAAGGGTGGCTTTGTTGCTGAACTTTTTTACGTTGATAAGGAGAAAGGATATGAAAGCTATGTATGATGTATTGATTATTGGAGCAGGTGTGACAGGAAGTGCTGTGGCAAGAGAACTATCCAGGTATAACTTGAAAATTGCAGTGCTGGAGCGGGCATCGGATATCTGTGAGGGAACATCGAAGGCGAACAGCGGAATTGTCCATGCAGGACATGATGCGAAGCCAGGAAGCCTGAAAGCCAAGTTAAATGTGGCAGGAAGCCAGATGATGGAAGCCTTATCAAAGGAACTGGATTTTTCATATCGTAAGAATGGGTCTCTGGTTTTATGTTTTGATGAAGCACAGAAGGGTGCATTAGAAAAGCTGTATCAGCAAGGGATTGAGAATGGGGTAAAGAATTTAAAGGTTTTGACTGGAGATGAAACAAGGCAGTTAGAGCCAGAGATTTCAGATACGGTTGTTGCAGCACTGTATGCACCAGAAGGCGGAATTGTGTGCCCGTTTGGTCTGACCATTGCATTGGCAGAGAATGCGGCAATGAATGGTGTAGAGTTTATTCTGAATACAGAAGTGAAGAACATTGAAAAAATCGGACATGAATATCAGGTGATAGCAGAAGAATATGAACCATTTGTCTCACAAACAGATTGTAATAAGGGTGATGGGACTCCAAGGGGTAATAGAAAGGAATATGAAGCACAGGTGGTTGTCAACTGTGCAGGAGTTTACGCAGATGTATTTCATAACATGGTCAGTGAGGAGAAGATTCATATTATTCCAAGAAAAGGTGAATACTGCCTGATGGATAAGAATGTCGGCAAGCTGGTAGACAAAACTATTTTTCAGTTACCGACAGCACTGGGAAAGGGAGTTCTTGTGACACCGACGGTGCATGGAAATCTCTTGGTTGGTCCTTCAGCAGAGGATGTAGAAGATCATGAGGAAATATCAACAACAGCCAATGGCCTTTCCGGTATCTTAGACAAGGCGGCTTTAAGTGTAAAGCAGTTATCAAATAGGCAGACCATCACTTCATTTGCTGGATTGAGAGCGCATGAAGAAAAAGGAGACTTTGTCATAGGTGAGGTGAAAGGCGCGGAAGGATTTGTAGATGTGGCAGGTATTGAATCTCCTGGACTGACCTGCGCTCCGGCAACAGGACAGTATGTAGCGGATATTGTAACTAAGATTTTAGGTAGAACTGGGGAAGTGAAGGAGAAGACAGATTTTATTGCAACAAGAAAAGGAATTCCACATATCTCAGAATTATCTATGGAAGAAAGACAGAAGCTGATTCGAGAGAATCCTGCATATGGCAATATCATATGTCGATGTGAGATGGTCACAGAGGGGGAGATCCGAGATGCAATCAAGGGTCCCATAGGAGCCAAAACACTGGACGGTGTGAAACGAAGAACCAGAGCTGGAATGGGAAGATGTCAGGCAGGTTTTTGCTCTCCTAAGACAGTTGCAATTCTTGCAGAAGAATTAGGAGTACCAGAAGAGCAGATTACCAAATGTGGTGGAGCATCAAGATTCCTATATGGAGATACGAAGTAGAAGGAAATTTGAATGTGAGAACGGAACAAATGATGTTGATATAAAATAAAGTGAGAATTGGAGGAACATATGGAACAACATGATATTGTAATTATAGGTGGAGGACCAGCAGGTCTGGCAGCAGCCATTGCAGCAAGAGATGAAGGTGCAGAGGATATATTGATCGTTGAAAGAGACCATCAGCTTGGTGGAATCTTGAATCAGTGTATTCATAATGGGTTTGGACTACATACATTTAAGGAAGAGCTGACAGGACCGGAATATGCACAGAGATTTATTGACAAGGTGAAGGAGGCGGATATTCCATGCCTGCTGAATACCATTGTTGTGGATATCTGCCATGGTAATGAGAATGAAAGTGGGACGAAGATAGTCACAGTCATGAATAAAGAACAGGGAATGATTCAGATATGTGCAAAGGCAGTGATTCTTGCCATGGGATGCAGGGAGCGTCCGAGAGGTGCATTGAACATTCCGGGATATCGTCCGGCAGGAATTTATTCTGCAGGAACTGCACAGCATTATGTGAATATTGAAGGGAAAATGCCAGGGAAAGAGGTCGTCATTCTTGGCTCAGGAGATATAGGCCTGATTATGGCGAGACGTATGACATTAGAAGGTGCAAAGGTCAAGGTAGTTGCCGAACTGATGCCTTATTCAGGTGGCCTTCGCAGGAATATTGTACAGTGTTTGGATGATTATGGGATTCCATTGAAATTAAGCACAACAGTGATTGATATTCAGGGAAAAGAACGAGTGGAGGGAGTTACACTTGCGAAAGTAGATGGTAGGGGCAAGCCAATTCCGGGAACAGAGGAGCAGATTCCTTGCGATACCCTTCTCTTATCTGTAGGATTGATTCCAGAGAATGAGCTGTCTTCACAGGCTGGAGTAGAGATGAATCCCATAACCAATGGACCGAAGGTCAATGAAAGCTTGGAAACCAGTGTGAAGGGTGTATTTGCCTGTGGAAATGTGTTGCATGTTCATGACTTGGTTGATTATGTTTCTCAGGAAGCTGGCATGGCAGGAAAACAGGCTGCACGTTACGTACAGAAAGAGTGTGAATCCAAGAATGCAGATCGAGATATTTCGGTAGTGAAAGAAGAGCAGTTAAGAATACAACAGAATAATATGATTATAGAATTAAAAGCAGAGCAGGGCGTTCGATACACAGTACCGTCCATTATTCATATAGATAGAATGGAAGATACACAGGTTGTCAGGTTCCGTGTAGGAGGCGTTTACGCCAATGCAAAGATAGCAGTATATGCCGGAGAAACCAAGATGATGGAATTAAAGAAGCGTATTATGGCGCCGGGAGAGATGGAGCAGATTCAGTTGAAGAAAGATAAACTGCAGGAATTGGTGGAGCAAAACATTTTGACAAATCAGATTACGATTAAGGTAGAGGAATAGGGAAGGAGGATCTCCATGGAGAATATAGAAAAAGTAGAGTTAACCTGTATCAATTGCCCATTGGGATGTGCATTGACAGTGTCAAAGGATGCTGCCTCAGGTGAGTTGATTGTAACGGGAAATACTTGTCCGAGAGGTGCAGATTATGCCAGAAAAGAAGTGACGGATCCAAGAAGAATTGTGACATCAACCGTTCGTGTAGAAGGCGGGACACTGCCGGTTGTTTCTGTAAAGACGGAAAGAGATATTCCGAAAGGGTTGATTTTTGAAGTGATGAAAGCAATTAATAGCATTCAGGTGAATGCACCGGTTCACATAGGAGATGTGATTTTAGCAGATGTCTGCCAAACAGGGGTGGCAGTTATTGCAACCAAAAATGTATGCGCATATCCGGAACGGACATGATATAATAAAATTATATTATTGCACTATAAAATTTACGGAGGTTACAGTAAATGACGGGGAAATATATTATGGCACTGGATCAGGGGACGACCAGTTCTAGATGTATTATTTATGACCACAGCGGAAATGTGTGTTCTGTGGCACAGAAGGAGTTTGATCAGATATATCCAAAAGCAGGATGGATTGAACATAATCCGATGGAAATCTGGTCTTCACAGCTGGGGGTAGCTATGGAGGCATTGGTAATAGCAGGACTTACCTATCGTGATATCAGTGGGATTGGAATTACCAATCAGAGAGAAACAACGATTGTGTGGGATAAGGAGACAGGAGTACCTGTATATAATGCCATTGTGTGGCAGTGCAGAAGGACTGCTGAACGGATTGATCAGCTGGTGGCAGATGGATTGACGGATAAAGTCAGAACCACGACGGGATTGGTTCCAGATGCGTATTTTAGTGCATCCAAGATCGAGTGGATTCTAGATCATGTAGAAGGAGCAAGAAAACAGGCTGAAGAAGGAAAGCTTCTTTTTGGTACTGTAGATTCATGGCTGGTATGGAAGCTGACCAAGGGGAAAGTACATATTACAGATTATACCAATGCATCAAGAACGATGCTTTTTGATATTCATAAGCTAGCCTGGGATCAGGAACTGCTGGATTATTTCCATATTCCAAGACAGATGCTGCCAGAAGTAAAGCCATCCAGCTATATTTATGGTCATTCAGATGCCACAGTTATTGGTGGAGAGATTCCAATCGCAGGAATTGCCGGTGATCAGCAGGCGGCATTATTCGGACAGTGCTGTTTTGATGCAGGGGAGGCAAAGAATACCTATGGAACAGGCTGCTTCTTATTGATGAATACAGGAGAGCAGGCTATTACCTCAAAGAATGGTTTGATTACCACCATTGCGGCAACAACCAGAGAAGGGCAGATACAGTATGCCCTGGAAGGAAGTGTGTTTGTGGCAGGAGCTGCCATTCAGTGGCTTCGTGACAGTATGCGTATGTTAAAGACATCCGCACAGTCGCAAGAATATGCTGAGGCTGTGGATAATACAGAAGGTGTTTATCTGGTACCTGCATTTACGGGGCTGGGAGCACCATACTGGGATCAGTATGCTAGAGGAACGATTGTGGGAATCACAAGAGGATGTACGAAGGAACATTTTATTCGTGCAACACTAGAATCTATAGATTATCAGGTAGCAGATGTGCTTCATGCCATGGAAGAGGATTCTGATATTCACTTAAGAAGCCTTAAGGTAGATGGAGGTGCTAGTGCCAATGACTTCTTGATGCAGTTCGAGGCAGATATTCTGAATACAGAAGTACATCGTCCAAAGAGTATTGAAACAACTTCCTTAGGAGCAGCATATCTTGCAGGGCTTGCCACAGGATATTGGCAGAGTCAGGAAGAAATCAAGAAGAATTGGGAGCTTGGTAAGAGCTTCCTTCCATATATGAAAGAAGAAAAGCGCACCGAACTGCTCAAGGGATGGAAAAAAGCAGTCAAGTGCGCCAGAATATGGGCAGAAGATTAATTCTCATCTTTCTTTAGATTTTTCATTCATAATCAGCATCTGTAATCGATTCTCTACATTTGCAAAGCTGGTGTCAGGGTCTAGGTCCAGTGGAAGAATCTGAACACCAGGGAAGTCATCCTTAATCCGTTTGGTGGTACCACGACCACAGATGTGGTTTGGTAGACAGCCAAAGGGCTGGAGGATGACGAAGGACTGGACACCTTGTTTTGCATAGTGAACGATTTCAGCAGGAATCAGCCAGCCTTCTCCACAGCTTAATGTCGGTGGAATCATATGTGATACTCCATCGACAAGCTGCTGTGGACTGGCGGCTTTCTCATAGAGTGGATGCTTCAAGGCGATTTTCTCCATGCTGTTCTGTGCTACGTTAAATAGCGGATTGGCAAAGAATGGATATGGAGGGATTTTGACCTTGAATTCTGTAATTTCTCGTCCTGTACAGATGAAATCTTTTCGGAACATATCTGTAATTCTAGGAAATACTGTTTCCATTCCATTTTTCTCTAAGTAATTCTCGATATCAAAGTTAGAACCAGGGTGCAGGGTAACAAGAAATTCTCCTGTAACAAAGACCTTTGATTTTAATACACTTCGATCATATTCGATGGCACAGAACCGGTCAATTCCTCGCTTGAAAGCAGCAATGGCTTTCGCAAGACCGCTGGTTTCACCGGTACAGATATCATCTAATACTTCTTCAAATATGCGGTCTGTTTCTCCATGATGAAGTTCATATGGGCGAATCTTTCTTCGCAGACTTTCCAGAATATCAATCATCATGACACTCCATGCAACCTGAAGGAGAGAAGCAGCATTTAAGATAGAGACACCAGGCTGTAATTCCTTCGTATCGTTCATATCGGTGGATATGATTGCCACATCCTTGTATCCAGCGCTGTCTAAAGCTTTACGCAGCAGTGCGGAATACTGGGACATACGACAGTCACACTGCCACTTGACCATACCCACAGCAACTTCATCCTGCTTGTAGTTTCCTTTATTTAATTCAGAGAGAGCTTCACCGATGACCATTTGACAAGGGAAGCAGATATCATTGTTCACATATTTCTTACCAAGCTGAATTTCTTCAATGCTGCCCATAGGAACTGCTTTTGCGATAAAACCTTCTTTTTCCAGAATGGCTTTTATGACTTTTGAAAATGCAGCAGAGACATTTGGGACTAGAATGGTCTTGATCTTCTTGTCTTTTTTCGTGAACTTCACTGTGTATGGGTCTGGAAGCGAAACAGGAGTGGAATTGCCAACAACGCTTCTACGAATCCGCACAGTTTCTACAAAGGATTGAACGCGAATATTTAATGAGCCTGTAGCATCGCTTTCATCCATTTTTAGTACCAGTGGTTGCTTTTGACCGATTTCATTCATGATTCGAATAATTTCGTCTGATAGGATAGCATCGTGCCCACAGCCAAAGCTCACAATCTGAACATATTCCAGTTCGGGAGTAGAAGCGGCGAGAGAAGCTCCAGCCAGCATTCTGGTATGGAAATCGTTGGTCACTTCAGCGCGTGTGTAGCGCAGATTTACATCATGTAATTCAGGCAGGCTGTCGACAGTTAATACTGGAATTCCACGTTTCACGAACATATGGGAAATGTTGTGGCATACGAAGGGGTCTGTATGGTAAGGGCGTCCGGCGAGGACTATCGCAAACTGATTCTTTTCCTTTGCTTCCTGCATAATCTGTGTGCCAAGGCGTACTAATTCTTTGCGGAATCCATCAATAACGGCAGCAGCCTGTTGGAAAGCGGAAATTGCCTGAGCCTTTGTAACATCAAGATGATCTGCGGCATAGGCGATAATCTGTTTCTTTCGGTCATGGTCTGAGAACCAGTGGAAGATTGGCGATTCAAAAGGAATACCAAAGCGTTCTTCTGGAGATTCAAAGTTTCGAACGACCATAGGATATCCCATGATGACAGGACATACATAGGTGCTGTATTTATTGTTGTTTTCAGATGGCATATGCATCATATAAGGCATAAAGATCTTATCGACCTTCTGTGCTGCCAAATCAGCAATATGGCCATGAACCAGTTTGGCAGGGAAGCAGATGGTATCTGATGCCACGAACTGTAAGCCATGTTCGTACATTTTCCGGGAACTTGGGTGAGAAAGCTTTGTCTGGAATCCCAATGCATGGAAAAATGTGGTCCAGAAAGGTGCACTGTCCCAGAATTCCAATACTCGTGGAATTCCGATAGTCAGGTGCTTCGTGTCTGCGACAGGTGTGAAATCATAATCCTGAAACAGAAGCTTTTCGCGAATTTTGAACATATCAGGTACGGAATTGTTCTGATCTGTAATCTTCTGGATTTTTTTCGCAAGCTCTGGATTGTTCTTAAAATCTATAGTATGAGATGGATTCTCATCTGATGTAACACCAGAATCTGCCACTGTACTTATGTTTTCAATGAGGATTTCGCCACGTTCACAACGGTTTCCAGTTACCCATTGGGCACCGGTGGAGAATTTCATAATGGTACGACTGCAATGGTTGGCACAGATTTGGCAGGATACACCGTCTTCCTTTGTGTAAGTAAAGTTTCGTACAGCATCCATTCCGATGAAGCTGGTACTGCGCCCATTGGTATATCCGTGTTCTTTAAGATATCGTCGGGTGCGAATCGCAGCTCCGAGAGCACCCATTTCACCCGGAAATGGTGCAAGTGTAACTTCTTTACCTAAATATTCTTCAATGGCACGCAAAACGGCATAATTGCGAAAGGTTCCGCCTTGTACGACGACTTTATCGCCTAATTCTTCTACGTTAGAGATTCGAACGACCTTGGTGAATACATTTGCAATAATGGAACGACAGAGGCCTGCCATAATATCGTTGGTCTGCTTGCCATTTTTCTGTTCGTTAATGATGGTACTGTTCATGAAGACAGTACAGCGGCTGCCAAGTGAGGCTGGTTCTTTGGATGAAAAGGCCTTCTCTGCAATGTCGGGAGCTTCAATTCCAAGGGTAGAGCCAAAGTTCTCCAGAAATGAACCACAACCGGAAGAACAGGCTTCGTTTAATGTAATATTGGTGACAATTCCATTATTCAGCCAGATTGCTTTCATATCCTGACCGCCAATATCCAGTAAAAATGTAACATCGGGTACGAATTTCTGACATCCTTGCGTATGCGCAACAGTCTCAACCGTGTGATAATCAGCACCGAAGGCGCGTGCAAAGAGAAGCTCTCCATATCCGGTTGTTCCAAGTCCAAGAATATTTAGTGTTGTATGCTTGCGTGCACATTCATCCGCAATGGCACAGAGACCTTCTTTTACGACCTTGAGAGGGTCTCCATAGTTATTCGAATAAAATGTGGTAATGACGTCCTCAGCTTCGTTTATCAGAACTAGCTTAGAGGTAGTACTTCCAGAATCAATCCCGAGATAAACATTTAATTCAGAATCAGTTGGAATGCCAAGAGGCTTCTTTAATTCCCGGTCGTGTCGGGTGCAGAATTCAAACTGACTTTCCTTCGTATCAAAGTAGGGGGATGCTTTGGCTTGTGGAACAAAGGTTTCTATCTGAGAATGATCGGAAAGAAGCTGAGCAGCCTCGGAGAGTGTCATGATATCTGGAGAATCTGTATGAGCTTCTAAGCTGATATCGCCATAATTGGAAGACAATGCTTTACTTTGAGAGCTGATTTCGAAAGCAGTTAATTCTTCCGTCGTCTCAGGAATAGGATATAGTTCATCTACTGCGATGGCAGTGCCGCGAGCAACAATGGTTTCGGGATGTTCGGGGATAATGATTTGGTCTTTAGAAAGATTCAGGCGTTCAGCAAATACTTTGATTAATGTTGGATTGAAGGTCAGTGGACCGCCTTCAAAGATAATTGGTGCCTTTAACTCCAAACCCTGAGATAGACCGCCAATGGTCTGCTTTGCGATGGCATGAAATGTAGAGAGAGCGATGTCCTCGCGGGAGGCACCCTGAATAAGTAAAGGCTGGATATCTGTTTTGGCAAAGACACCACAACGACCAGAAATATCGTGCAGAGTGGTTCCTTTGCTGGCAAGTGCTTCACATTCTTCCGAAGGGATTCCAAGGAGTGTTGCAACTTCATCAACAAAGGCACCTGTACCGCCGGCGCAGCTGCCATTCATTCTCATATCAGAGGTATAAAGCTGACCAGTTGCTTCATCATAGTGGAAGAATATGATTTTCGCATCCTGACCGCCCAATTCAATGGCTGTTCTGGTTTGAGGATAAAGCTTGCGGACAGCAGCTGCATTTGCGACTACTTCCTGAATGTAATGGACACCTAGTTTCTCGGCAACAGGACGACCACCTGAACCACAGACTGCAATTCGAAATGTCTCCTCTGGAAAAAGCTTTCTAGCATCCTGAATCAGCGCACAAGCGGTTTTGACCTGCTTGGCATTATGTCTTTCATATCTTGTATATAAAATCTGTTCCTTTTGCTCATCTAATATCAGTAATTTGACGGTTGTAGAACCAACGTCAATTCCTAATCTCATGCTGCTCATCATATCTATCGGCCTCCATTATATACATTCATTTTGGGTATATTTTGCAAAGAGAATTGCTGTGAACAGTAACAATATATAGTCCTGAATAAATGTGAATTATCTACAATATATACCTTAATTCGACATAAATCAATTAGGATTTTTCATTCAAATAAATTAAGAAATTGTGATATAATGAGTATGAATGCGAATTATATCACTGCACATTGATTTCTGCATAGCTCTGAACAGTTACAAGATATGCATGTAAATGAACAGATATACTTTTAGCAGTGACTTACTAGATTATAAAAGGATGGAAAGAGAATGATTTTCAAACAGAAATATAATATGGGATTAGAAGATGTTGGTATGGATGGAAAAGCGACGAATCGCACGATTCTGGCAATGATGGAAGATGTTGCAGGACTGCATTCCTCCACAGTTGGTGCAGGACTGATGGATATTGAAAAAAGTGGGATGGCATGGGTATTATTGAATTGGCATGTAAAGGTATTGAAAAGACCTTTATATAAAGAAACAGTGGAATGTCATACTTGGGCAAGAGGTGCAGATAGACTTTATGCGTTGAGAGATTTTGAACTTTATAATGAAGCAGGAGAGCTGTTGGCAATTGGTACATCTAGATGGATTGTTATGAATCTTGAAAAAAGAAGACCTATTCGAATAGATGGAGAAGCTATTCAAGCATATCATCCAGAACTGGAAAAACATGTTTTTGAAGAAGATATAAGGGATATTACTGCAGTTGCCAATACGGACTATACAATGGAATATGTGGTTCAAAGAAGAGATATGGATATCAATGGACATGTCCATAATCTAAGTTATCTGGACGGGGCATATGAGGTCATTCCAATGGAATCGTATCGTACGAAAGAATATAATGAGATTCAGATTTCATATAAGAAGGAAATTAGAGAAGGAGATCAGGTACAGGCATCCTATAAATCCATCACTGAAGATTGCTGCCAGGTAGTATTCTCCAGTGATGAAAAAGTGAATGCAGTTGTGCAGCTGGATGTTTAATCCACTGCCTGAATCTGGTCAAATACATCTGCAAATGCATGTACGACCATTGGATCGAACTGGGTCCCAGAGCCATTTATAATGATATCGTAGGCTTCTTGAGCTGGAATTCGATCTTTATAGCAGCGTTTGGAACGAAGGGCATCATAGACGTCTGCAACTGCCATAATTCTGGCACATAGAGGAATATCGTCACCACGCAGGTTACAAGGATAACCTTTTCCGTCCCAGCGCTCATGGTGGTAATATGCCATATCTTTCGCAAGGGAGAGGCATTCGTCATCGTGCACTTCATCCAGAATTTCTTCAATCATTTTGGCTCCGGTCTCAGAATGAGTTTTAATAATTTCGAATTCGTCCTTTATCAGAGAACCTGGCTTCTTCAAGATAGCATCTGGTATGGCTATTTTCCCAATGTCATGAAGAGGTGCAGCATTAATGATATTTTCTATATATTTATCTGTAAAAAGGTGCGCATAATTTTCTCCATTTGCAAGATAAGAGGCAATGATTCGTACATATTCACTGGTTCGTTTGATATGCATACCGGTCAGACCGTCGCGGGCTTCGACCATATTTGCAAAGCTTGTAATCAAAGCGTGCTGGATGAACTGGATTTTGCGGTTCTTGGCATATACATCATCCTCTAGAATCTGCGTATAATTATAGGAAGCAGTTACATTGATAAAGGCATATGTCATTCCGAGAGTTTTGCCTCGATATGTGATTGGCTTCTTTGCAATAGAATAGACCTGATCATCACAAAATAGATGCTCGTGGTTTGCTTCATATTGCTTTAAACGATCTAGGATATAAGAATAATTCTTAGAGGTATCCATTGAAGATAGTTCAGGATATATTGCTGAGGCAGGAGCATTTAGGTAAAGAATAGAATCAGCATTATCAACGATAATGATTCCATTGCTTAGATTGTCAACAACGCTTTCCTTGGCGATTTCCACAGTATGAAGCAGATTGAACTGAAAGGTACTTACAATCAGAATTAATGTGCCTATCATATAGCTGATAGAAGTTGCGTCATAGTAATGTGTGATTCCAGTCTGATAGCAGGCGAATCCCATAATCGCAACGAATGTAATATAAAGCAGATGCCATAATTGTACTCGCTGAAGATGATCCTTTGTTTCACGCAGTCTCTTTGCGCAGGATAGCTGTATAATAATAACGTAAGTAAACGAAAGGATACAGAATAAATAATAACCAGGTCCATAGTCAAACTCCATATGAGGAAAATATCCATCGTAGCAGAAGCGTATATCACGGTAAAACAGGGTGTGCTGTTCGCAGGTAAGTACGAGAATGAGAATAGCAGTATGTATCATGATTAATGAGATGGAAAATGCTTTGGAATGGTGGATTCTGCAATAGTTCAATATAAAAAAGAACATGGATAGAATAATATAGACTTTTCCAATATAGGTCAGCTTGCTGGCCTCTAACGCGCTGTCATAGGTGGTTGCTCGTAATTCCTTTAAGTAACCAATATCATTTAGCAGTGCACTGATTGTAAATATTAATAATAACTGCTGGTTTTTGGATGCCTTTTGATAAAGGGTGTAAATCATCAGAAAAAATAAAAGCGTGATTCCGACGTATTGAATTGTTAAAAAAAATTGATACATGAAGTCTCTCCTAAGGTGTCAATTATATGACTACAAAAATTTAATATACCATAAAATGACAAAAAAGGGAGAGAATTTGACAAAAAAAGGAAACTAATAAACATTTTGTCGAAATTTGTAAATAAATATCATTCCTATATAATATAATTAAAATATATTTTAAAGAAGCATAATAATATGAAATCTGACCATATAATCATGCAAAACTGACTATAAATAATAATGAAAGATTGATTCTGTTAAAATGGTCAGATGATGTGTATGATATCTCCAAATAAAGAATAAGGGAGAGCGATATTATGAAAGAACGGACAATAAATCAGGAGGCATCAGAAAAACATATGTCAAAGGAATCAGGATTAAGAAACAAAACAGTAGCAGTGCTTGCACAGGCAGCATTATGTGCAGCGTTGTGTTACCTTGGAGCAACATTTATAAAGATTGATATTCCAGTAGGAACGGAACGAACAATGTTCCACTTTGGAAATGTATTCTGTGTACTCGCAGCACTCTTAGTTGGAGGTGGATGGGGTGGACTTGCAGGAGCTGTTGGAATGACAATCAGTGACTTGACAACAGCTTACGTGACCAGTGCTCCGAAGACATTTGTCTTAAAGCTGTGCATTGGTTTAATTGTAGGACTTGTTGCACACAAGGCTTTCAAGCTGTCTAAGGATCATTCTGCGAAGTATACAATGATTGCAACAGTAGTTTCTGCAGCAGCAGGTATGGTTTTCAATATATTTGCAGATCCAATCGTAGGATATTTCTATAAGACCTATATTCTTGGGGTGCCTCAGGATTTATCCAGAGCACTTGCAAAGATTGGTGCAATTACCACATCCGTAAATGCAGTGATTGCAGTGATAGTTGCTTCGATTATCTACCTGGCACTCCGTCCAATGATGAAGAAATCAGGAATGTTGAGAGAGTTGTAATAAATGAAAACAAAGAGCTATTAATATATGAAATTTTCGTGATTTTATTGATGTGTGGACAAAAAAGGTGTAGGATAATTATAGAGGAATCGTAACTGTGGAGGCACGGAATAGTTACGAAGCTTTGTGTATATTATATTGGAAAGGAGACGAATTCCTTTCGTGGAAATGAGGTTATATGCAGGTAGATCAGTTATCTAGTTATTTATCACAGTTGATGCATACGCAGAATACAGAGGCAACGTCTAAGACAACAGCAAATAGTCAGAATAGCCAGTCATCAGTGAATGGAACCAATGAAACATCATTTGATGATATATATAAGGAGTATGTGAATACGAATCGCGATTCAACGACAACTGGAACAACCAGTTATTCGGATTTAATTGGACTGATGGGGGGAAATACATCCGCTAGTTCAATTACATCAACAGCATTGAATTCAGTTCTAGGAACAAGCTCCAGTACGACAGGTACAGCGAGTGTATCAGATGATGACGAACGAACACCATTGCAGGTTGCACAGGATGCATATGCAGAGTTTTTATCGTTAGCGTCCAATGCAGTTTCGGGATCTACGGGTAATGAAGATAATATATTAGATAATGACAGCACAACCAATGACAGTATATCAAAGCTAAGTGAAGCCATTAATAGTTTATCCAGTACATTGGGAGAAACAAACAAGTAGGGCACATTAGAATGACACGCAAAAAAGACCAATGTAGGGCGGTTCAATTCCCATACATTGGTCTTTTTTACATTTTATGGAGATACTAGTTAAAGTCAGTAAACAAGTTTAAATGAAAAGTTCTGTTAATCCCCCATTTGAAATGGGGGCCGAGGCAAAGCCGTAGCGTTACCTAGAGTAATATAAATAAAACCTCCCGTGTTATAATGATATTGGTTTCGCAGGCCATATCAAA
>JAQUVV010000253.1 GCA_028693195.1 Lachnospira sp.
AACTTGGATAAAGCATCAACAGTCTTCTGAGATGGTGATAATACATCGATGAGTCTCTTATGAGTTCTCTGTTCGAACTGCTCTCTTGAATCCTTGTACTTGTGAACAGCTCTAAGAATAGTAACTACTTCCTTCTTTGTAGGAAGAGGTACCGGACCACTAACCTGTGCTCCTGTCTTCTTAGCAGTTTCGATGATTTTCTTAGATGACTGATCGATCAACTGATGATCGTAAGCCTTCAGTGTAATTCTGATTACCTGATTTGCCATAAAAAAAGTCGCCTCCTTCGCACTTTCTAAATTAAGTACGACAAGCGGTGACTGTACACACTCCCACGTGTATCATACCGATTCATTTAATAACGAATCAACACGTGTCATTTCTGCAAATTACGCAGATGATTATTTGTACAGTGACTTGTCGCCAGTATCGTATTGACATTCGCTCCACGGAAAACCTGCAGTAGTGAACTGCAGCAACCTCACGCTTCACAGCTATCAATGTCACAGCACGTATTACTATACACTATGAAGAATAATAAATCAACTATAAATATTGTTCTTTTTTTAGTACAATCTTCATTTCTTTTTTCAACATTTGCAGACCACATCAGCTTTCTCTTTCCGCACCACGTTAACAAGCCAACTAGAAAATTGACTTCGTCAATTTTCACGCGGCTGGCGCCTCTTATAATGAAAGAAATGGATACCGAATCCCATGCAAGCATGAGATTCGGTATCCATTTCTTTCATTATAGTTGGCTTGTAGCTTCGCGCTCCTTATGAAATATATAAATCAATATTAAGTCCGCAAATCATCCATGTACCATCTACATATTTGTATTTGATAGAATCACTAGATTCTGTTCCCTTACCAGTCTTTGCTGTATCAGATGAACTATACTTGTAAGAACCTTCCTTTGTATATGAAAGAGTTACTGTAATGATTGGATATCCGTCCTCTGAATCAATAGAAAGATTATCTGACTTTACAGTTGCCTTAATATTAGAAAGCTTCAGTTCAGATACATTCTTTGATGATGTATGGCAATCCTGTAATGCATACTTGTAATACTTTGTTACAGTTGTCAATGCTGATGAATAAATTCTTGCATTGATTGATGATACATCCTTATTAGCAACACATGCATCTGCAATTGCCTTCAAATCTGTCTCTGCCTGTGTCTGTACTGCATTCATCATATCTGATTTAACTTTCAGCTTTGATGTTGATACAGAATAAGAATCATTATGATAATTTACTGAATATGTATCTTCATAATCTTCAAAAAGATCTCCAGTTACTTTGATTGTGTTAGCACCATCAAACAAAAATGGAATCTTATATGTGTCTGTTGACTTTGAGCTTGAACTTGAATCTGATGTCTTGTAGCTTGCGTTTACTTCTACACCATTGATAAACAGCTTAGAACCAACTGGAACCCTAAATGTTGTATCCTTGCTAACAAGTGAATCAGAACTTACCTTATACTGCTTAAAGAAAAGCATATACTTCTTAGGTGTAACATCCATATGTAAATCCATAGTAGACTGTGATGAACCTGGTGTTGAATATACAACACTTACATCTTTTCCAACTGCTGCTGTTGCCTGACCTGACAAACCTAAAGATGAATATAAATCATCTGTTACAGAAATAGATGCTGTTGCCTTAGGAGTTGCATCCTTGTTAACTGTCTTATAAGCTTCCTTTGTAAGGAATTCACTCTCTGGGAAATTCACCATGCTATATGCGCTATCCCAGTCGCACTTTAAAACTGCCTGTGCATACTTCTTTGCAGTCTTCTTATAATCTGATCCTGCATTACCTACACATACAAATATAATTACTGCAACGATTACTGCCAATACCGCTGCGCCTATTGAAATCATCTTCTTTGTAAGCTTGAAAGGCTTCTTTGGAGCCTGTGGCTGTGCCTGTTCCTGTACTGGCTGAGCGACCTCTACCTGTGGCTGAACTTCAGCGCTTTCCTGTGTTCCCTGTGCCTGATCCTGAGCTAGTGATGTACCACAATTAGCGCAGAATACTGCATCATCTTCATTTTTTGTTCCGCAATTAGGACAAAACATGTGTTTTCCTCCCTCAAAATAAATAAATTAAACATTTTTCATGTTTATCATTAAACATACTATCATAGAAAAAATGTTCTTTCAACGAAAAAGAAGGAAAATATTGTAAAACCATCCTAAGGTACTTTTTTATTGCCCTTATTTCCTATTTTGTTCAATTTGCTCCGCCAAATCATTTAAATACACCCAGCGATTCATTTTCTCTTCCAACGCATGTTCCGTTTCTTCTTTCTCCTTCATCAATTCATTCAACTTAGAAAAGTCCGTTGCATGCTTTGGTATCTCCGCATCCAATTCCGATATTTTGTCTTCCAACTTTGCAATGTCATCATCGATAGTTTCATACTCTCTTGCTTCTGCATAAGAGAATTTAATCTGCTTACTGCGATCTTTTACATAAGCTGTTTTTCCAGCAGATTGTTTTCCAGAATTATCATCCTCATCTGACAATGAAGACTGCGCTTTATTAGAATCGCTATTATATATAGAAGAAACACATTTTTCACGGTAGTCACTAAAGCCACCTTCATATCGCTTCAAATGCCCATTTCCCTCAAACGCAAAGATATGATCCACGATTCTATCCAAGAAATATCGATCATGGGAAACAGTAATAATAATTCCAGCAAATCCATCTAAATATCCTTCCAGAATTTCCAATGTCTCAATATCCAAATCATTGGTCGGCTCATCTAGAATCAGTACATTTGGTGCACTCATCAGCACACTAAGCAGATAAAGTCTTCTCTTCTCTCCACCTGAAAGCTTGGAAATCGGAGTCCACTGCATCTTTGGGGTAAAAAGAAACTTCTCACACATCTGGGATGCAGATATCTGCCCGTCTGCCGTTGTCACATATTCACCAATTGTCTTCACATATTCCAGCACATTCAGTTTGTCATCCAAGGGTTCATTTTCCTGCATAAAATAGCCAATCCGCACTGTCTCTCCAATTTCTACAGAGCCACAATCTGGCTGCTCCTGCCCCGTAATAATCTTCATCAACGTGGACTTTCCACATCCATTGCTTCCTATGATACCGATACGGTCATCTCTTAAGAAAATGTATGAGAAATCATCAATGAGCTTTCGATTCCCATAGCTTTTACACACATGATTAACTTCGATTGTCTTCTTTCCAAGGCGGCTTTTCACAGATCCCATCTCCAGCACCTGTTTATCAAATCCAGCTCTTGCCTGCCTAGATGCCTCCTTCATATCATTAAATCGATCAATTCTAGCCTGTTGTTTTGTAGACCTGGCCTGACAGCCTCTTCGAATCCACTCTAATTCCGTACGCAGTACATTCTGCCTCTTCGCCTCCGTCGCGCGATTCATCTCTTCTCGCTGTGTCTTCAATTCCAGAAATCCCGAATAGTTCGTATTGTAGCTATACAGCTTTGTCTGATCCAGCTCCACGATTTTGTTTGTAACATTATCCAAGAAATAACGGTCATGGGTAACCATCAACAGTTCTCCGCGGAACTGTTTGATATACTGCTCCAGCCAGATGACCATCTCGTTATCCAAATGGTTCGTAGGCTCATCTAAGATCAATACCTCCGTTGGTTCCACCAGTGCTCTTGCCAATGCAACTCTCTTCTTCTGTCCACCAGACAGCTTCAACAAATCCTGATCAAAATCTGTAATTCCAAGTTCAATCAGAATCTTCTTTGCCTCTGTCTCACTGGTATTTGCTTTTCCTCTTAACACGTAATGAAGAATCGTATCATTTTCTGCAAATTCCGGTGTCTGTG
>JAQUVV010000254.1 GCA_028693195.1 Lachnospira sp.
TAACAATATTAAGGTGGAGAATATGAATCTGGAACAGACAATTGTAGATGAGAATTTTCAGGAAATGAAGCAGCATGGATCAGAACAGTTTCCCATTGCGGTATATGAAGATGATTTTTCACAGTTCGAATATGGGCTGATTTTGTGGCATTGGCATGAACAGATTCAGTTTACCATAGTGAAAGATGGAAGAGTGAATTTCCTAATCGGTGATAAGGAAATTACCATAGAGGAGGGGGAAGGAGTCTTTATTAATAGAGCAGTCCTTCATCAGATGCAGCCTCAGGTTAAGAATACCGGAACAGTATATTCTTATATATTAAAGAATCAACTAATTGAATCAGATGTCATGTCCACAGTTTATACGGAATGCGTACTTCCGATTTTAAAAGGTGATGATTTTATTATGCTTTCAAAGGAAGAAATTGCGTTGCTGATGGATATTAAGACTGCAATCAATGAAGGCAGTAATGGATATCAAATCTTGGTAAAATCGAAGCTTTGTAGTTTGCTGTACAGTATGATGAACAGGAAACCGAAGACAAAGAAGATGAAAGGGCTGCAAGCAAGAGACGTAGAACGTGTGAAAGGTGGAATGCAGTATATTCATCATCATTTTGATCAAAGAATTTCATTGGAGGATATTGCGGAATCAGTCAATATCAGTAAAAGTGAATTATGCAGATGTTTCCAGAGAGTTGTCCATAAAACACCATTCGAATATCTGATTCGTTACCGAATCTTACAGGCTTGTAATATGCTTCACGATGAGGATTGTTCCATTACTCAGGCAGCGCTGCAATCAGGATTTGACAGTGTTAGCCATATGGGGCGTTTCTTTCATAAATATATGAACCTGACACCATCACAATATCGTAAAAGTCTAATAGATCGAACTACAACGGCAATTGAATAATCGAGGATTCCTGCTGAATACCCTGAAAAATAATTATAAAGATATCAGGATAATAGCTTGCTTTATCAGATTTTGTTTGCCTACAATATGGCAGTTTCATTTGCATTCCTTGTGATGTATATCTATCTTTTTGAAAATAGTATACTTCAAAAAGAGAAAATGTTGGAAAATATGGCAGAGATGGATGAACTTACGAAGCTTCCGAATAGGTATCTTATGCAGAATTGGCTAACTGTGACTTTTGAAAATTCAAAAAAAGAGCATGATAGGGCAATTGCAATGCTGGATGTAGATGTTTTTAAGAATCTGAATGATGTATATGGACATAATTGTGGAGATTATGTATTAAAGACAATCGCCGGCAAGATTCGAAACCATATACCTGAATCAACTCGATCTGCAAGATGGGGCGGAGAAGAATTTTTATTTCTAGCATCTGGAAAAAACGCAGGTAAGGTTTTGTATACGCAGTTAGAAAATGTACGTCAAGAGGTAGAACAGACAGTGTTTGAATTTCAGGGACAGAAAATCAACGTTACGATTACAGCTGGAATCATAGAAAAGAAAGAATCTGATCGAACATTTTTTGAAACCATTGAGCGTGCTGATCAATGCATGTATGAAGGAAAGAGAGATGGAAAGAATAGAGTAGTATGGTAGAAGTGGTCAAATAAATGATGAATTGAAAGAAGCTCTGGATTTGATGTATATGAAATATATCAAACCCAGAGCTTCTTTGGTTATATTAGTAAAAATAATATGATACTCAATTTGCCCAACTAGTTCTTCTTCCAAACTGATGGCGTGAAGAGTAACAATATTGGATACAGTTCTAATCGTCCGGCAAGCATGTCAAACATTAATACATACTTTGCAAGTGGAGAGAAGATACTATAATTTCCAGTAGGACCAACAATTTCAAGACCTGGACCGATGTTATTTAATGTAGCTGCAACAGAGGTGAAGTTGGTGACCAAATCCAGATTATCGAAAGCCAGAAGGAACATGGAACCACCGAAGATCAGTACATAGGTAACTAAGAATGCACTGACACTCTTAACAATGTGTGGATCTAATCCTTTTTTATCAAACTTGATGACCTTGACACTTCTTGGATGAACGAAGGTACTTATTTCCTGCTTTACAGATTTGGCAAGAATGACAATTCTGGAAACTTTAATTCCACCACCGGTACTTCCTGCACAGGCGCCTATAAACATAATGACAACAAGAATTGTTCGTGAGACCTGCGGCCAAGTGTTAAAATCTGCGGTTGCGAATCCGGTAGTTGTAATGATTGAGCCAACCTGGAAGGCAGAATGATGAAATGCTGTAAACAAGTTGCCATAGATATGATAAACGTTCAGTGTAATAATACCAACACAGGCAGCAATGGTAATGAAATACCAATGAACTTCCTCCATCTTCAATGCATTTTTCTTGTGCTTGCCAAGAAGGTAGTAGTAGAAGTTAAAGTTCACACCGAACAGAATCATGAAGATGGTTACAATTGCTTGAATTGGTATATTGTAGCCCATCATACTGTCGTTCTTAATACCAAATCCACCAGTACCGGCAGTACCAAAGGAAGTGGTAATTGCATCAAACACAGGCATTCCTGCAATGAGCAGCAAGATGATTTCTGCGATAGTCATAAAAATGTAGATGCCATACAATATCTTTGCAGTCTCTTTTACCTTTGGAACAAGCTTCCCGACGGATGGACCTGGACTTTCGGCTTTCATCAGATGCATGTTATAGCCACCGGTCAAAGGAAGAACGGCAAGTAAGAATACGAATACACCCATACCTCCAATCCAGTGAGTAAAGCTTCTCCAGAATAGACTGCAGTAAGAGAGGGACTCAACTTCAGTCAATGCACTGGCACCAGTTGTTGTAAAACCAGAGATGGTCTCAAACAGTGCATCGGTGAAGGACGGAATATCTCCATTGATTACAAATGGAATGGCACCAAAGATACTCATGACAATCCAGCTTAGTGCAACAGTTACAAAACCTTCTCTTGCATAATAGACCTGAATCTTTGGCTTTCTTCTTGTAATAATTATTCCAAGAACAAAACAGATGGCAGCGACAATCAAAAATGCGTAACCAGTCTGCTCTTGATAAATCAATGCAGTGATGCAAGGAAATACCATGAAAATGGACTCAAGTATTAATACCCAGCCCAGTATAAAAATAATTGCTGCATAATTCATAATTTCAGCTTCATTCTCCATTTCTGCTGCAAGCCTAAGAATAGGAATGCATGCATATATTTAAATCAATATATCTTTCACATTACGTAAGCCATTTTGAGTAGTAATGACAATCACGGTATCACCGACTTCAATTTCTGAATTTCCTTTTGGAATAATTGTCTTTCCATCACGATTAATACACGCAATCAAGATATTTTTCTTTAATGGAAGATCTTGAATTGGAGTTCCAGTGATACGGCTTTCGTCATCAATATGGAATTCCAAAGCTTCTGCCTTATCTTCAATGATTCGGTATAGTGTTTCTACATTACTGCCCATGGAGTTCTGCATGGCACGTACATACTGCAGAATATATTCGGCAGTGATGAACTTAGGATATATTAAGCTTCCAAGATGGAAGTTATTAATGATTTCATCAAAGGATATTCGATTGATTTTTGTAATAATCTTTGCATTGGACTTAGATGCCTGTTGTGCAAAGAGGGAAAGGAATATGTTTCCTTCATCAATACCAGTTAATGAAACAAAGGATTCTGTATGAGAAATTCCCTCTTCAAACAGGATATCCTGATTGGTTGCATCTCCGTGGATGATGACAGCAGAAGGAAGCAGTTCACTTAAATGTTCACAGCGGGCATAATCCTTCTCAATGATTTTTACATGTATTCCCATATCAATTAACTGTTTTGCAAGATAGTAGGC
>JAQUVV010000255.1 GCA_028693195.1 Lachnospira sp.
AACCAGGAGATTATTGATACTTTAGGACTTGACCGTGTGGCACAGCATCCTTCCAACGCTATATTAGAAATCAACGGACAGACACGAATTTCTCCGTCCAATGAATTCACCATATCCAAAGCCTACGCCGTTACCTTAAAGGATGTCACAAAAGAACCCGTACAGATTAGTCTACAGACCAATGCCGACTCTGTTGCCGAAAGCATTTCGGAACTGATGTCCGGATATAACAGCATGATTTCTGTCACAATGAATGCAAACAATACACAATTTGACGGAAACAACAAGCTGCAACGGGAATTTCAGAATATTGCAAGTTCATATCGAGACGACCTTAATCAGAATGGCATTCTGGTCAGCGATTCCGGACAAATCGAACTTGATAAAGAAAAAATCCTCGCTGCCGCTGATAACAATTCTCTAGGCGACGTATTTAAAAGTTTGAATTCCTTCAAGAAGGCTATTCAGAAAAAAGCCGATGATATTGCGATTAATCCAATGAACTATGTAAACAACAAGATTGTCGCATATAAAAATCCGCAACGTCCACTGCCTGACCCTTACAATATATCCGCCTATACCGGTATGATGTTTAACGGATATATCTAAAAGACCAGCCCACGGAACTTATGCTGCAGAATTTCTGCAAAGCATTTATCCATGAACTGGTCTTTTTATTTTTTAATATGTAATTCGTAGGTTCAATGCCTCTCATACATCAGTATGCATATTTACCTATATTCTACAAGCTTTGTATACACTAATAGCATTCGCAACTATGCACACAACTTCTTTGCCGCATTCTCAAAAGTCTTTACGAACGCAAGAATTCCCTTTAACGCTTCTGCCTTCGCCAAATCATTCCCTGCCTTTGATGCCTCGTTAAACGCCATGACTGCCTGATTCACTGCCTTCTTATCTACAACAACTTCCCCTGCATTCACCAAGTCCTCTGTTCCATTATAAACGCTAAAAATCCAGTTCAGCCCATTGAGAATACTCTTCATATATTCCTCTGTATCTGGGAGCTTCTCCGTTGTATATTCTCCAATAATCTTCTCAATTGCTGATGCGATCTTCTCGCAATATGGTTCTGCCGTCTGTAATGCTTCAATCTGCTGTGCCTTTAATTCATCCATGATTCTATCTCCTATTCACCATCTTCATCTCTGTGTCTCAGCAGAATTTCTAATTCTAAGCAACCATAATCTCATCAACTCTGCTTCTTTGTATATACTTATCGGCATAATCAAAGCATTCCTTAACCAGTTAGTGAATATTTCAATAAATCCCCATAGATTCTACAAGCACCCTTTCGTTGGTTCCAATCTTATTTCAAATAATGACATATATAACATGAATATCATTCTGCAAGCAGTGCTTCGATTGCAGCTTCATCAATACTGTCATTCGCACATCTTGGCAATGGTTTATCCAGAACAACCACTCTCTGAATCTCCCAGCGATAGCCCACCTTCTTATTATATTTGTCAATCTGTCGCTTGAACTTATCCGGATTGCCACCTTTTTCAATTGGAATAATCACTGTTGTCAGCTTGTCATTGTATACAGTCAAGTAACTCTCTGCAATTCCATTCAAATCTGTAATCGCCTGATTGGTCACCTTTCTGCTAATCTTCTCACCCGTTGGAAGAAGAAGGATACCTGGATCTCTCTTCATCAGCACCAGACGTCCATGGTGATTGAATCTTCCATAATCTCCAGTATGCAGCACGCCATCCCTTAAGATTGCCGCACTGGCTTCAGGATCGTTATCATATCCCTCCATCACACATGGCCCGCTCACCAGAATTTCACCATCTGCTGCCAGCTCCACATTCGTTCCGGCATAGATTTCATAAGAGCCATCCATATCCTTATTCACAGCAATACAGCCTGAGCTTTCTGTCATCCCATATACCGAATATACGCATAAATCCTGATCTCTTAAATACTCAAACAGACGAAATGGACAGGATGCACCACCAATTAAAACTCTCTTTAATTCTTTATTAAATGCTTTAACCTTCTTTAAATATTCCATCATGGAAGGTGTTCCCGGCAGAATCGTTGGATGATAATAATAGGTATCTGCATCGATATGACGAAGTCCTCTGCCGACGCACACACATGCTCCGCAAGTCAATGGCCACAGCAAGCTGTACACCAAGCCAAATATATGATGCAGCGCAATCTGAGACAACACTTTATCCGTCTCATCACAAGGACAATGGCTGCTAATTGCATTTACCGTATTCAACAGATTGGCAGGTGTCAGAACCACCGCCTTGTCTGACTCATTCGGTGTAGCCGTGAACATAATAATATTACCTTCTACTGTATTCGTATCATATTCCTGGTCATCCACAACATCCTTGTCAGCCCCTGAAATTATGATGCCTTCCTGATCTGCAAGAATATACTGATTTGTTGAAGATAGTGTATAATCCACGCCAATCTTCTTAAGCAGCTGGCTTCTCATCTCCTGTGGCAGAAAAAAGTCCACTAAAACCGCATCCTTGCCCGCAAGAATAATACCAAGCATATTCACAATCCAGCGGTAAGATGCTGGGCCATACAGTGCCATCCTCTTCCCTGGAAATCTCTGCAAATGTAGTGCTTTCTTGACAACATCCTCAAAAAAGCTCTTGTAATCTGCCGCAAATGTATCATAAAGAACCGCCGTCTTGTCTGGGTGGCTCTTCGCATTTTCCTCTAACAACTGATAAAAAGATGTAATCTTCTCCATGACTGTACCTCTATCTTCCTACATATATAGGCGATTCACTGCGCAAATATTCTTCATACGTCAACTTCACCGACTATAATCCTAAATTACAATGTTACTATAAACCTTTGTAAGATCCACTTCTGGACACACATAAATTTACATATAACGTGATTATAACACCTGCTGGTAAAAATGCCAACGAGTAACATAATCTTCATATACTACCGTTCAAAAACCGTTCAAAAATTCCAGAACAATATTTCTTCCAAATCATTTCCTGATATCCAGCCTTCTTCTTTTTTTGAACTTCTTTTATTAGATCTGACAGCTCGTCATCCTGCATTTTTTCCAATATGGTTAAGCGACGTTGTGATAATTCAACAACAGGATTACTGTCCATATAATCCTGCGCCGTCATATACCAATAATGGAACTCTCCCCGGTAGTATCTGCGAAGCTTCTGGGCAATCTGTATTCCTTCCGGGTCAAAATCACCTGCATAATACACCGTAACTTTGCTCTGTGCTAAAAGATCCAGCACCATCAAGGTTCCAAGTCTAGGCTGTCCATTCATACACATGCAAGCTCTCATCCCCCTATAATAACTGGTCATCATAGCATACACCGATGGATTTTCCACAATATAAATCTCATCATCAGGGCATTCTATTCTTTTCCATCCCGAAATCACTGAAAGCGGAATCTGCACCATCTCGCACTCGTTTGCGAACCCTTCCATCCCCTGATGCACATTCCCATCCTTCTTTAATACCCGTACACCTGAAAGATTTACGTAATTAGAAACATCATCCCGTAAGATTCCTGCCAGCAAATACTTTCTCTGTTTGTCCAGTATTGGAAATAATCCCTCAGTATTATTTCTATCTGCTGAATCCCCCTGGCTTCCCGCTCTTACTCGCTGCTCTCTCCACTCTACCACCTTAAAAA
This sequence comes from Lachnospira sp., assembly GCA_028693195.1. Lineage (GTDB taxonomy): Bacteria > Bacillota > Clostridia > Lachnospirales > Lachnospiraceae > Lachnospira. The sequence goes on from JAQUVV010000255.1 coordinate 3,680, forward strand.
GCATTGCGCCGCCCTCGGTATCATCATCTAACGCGTGCGGATTCCCTGTCAGCTTCGCCGCAAAAACAGCCAGATATTCCATCTGGTTACTATAACAAGGAAGGGCATTCAAAATCCTTGCCCCCAGCTTTAAATATCCATA
>JAQUVV010000256.1 GCA_028693195.1 Lachnospira sp.
TATCCCGTTCGGTTCCTAACAAGTCCTCATCAACAATGCTGGACTGATCATCATTATAGAATGCGGCACATTCAGGACCGCCGGCAGCTAATAGCTGCACATCAATAAACTTGCGATGAATTTCAGGACGAAGTTCTTCTCTTGGCGAAGTGGTCAAATCGAGAACCTGCAAAATCATTGGAGTTCCGTCTAATTCAATATTGAACCTTCCAGGCTCGTATGTAGCCATGTTATTTTCTTTTAAAAATGTAAGGGCAGCCTGAAGAGGCTTTGGCAGAATCGCTTTCTGCTGTTCAAAAAACTCATTATAAATATTTCCAAAAATCATAATCATTCTCCTTCTTATATATTTTTGTATGCTTTACTGCTTTGCAGTCAATCCACCGTCAACACCTAGAATTTGCCCATTGACAAAGGAAGCACCGGAACTTGCCAGATAAAGCGCTGCAGCGGCAATATCTTCTTCTTTGCCAATGCGTCCAACAGGGATTCGGTCTGTCAGTGTCTTATAGAATACAGGGTCGTCTAACTGAAATGCATTGATTGGCGTTCTTACAAAAGTAGGTGCGATTGCATTGACAGTAATGCCGCGACCACCCCATTCGCAGGCAAGCTGCTTCGTGTACATATTGACAGCGCCTTTGCTAGCACAGTAGGCGATATAATCGGTATTGGTTCCAATAAAGCTCTTAACGGATGATATATTAATAATTCTACCATAATTCTGTGGAAGCATAAATCTTTTTCCAACAGCCTTCGTTACCAGGTGCAGACCTGTTACGTTCAATCCCATTACTCTATTAAATGTTTCTTCATCGTAGTCTTCGGCAGGAATCAGTTTGTTCATGCCGGCACTGTTGACTAGGATATCTAATCCGCCAAGCTTTTCTTCGATAAGATTCATCATTGTATTCACATCGGATACATTCTGAATATCACATGTAATAGGAAGAAGTGTGAAATTGTTGGTTGCTGCATATTCTATTAAATCAGCAGCTTTACTGTTATCCCGGCTGCATATTGCAACAGAAACACCGTTCTGCAAGAGAGCCGTGGCAATCGCTTTTCCTAAGCCACTGCTTCCACCAGTGACCAGTGCGCGTTTTCCCTTTACAGAGAAAAAATTCGTGTAATCGTTCATATAGTCCTCCTTGTTTTGTGGAGCAAAATCCGAATCTCCTGATGAGGAGAGGACTTGGACTCCTTGTTTTGCTTCCTAATTTCATTATTAATGGAAACTCTGAGATTTAGAATTGATACTTAAGTACTGAAATATGGTTCTGAAATACCAGTATGCTGATATTTTAATTTCGGTTTCCATTTTGTTCACAGAATGTTTACAAAGATACATTAGGACAAAATAGACAAAGTAAAAAGGCTGTAAAATCAGTATCTATCGTCAATATATCTATTAAAACAATAAAAATCAAGTCTAATTTAGTAAATAAATATAAAAAGCGTATAAATATTTAAACAAAATCTCTTGGCTTAAATACCAGTATACTGATATACTACACCCATAAGGTACTTGTTAGCAAGAATATTTTTCAATAAGAAAAGGAGGCTTACAGGAAACGAAGGAAGAGGTTGTTTAGCAACAGATTAAGAAAAATAACTAGTTGATTATTACAAGTGCTACAGCTTATATCAAAACAAACGAAGTGATATGAGCAAAACGAATTTTTCAAAAACTATGGAGGTAATATTATGGAATATGTAGTAGGCGTGTTACTTTTACTCAGCTTCTTTGGATTGGCTTTCTACTGTATTAAGGGTCATAACCTGATGATTGGTTTCTTAATGATTACAGTATTATGGACAGTTCTTTCACTTGGTGGAGCTGCTCTTGCAAGCGATTCATTTATCGCAGCAAACAAAGTCCTTCAGTGGGAAGGCTCAAAAGGTTTATTTGCAATCTTAAACAAGATTTTCCAGTCAGCACCAGAAGGCTGGGGCACAACTCTTGTAAACGTATGTTGGGGTGCTTGGTTCGGTAGAGTACTGATGGAAACAGGTATCGCTTCAACATTGATTAGAAAGACAGTAGAGCTTGGTGGTGATAAGCCAATCGTAACAGTAGCTCTTCTTAATATCGTAACAGCATTGATCTTCACAGCTATGACTGGTGCAGGTCCTGTAATTGCTATCGGTGTTATTGTTCTTCCTATCTTAATGTCATTAGGTATTCCTAAGGCAATTGCAATGTTCTCATTCATGGGATCAGTTGCAGCTGGTATTTATCTGAATCCAGTTAACTTCGCACAGTATAGAGCTTTCTTTATTAAGCCAGAAGAGATGCCAGATTTCACACTTGGATGGTATGCATCTCATTTCGGATATGTTGCATTAGGCATTATGTTAGTTGCAACAACCGTATTAGCAGCAATCTTCATTAAGAAGTCTAAGACATCCCGTGCATGGGCTGCTCAGACAAGAGGAACTGCAGAGCAGAAGAATGCTCCTTTATATACTTTGATTCTTCCAATCGTACCAGTGGTACTTAAGATTTGGTTAGATTTCTCAGTTATTGGTGGTTTCGTAATTGCTGGTTTCCTTGCATTAGTTCTTTGTGGCAAGTTCAAGGGATCATTCAAAGAGAACTGCCAGCTTGTAAACAAGCTTTACTATGATGGTGTTGTTGATACAGCTCCATTGGTTGGTTTCCTTTTAACATTACCTATGTTCAATCAGGTTGCTTCATATGCATCACCATTCTTCAAGGTAATCCTTGGAAGTGTAATGCCTACAAGCGAAATCGTTGTATGTATCGCATTCGCAGTTCTCCTTTGCATGGGTCTCTTCAGAGGACCAATGACATTAGTTGGCTGTGGCGCTGCTACACTTGGTGTATTACAGAATGTTGCTCATTTCTCAGTACCATTCTTATATGCAGTATTTGCAATTCCTACAATTACAGTAAACATCGGCTGCTGTATCACACAGTCATGGGTTGCTTGGGGTCTTGCTTATACAAAGGTAGAGTCAAAGGACTTCTTAAAACTTTCAATTCCAAATGCTTATGTAACAGGTGTTTTACAGTATGTTGCAGCATTCATCATGATTGGCGGTCTTGGTGCAGCATGGTTCCTGTAAGATTTAATTACATGTACATCAGCTAAACCCCTTCCTAATATATACATAGCTGGGGCGCCCACATGGGTGCTCCGGCAAATTAAAAGAATGGTATCATTGTTTGAATAAATCGGACATGATTGAGTAGAGAGTTAGATATACAGATAATAGTTAATACAATAAAACAAAGAAACAAATTAACAGAAAGAGCATCGTCTTGGTAAATGAGATGCAATCAAGAAATACTACTAGTTGAGAACGAAAATAAGGAAGAATGAAGAATCCTATATGATTCGTCTTCCATAATAAATTATATAAAATGAGATAAATGGCATAACCATTTCAATAAAATAAACAAGTGATAGATGTGAAAGGAGTTCAAAAATGAGCGAAAGAAGATTAGTACGTATGGGTATCGATGTAGGTGGTACTTATACAAAATGTGTTGCAATGGATAATGAGACACACGAGATTATTGGTAAATATGAGATTAAGACAACACATGACGATAAGGATGGAGTTGCAGCAGGTGTTGTTAAGTCATTCCAGATGTGTATGGAGCAGAACGGAATTGCACCAGAGGATGTTGCGTTCGTTGCTCATTCAACCACACAGGCAACCAATGCATTTATCGAAGGTGATGTTGCTCCAGTTGGTGTAATCGGTGTTGCTGGTGGCGGTCTTGAGGGAT
>JAQUVV010000257.1 GCA_028693195.1 Lachnospira sp.
AGAAGTTCCCAGCCTAATTGCCAGTTCGTAAGTGAGATTTGCCACCAGAATTCCATGCGCAATACCACTCTTAAAATCATTGATAATGGTATCATATAATCCCCAATTTTCATCATCTAAATCTAAATTTATATCCATATTGATCTCCATGCTGTTTCCATCTCTCAGAAACGTAGTACAAATAAGGCAACAAAATCATCCAATTTCAACATACCTTTTATATCATGATGTTGGGGTCAAAAGTAATCCCCCCAACTGATGCCTACAAAATGCTACGTTGCGTTGCAACTCTCGCATTTTTATAACATTCTGAATCCGCTAATTTACTACGTAAATTGCTACTTCCTCATGTTAGGCGGGTCCCAAGTGCAAATGCCTTTTCATGCAAGCATGAACGGCATATTGTACTTTTGACCCTGGCATCATATCATATGATTTTCTTCAAAAAAGCTTCTTTTTCTCTCAATCATCTCATCCACACGGTCAATATAGCTGCGAACATCCTTTACATTTTCAATACGCTCAATACGACCAGCATCCTGCTCATCTCTTGGCTGAAAAACAATTTTGCTGGAAGCCCCCGCCCCACATGCAATAATCGTCTGCTTTTCCTCCATAATCAGGATATTATAAATGCATTCTTTTCCTGGAAGCGAATATCCTACATTTTCAAAATTACCAGCCATATTCTTCTGTCGATACATGTAATAAGGCTCCTGACTCATGGATGATGCATAATCTGCTGCCATTTCAACAATCTTTGCACTATTCTCAATCTGAAGATCATTATACTTCTCTCTCCAGATATTCAATGCTGCTGCTCGCTTGATTGCAAGAGAATGAACTGTCAGACTCTCTGGATGCAATGTCTTGATTTCCTCTAAGGTATGATGTACAGCTTCCATATCCTCTCCCGGAAGTCCGAGAATGATATCCATATTGATATTATCAAATCCCGATTCTCTCGCTAGATGGAATGCATCAATAATCTGTTCTACACTATGTCGTCTTCCAATGAGATCCAATGTCTCCTGATTCATCGTTTGTGGATTTATAGAAATTCGATCTACATGATGATTCCGAAGTACCTGAAGCTTATCTAATGTAATACTATCTGGTCTTCCTGCTTCCACGGTTAACTCAATAGAATGTTCAACATCAAACAAGCTTTCCAATCTGGACAACAGTCGATCCAGCTGTTCTGCACTCAAGGTTGTTGGTGTTCCTCCACCAAAGTATATCGTATCTAATCTTCTATTCTTCATTGAAGCCGCAACATATGCCATTTCCTTCATCAACGCATCCAGATAATCATCCACATACTTTGCATATGTCTGCAATGAATAAGAAGAAAATGAACAATATAGACAGATTGTTGGGCAGAATGGAATTCCAATATATAGACTGTAACCATTCTTATAATCAATCTGATTCAGTAAAGACTTTTCCTTTTTCGCAACATTTAGCGCAAGCTCTGCCTTTACTTTGGAAGTCTGATACTTGGTCAGAAACTCCTCAATAATCTCTGTCTCCGTTCTTCCTTCTTCTAATTCTGTATATACAATTTTGCTTGGACGAACGCCTGTCATATATCCCCATGGCAATTCCTGTCCTGTCTGCTCTTTCAGCTTGTTGTACAGGTGTTCCTTAAAGTCATCATGAAAATCTCTCTTGGTTCTCCCCTGCGTCTCCGGTTCGAATGGTTCAATCAGCAGATCCTCTTTTTCCAATTGTTCATCACGATAGGGCTTCACATCCATTCTCGGATAAAAAGAACGCACCAGAACAACTGCGTCATCATAGAATAACGCATCCTTTAGCTTTATATAAATCATGGGATTCTCCCTCTTTACAATTATTCATATAGGTGGTTACAAACAATACATTTCAAGATATCTAATTATATATTTCATACTCACCCATAATTCTTATCACTGACAGTATGGATTAAACTTTCTCTCATACCCGATAGATGTACTCTCTCCGTGTCCTGGAAATACTTTTGTGTCATCTGGCAAAATCATCAGCTTTTCTTTCACAGATCGAACAATCTGAGACATGCTTCCTGTTGGAAAATCCGTTCTCCCTACAGACGCCATGAATAACGTATCCCCGGAAAAGAGGAATCCTGCTTCTTTAAAATAATAGCAGGTACCACCTGATGTATGTCCCGGTGTATGAATCACAGAGATATCCATTCCTGCAATATGGAGCTGTTCGCCATCCTTAAGCCAGCAATCCGCTTCAATTGAAACACCTTCCTGATAATTAATAGATAAATTCATCTGTGGATCCGCAAGCATCTCCCGCTCAGCTTCGTTGGCATATAGGTTCACATGATTCTTCACACACACTGCTTTCGCTGCCGTCATATGATCAAAGTGCCCATGGGTCAGCAATACTGCCTTTAGTTCACATCCACTCATAGTAATCATGTTCTGAATCATATACGCATCATCTGCTGGATCAATTAGAACTGCCTGCTTAACATCTTCATTTTTAACCAGATAGCAGTTGGTTCCAATCATGCCTAATACTTTAGCATCCAATGTAATCTTGCTCATAATCTCTCCTGTACCAATCTATTGTCAAGTTTTTCCACTTCGCACGCAAAGTCCTGTATGTGAAAAATTCTAATTTATGATTTTTTATCAATGTGAAAAATTTTAATTTATGATTTTTCACATTTAGCCCGTAGCTCGCACAATATCTGTCACGCCTTCAATCTTATGAACCTTATCTACAATTCGATTCAGCTCTTCCTTCCCGTGAATATCAAAGCCTAACGTAATTGTCGCAATTCCTTTCTTGTTCACACGGCTGTTCATAGACTTCACATCAATCTCAGCCTCCGTGAATAATCTGGAAATATCAACAATCAAGCCGGTTCTATTATTGGCAAAGATATTGATTTCCGCGCTGTACTTCTCATCCTTTGATCCTGTATCTTCCCACTCTGCATCAATCAAACGTGCTCTCTCACTTGCAGGGAAATTCAGAATATTAATGCAGTCTGTTCTATGAATAGAAATTCCTCTTCCTCTGGTAACAAAGCCAACAATCTCATCTCCAGGGACAGGGTTACAGCATCTTGAAAATCTCACTGCTACATCATGAATTCCTTTAACAACAATGCCACCCTTATTCTTCTTGATCTTATTCTTTGCTTTGTTTTCATTCTGAACGATTTCTTCCAGAACATCCTTGTCGGTAACTTCATCCTTCTTTAATTTCAAGAATTCTTCATTCAGCTTATTGACAATCTGTCCTTCCTTGAGTCCGCCATGTCCGACTGACGCAAGCATTGATTCCCAATCCTTAAATCCATATTTATTCAATGCCTTAGCAATAATATCTGGTTTTGTAATATCAGAAAGAACAATTCCCTTACTCTTACAATATGCACTAATCAGTTCCTTGCCCTTTAATATATTGTCTTCCTTTAATTCCTGCTTGAACCACTGATTAATCTTATTGCGTGCCTGTGTGCTCTTCACAATAGAGAGCCAGTCTCTGCTTGGTCCCTTGGAATTCTGGGAAGTAATAATCTCAATCCTGTCACCATTCTTAATCTGATAATCAATGGTAACCAACTTGCCATTCACACGTGCGCCAACCATTTTATTACCAACTGCACTATGAATGCTGTACGCAAAGTCAATCGGACATGATCCAGCCGGAAGATTCTTCACATCTCCTGTTGGTGTAAAGCAATATACACTGTCTGCAAACAAGTGCAGATC
>JAQUVV010000025.1 GCA_028693195.1 Lachnospira sp.
TCAAGCTTGATGCAATCGTAGTTTCTTCACAGCATGCTCCAGAAGTAACTCAGGAGCAGATTCATGAAGATGTTAAGAAATATGTAATCGATGCAATCATAGATCCAGCAATGGTAGATGCAGATACAAAGATTTTCATCAATCCAACAGGTCGTTTTGTTATCGGTGGACCAAATGGTGACTCAGGTCTGACAGGACGTAAGATTATCGTAGATACTTACGGTGGAGCTGCAAGACACGGTGGTGGGGCTTTCTCTGGTAAGGATTGCACAAAGGTTGACCGCTCCGCTGCATATGCTGCTCGCTACGTAGCAAAGAACATTGTCGCAGCAGGTCTGGCTGACAGATGCGAAATTCAGCTGTCTTATGCAATTGGTGTTGCACATCCAACATCAATCATGGTCGAAACATTTGGAACAGGCAAGTTAAGCGATGAGAAGATTGTTGAAATCGTAAGAGAGAACTTTGATCTTAGACCAGCAGGAATCATCAAGATGCTTGATTTGAGAAGACCAATCTACAAGCAGACAGCAGCTTACGGACATTTTGGCCGTACAGATTTAAATCTTCCTTGGGAGCAGCTTGATAAGGTTGATACATTGAAGAAGTATTTGGCATAAACCTAAAACACGAGTGTGATGCGTGCACTGTCAACAGTGACAAAATGTGCAATATGATTTGTAATTGTATTGTGCACTAGATTTAAATATACAGATTTAATAATAAGCACGAATATGCCGATATAAATCCTGAGAGTGAAAATGTATTATGATGATACATTTCAACTTCTCAGGATTTTTTGAATGTATTTATATAAGAAATATTAAAAAAATCAAAAAAAATCGAAAATAGGCTTTTAAATTTATATTTTCTTGTTTATAATGTGAGTTAACCATATAATCCCTTAGTGCGTTTATATGTAAGGAAGTAGTTTAATTAGGATATTAGGCGCGAGGAAAGCGCCACAGATTGAAAGGGGAACATTATGTTATCAACTGACATTGGTATAGATTTAGGTACAGCCAGCATTCTTGTATATATTAAAGGAAAGGGCGTCGTGTTAAAGGAGCCATCTGTTGTTGCATTTGACAGAGATACCAACAAGATTAAAGCAATCGGCGAGGAAGCAAGATTGATGCTTGGTAGAACACCAGGTAATATCGTTGCTGTCAGACCTTTAAGACAGGGTGTTATTTCTGATTACACAGTAACAGAGAAGATGCTGAAGTACTTCATTCAGAAGGCTGTCGGCAAGAGAATATTAAAGAAGCCTAGAATCAGCGTATGTGTGCCATCAAGCGTTACAGAAGTTGAGAAGAAGGCGGTAGAGGATGCTACACTTCAGGCAGGAGCTAGAGAGGTAGCAATTATTGAGGAGCCAATCGCAGCAGCAATTGGTGCAGGAATCGATATTTCAAGACCATGTGGTAACATGATTGTTGATATCGGTGGTGGTACAACAGATATCGCTGTTATTTCACTTGGCGGAACTGTTGTAAGTACATCTATTAAGATTGCAGGCGATGATTTTGATGAGGCACTTGTAAGATATATGAGAAAGAAGCATAATCTTCTGATTGGTGAGAGAACTGCTGAAGATATTAAGATTAAGGTTGGTTCAGCATATCCAAGAGCAGAGGTTGTAACAATGAATGTCAGAGGACGTAATCTGGTAACAGGTCTTCCTAAGACAGTAGAAGTGACTTCAGAAGAGACTGAGGAAGCATTACGCGAAGCTACTTCACAGATTGTTGAAGCAGTACACAGCGTATTAGAGAAGACACCACCAGAACTTGCTTCTGATATTGTAGATAGAGGTATTGTACTGACAGGTGGCGGAAGTCTGCTTTCAGGTTTAGAAGATTTGATTGAGGCTAAGACAGGAATTAACACAATGACAGCAGAAGATCCAATGACAGCAGTTGCTATTGGAACTGGTAAGTTCATTGAGTTTCTGGCAGGATACAGAGAAGAGTAATTAGATTCTTATTCAGAGAAATCTGAAGGGATATAAATTAGCTGCTGCTAATGAAATAGCAGTGATGAATAAGGGAGGTCAACGATGGTAAAAGGGCTTTATACAAGCTACACAGGAATGGTGAATCAGCAGTATAGGCTTGATGTTGTCTCCAATAACCTTGCAAATGCAACAACAACTGGATTTAAGAAGGAAGGATGTACCACACAATCCTTTGATGAAATGTATGGAATTAAGATCAAGGATGCAACCGTGGGGCATTTGAACCAGCAGATAGGTACACTGAGCTTGGGAGCCAAGATTGGTGAAACATATCGCAGCTGGAATCAGGGTTCGTTGATTTCAACGGGGAGCAACTATGATTTCGCGTTGTCTGGACAGGGATTTTTCAACATTTCCTTTACCAATAAGGCAGGCGAAACCACAACGATGTATACCAGGGATGGATCTTTCCAGATGAATTCAGAAGGTTATCTGGTGACCAAGGATGGCGATTTTGTATTAGGCGAAGGTGGCCCAATACAGTTACCTACAGATGTCAGTGAGCTTAGTGTCGAGCCAACAGGCGAGATATATGCTGATGGACAGTACATAGATACATTTGCGTTAACGGATTTTGAGGATTACAATTATCTTGAGATGTATGGAGAGAACCTTTTCCGTGCAGTAGATGGTGCAACACCACAGTTTGTCACTAATACTACAATGACTCAAGGCTATTTGGAATCTTCGAATATCAACGTTGTATCTGAGATGGTCGACATGATAACAATAGCTAGAGAATACGAAAGTGGACAGAAAGTCATGAACGCCATAGATGAGATGTTAGCAAAGATGGTTAACATTTCAGAGTTATAAGCCGATTCATATGATATATGACGGTAAACAGATGTGATATGAATAGAACGGAGAGTGGCGTACCATGTTAAGATCATTATATACAGCGGCATCAGGAATGATGGCGCAGCAGACCAGTGTAGACACCATTGCCAACAACTTGGCGAATGTGAATACAGTAGGATACAAGAGCGAATCTACAGAGTTTAAATCATTACTCTATCAAGATTTGCAGTCGAAGACAACTTCGGCCAATGGAGAGAATAAGCCTGTCAGTGCACAGGTTGGATTAGGCTCCAGAGTTTCATCTATTACGTCCCATTATACACAGGGAATATTGAATGCCACAGACAGCACAACAGATTTTGCGATTAGTGGTAATGGATTTTTTGCGATAACGGATTTGAATGGAGAGACGCTATATACAAGAAGTGGTAATTTTACATTTTCTACTGCTGCAGAAGGACATATGCTTTGTACTTCTGATGGCTTTCCGGTTATGAGTTCTGACGGGAATCCAATTGTACTAACGAATGAGTATAATACAAGTAAGGTTACAATCGATAAAGATGGTAATCTCCTTTATCCAGATGAGGATAACAATCCACAGTTGATGGGTGTTAAGATTGGATTATATCAGTTTGCTAATCCGTCTGGTCTTGAGAAGGTGGGGAGTAATTTTCTGAAGGAAACAGATGCGTCAGGTGTGGCATTGAATGAAGATTATGATGATGTCGGTAAGAAGAGTGAATTAAGACAGGGATATTTGGAAGCGTCTAATGTACAGGTCGCAACCGAGATGGTAAATCTGATTACAGCGCAGAGAGCATATGAGCTTTGTTCGAAAGCAATCACTACGTCGGATACTATGATGGAACAGGCGAATAATCTGAAGAGATAAGGTAGGTGGACGTGATGAGTGATTTTAGTGGATTAAGCGGAGTGAATTCCGGATATACCAATAATTATGTGAATCAGACAGGGAATAACCTTGAAAGTTCTTTGAATAATTCGGACCTTTCCACAGCATCTGATGACGAATTGATGAGTGTTTGTAAGGATTTTGAACAGTATTTCGTTGAGCAGGTCATGAAGTCGATGCAGAAGATGGCAGATGTGGATGGCGACGGAGAAGGTTCTTCTGGATTGTTTTCAACAATGGCAGGAATTACTTCAGAGGATTCAGGTATGAGTACCATGAGCAGTTACTTTGGTGACAAATATACCAGTACATTGAGTGAAGCGCTATGCAATTCTAATAATGGACAAGGCATGGGGATAGCTCAGACGTTGTATCAGCAGATGAAGAGAAATTACAGTACAGGAGATACAACCGCAACGGAAGCAACTGAATAAATGCTAATAGAGCCCTCTGCTTGCAGGGGGCTCGCACTTTATAAAAAACATAAAGCAAGGAGAGCAAGCACTCTGCTCGCGCAGGGGCTCGCATTTTAGAAAAACATAAAACGAGGAGTGCTATGGATTACGAGTCTGTGAAATATGTGGAAGGCTTTGTAGATAACATTATCTATCGCAATGAGGATAATGGCTATACGGTATTTGACATTATATATAAAGGAGAAGAGGTTACCTGTGTTGGCATGTTGAGTTATATTAACGCAGGTGAATTTATTGCTGCAGAGGGTGACTTCGTGAAGCATCCAATCTATTATATGCAGTTTTCAATCAAGTCTTATGAATTCAGAGCGCCTTCTGATGCGAAGTCAGTGAGACGTTATCTAAGCTCTGGTGCCATTAAGGGAATCGGAGAGAAGATGGCGGAACGAATTGTGAATACCTTTGGGGATGACACATTTCGCGTGATGGAAGAAGAACCAGAACGGCTGGCAGAGATTAAGGGCATTAGCATGACCAAAGCCATGGATATTACGGCGCAGCTGGTAGATCAGAGGGATATGCGGAAAGCGATGATATTCCTGCAGAATTATGGAATTACCATGAGTCTCGCCAACAAGATTTATACGCGTTATGGTCCATCTATTTATACGATCATTCAGCAGAATCCATATAAGCTGGCGGACGATATCGAGGGCGTTGGCTTTAAAATTGCTGATGAAATTGCTACGAAGGTTGGAATCAAGGTGGACTCGGATTTCAGAATCAAGAGTGGGATTTTCTATGTGTTGACACAGGCAGCATCTCAGGGGCATGTATATTTGCCACAGCAGGAGTTGGAACGTCATGTGAAATCATTGCTGTTGATAGAGATTTCTGATTTGGAGAAATATTTGACAGATCTGGCGGTTGACCGGAAAGTCGTGATTCGTCAGGATGTAAAAGGCAATAACTGCGTCTACGCGTCTATCTATTATTACATGGAGACCAGTATCGCGGGAATGCTTAGCGATTTGGATATCAAGTATCATACGGAAAATGCAGAGATAGAGGAACGCATTAAAAGAATTGAGCACAGCACAGGAATTGAATTGGATGAGATTCAGAAGGAAGCGGTCAGGAAGACTGTTTTAAACGGTCTGATGGTTATTACGGGTGGACCAGGAACAGGAAAGACGACAACAATTAATACGATTATCAAGTATTTTGAGCTGGAAGGCATGGAAATTCGACTTGCGGCACCGACAGGAAGAGCGGCAAAGAGAATGACTGAAGCTTGTGGGTTTGAGGCGCAGACCATTCATCGCTTACTGGAAATCAGCGGAGGACCAGTGGAGAATGGGGGCAAGAATGGTACCACGACCCTTGGAATGCATTTTGAAAGAAATGATGAGAATCCACTGGAGACAGATGTGATTATTGTAGATGAGATGTCCATGGTAGATGTGAATATCATGAGTGCACTCCTGAAAGCAATCGCAGTAGGAACCAGACTCATTCTTGTAGGGGATATTGATCAGTTACCAAGTGTTGGTCCGGGAAATGTGTTGAAGGATATTATCAGCTCTGAGTGCTTTCCAGTTGTGAAGCTGGAGAAAATCTTCCGGCAGGCAGCGGAAAGTGAGATTGTAACCAATGCTCATAAGATCAATCGAGGAGAAAAGATTACGCTGAATAAGTACAGCAAGGATTTTCTCTTTGTGAGAAGACCCGGGGCGGAATCGATTATTGCGGCTATGGAAACCTTGATTCGGGACAAGCTTCCTGGATATGTGAAGGCAGATATCAGTGAAATTCAGATTTTGACGCCATCTAGAAAATCAGCGGTAGGTGTTGACCGGCTGAATGTTGTGATGCAGGATTTCTTGAATCCAGCGACACCAGGGAAGATGGAGAAGAAACAGGGCGATACAATCTTTCGTGAGGGAGATAAAGTCATGCAGATTAAGAATGACTATCAGCTTGAGTGGGAGAAACGGGGAAGATATGGGATCGCCATGGAACAGGGCAGCGGTGTGTTCAATGGAGATACCGGTGTAGTAGATTCTATCAGTACATTTGATGAGGCATTAACAGTAAAGTTCGAAGATGGACGTTATGTGAAGTATGACTTCAAACAGTTGGATGAACTGGAACTGGCATACGCAATCACAGTGCATAAATCTCAAGGAAGTGAATACCCGGCAGTGATTATTCCAATGTTTCAGGGACCGCGGATGTTAATGAATCGGAACATCCTCTATACGGCAGTAACACGTGCAAAGAAATGTGTGTGTATGGTTGGTGATGAGGAAATATTTCATCAGATGGCAGCAAATGAAAACGAACAGAAGCGGTATTCGTCGCTGGGACAGAGAATCCGTGAGACTGTGGAGATAAACATCTCAAAACAATAAGCATATAGGATTCAGATGTCAATAGGTATTTTTTTAAAGATGTATAGTCCGTGCCATGCAGACATTGAAATATGGTTATATGACTTTGGCATGGATTGAACAAGGGGGACAAATGGGGAAACTTCGTAATATAGGGCGGATTCTGGCGGATGCTGTGTTTCCGCCGGCATGTCCGGGGTGTGGGCAGCCGTTAGGCTATAAGGAAGGCGCGCGGGAACAGATATGTGGGGCATGTGCATCAAAACTGATATATATTCATGAACCACGCTGCCTGAAGTGTGGAAAAGAGATTGAGAAGGAAGAAGCGCAGTACTGTTATGACTGTCAGAAGCAGGAGCATAGATTCGTTCAAGGGACAGCGGTCTATGCATATACAGATGTCGTTCAGCACTCCATTTACCGATTTAAGTATCAGAACAAGCGGGAGTATGCTGCATTTTATGCAAAGGAAATCAGGAAACAGTGTGGTCCACAGATGAAAAGGTGGCATCCAGATGCGATTGTCCCAGTTCCTTTACACATTTCAAAGTATCGAAAAAGAGGGTATAACCAGTCAGAGCTTATTGCTGAGATTCTTTCAGCAATTCTAGAAATTCCAATGGACAACCGATTGCTTGTTCGTTCCAGAAAGACAATTCCAATGAAAGAACTGAATAATGAAGAGCGGGTGAAAAATCTTGAAAATGCTTTTATTTGTACCCAAAATGTTGTAAAATACAATAAAGTAATACTCGTGGATGATATCTATACAACAGGCTCAACGATGGATGCTTGCGCGAAGGCGCTTATGGATGCCGGTGTGCAGGAAGTTTACTATGTAGTCCTAAGTATTGGCAAAGGATTTTGAGGAAGATGCATTGCGTGAATAGGGGATGGACACGAGATAATAGTGAGATATGCTTGCAGCAGGAATGGAGGCTTTTATGGAAGTAAGAAATTGTAGACAATGTGGAAGATTATATAATTATATTGGGGGTTCATACCGGAATTTGTGTCCAGACTGTATCGCAAAGCTGGAAGATAAGTTTCAGGAGGTTAAGGACTATATTGAAGAACATACGAATGCAACTATGCAGATGATTTCAGAGGATTGTGAAGTTGGAACTAAGCAGATTGAGCAGTGGGTTCGAGAAGAGCGATTGACATTTGCGGCAGATTCACCGATTGGAATTGCATGTGAGAGTTGCGGAGCAATGATTAAGTCAGGAAAGTACTGCGAGAACTGTAAGTCAACAATGGCACAAAAGTTCAACAATATGTATAGAAAGCCAGAGCAGCAGTCACAATCAAGACAAGATAGAGAGAATCCAAGAATGAGATTCTTGGATAAATAAAAAATATCAAAATTAGGTATAAAGTATTATCTGAAATAGGCCGATACTAAAGACATGAAAGCAGTAAGGTCATGTACATTAATAAAGTGAGATGACCGCGTTCATGATTTAGGAAAGTGAGGCGATATATATGCGTATTGATGCGTACAATGCTGTGAGTCAGATTTATCAGGCGAATGCAGTTTCTAAGACGAATAGTGTATCTAAGACACAGTCAGCCAGCGATAAGTTTGAGATTTCGTCAGAAGCAAAGACATATCAGACAGCGAAGGCGGCAGTCAGTGCAGCTCCAGACGTAAGAGAAGATAAGATTGCAGAAATCAAAGCACAGATGGAAGCTGGAACATATCATATCAGTTCAGAGGCAGTTGCAGATAAGATTCTGAATCAGGTGACAACATTAACATTTTAGCGGGGTTTTTAGATGGCGAGTTTAATTGATGCGTTAACAGACGTGATGAACAAGGAGAATGAAGAATATAACAGACTTCTTGAACTGGCACAGAAGAAAACCTCTGCGATTGTAGAAGGTAACGTTGAAGTCCTGCAGGAAATCCTTGGCAAGGAACAGAGAGTAATTGACAGAATTAATCAGCTGGATGAAACCAGGGAATCGAATGTCAAGGATATCTGCAATGTCCTGAATCTGACATACGGACAGATTAAGGTGGATCAGATTGTTCAAATGCTGGAACGAAAGCCGAAGGAACATGATGCGTTACAGGAAGCACATCTAGGACTCAAGAGAACGCTTGACCAGATGATGCGTGTGAATGAGAATAATAAGATGCTTCTGAAGGAATCAATGGATATGATTGATTTCGAATTGAATCTTGCAAAGAGTGCGGTGATGGCACCTCAGACAACGACCTATGGAAAGGGCGCATATGAGCAGACTGAGGCTACGGGTGCGGGAAGATTTGATGCGAAGCAGTAGATATATGAATTAGATAATCGTTATAGGTAGATAAAATTGTTAGAAAAGCCACGGATGGTTGTAAATCCGTGACTTTTTCTTAATTTATAGGAAATTGCATTTCCTATAAATTAAAAACACTGCTATAGGGAATTGCATAAAGAAAGTACGGATACGGGGATTAAGGAATAGACGACATGCTCCGATATAAGTAACATGAGCAAAATTAGATTTACTTAGAATATATGTAATTGTTTAGAAGGTACGGAACAGTTACGAATGATTATTAATAATACGCGGATTTGCCGCGGAAGGGAGAACAGCTATGGCAAATGGTATGGCAGGGTTGTACATTGGTGCAACGGGAATAAAGTCGGCACAGTCAGCATTGAATGCAACAGCGCATAATCTTGCAAATGTGAATACAGTTGGATATACCAGACAGCAGGTGTCATTGACGGACACACAGTACATGGCTGTTGGAACGAAGGATGCTACATCAACACCGTCTTATGGTCTTGGTGTTGCAGTATCAGAAATCAGAAGAATCAGAGATCAGTTTATAGATAGTGCTTATCGTGCAGAGAATGGAAGATTAGGATTTTATTCGAGCCAGTATAAGGCAGTGGAAGAGGTCGAGGATCTTTATGGAGAGATGCAGGGAGTTACATACCAGCAGAGTATTACCAACCTTTACGATTCTATTAATGAATTGACAAAGAATCCAACAAGTACGGTAGCAAGATCTTCATTGATTCAGAATGCCACAGCATTTTTAGACCGTTCACAGGCTGTATATAAGGGCCTGAAGGATTATCAGACTACATTGAACACTGAAATCAACAATATGGTCAATAAGATTAATTCTCTTGGAAGTAAAATCTATGATCTGAACAAGAAGATTAGTAAGATTGAAGCTACAGGTGTGGAGAAGGCCAATGATCTGAGAGATCAGAGAGATAATGCACTGGATGAGCTTAGTGAATATATTGATATTAATTATTATGAAGAGAATAATGGGGAAGTAACCATTACTGCAGAATCCTGCCCATTCGTAACCATGGGCGGTGTGATGGAAATCGGCACAAGAACGGTGAGCACAACAGGATTAATTATTCCGACCTGGCCGGCATTCGATAAGGATGTGTATTCTGATGGGATTTCTGCATCGAATACAGCAGATACTGATAAGGGTAGACTGAAGGGCCTTCTTCTTTCCAGAGGATCTGTCAGTGTGGATTATAGAGATGTTCCAGTGATGCCAGACAGTAAGGATTACGATATGACAACAGCTGCTGGAAGAGCAGAGTACGAGGCGGATTACAAGGCATATCAGGAGAAACAGGAATATTACAACAAGTATATTGAGCCATCGGTTATCTTAAGTGCAATTGCGGGTATCGACAAGTTGGTGAATACCATGGTTGAGTCCATTAACAATGTGCTGTGTCCGGAGAAGGAAGTGAAAACAGACACGGCTTATGTGGATGCAGATGGCAATGAAATTCAGGCGGATAGTTACCGGTATGATTCTGTTTCAGCGGAGAAGCTTTATGATCGATATGGTTCTGAAGTGAAGGGAACTGATAATGGAGACGGAACCTACAGCTATATTTCAGAAGAGAAGCTTTATACCAACACCAATGCAACGGGTGCTGTTGCAGTTGATGAGTACACATATTCTATTCTGGACATGGATAAGACGGATTATGGAATGGATGAAGACCGCACGGTTGGGCAGGAATTATTCTCCAGAACGAATACAGAGCGTTATGTGACAACCACAGGCGCAGATGGAAGCAAGATTTATATCAGAAATAAACTGAATGTAACAGGGTATGAATCCTTATATGCATTGGGAAATATGACAATGAATGCGACAGTGGCACAGAATGTTGCCAAGATTCCATTGTCTACCGCAACTGGTGGAGAGGATTTTGCGAAAGCAAATGAATTGATTGATTTATTCAGTGCCAAGCTGGTCTCACTGAATCCAGAACAATATGCGAAATCAGACTTTAATTCCTTCTATACCAACTACATTGGAGAGTTCTCTACAGTGGGAAATGTTCTGAATAAGTTTGTAAACAACCAGCAGACTATGGTTACTGGTTATGATGATCAGAGAAAACAGACAGAAGGTGTGTCTTCAGATGAAGAGCTTCAGAAGATGATTAAGTATCAGCAGTCTTACAATGCAGCATCCAGATATGTGAATGTTGTCAGTGAAATGCTGGAACATCTGGTAACGGCATTGGGCAATGCTTAATATGAAGTGGAATTCAAAGCTTGCAGAATAATATTGATATGAAAGAAGGTTATAGTATGGCATCTACATTTTTTGGATTGACAATTGCATATACGGGATTACAGGCATCACAGGCAGCCATTAATGTGACTGCCCATAATATTTCCAATATTCAGACTCCTGGATACACGAAGGAGCAGGCAACGACAACGGCGGCAGATGCGCTAAGAACATATTCTTCTTATGGAACGATTGGCGCTGGTGTTACAGTAACTGGAATTGATCAGGTGAGAGACAGCTATTATGATGTGAAGTATCGTAATAACATGACCAATTATGGAGAGTATGAAGCGAAGAATAATTACATGACACAGATTCAGGATTATCTGAATGAATTCACCTTAAAGGGATACAGTACAGAGTATGCGAACTTTTTTTCTGCAGTGAATCAGTTGACGAGGACACCAGAAGATGAATCGGCAAAGAATCAGTTAATCAACAATGCAAAGAGTATGTCTGATTACTTTAATACACTATCTACAAATCTAAGAAATGTACAGGTGGACGCGAATAATGAGGTCAAGGATGCAGTACAGCAGATTAATTCGCTGGCACAGAATATTGCAGCACTGAATAAGCAGATTAATCAGATTGAAGCAAATTACGGAAATGCCAATGATTTGCGAGATAAAAGAAATGCATTGTTAGATGATCTTTCTCAGATTGTCAACATAACAACAGATGAGCAGGATCTTGGAAATAACCTTAGTAATCTGACAGTTACAGTGAATGGACAGATGCTGGTAAGTGGATATGATTACAATAGCTTAACTACAGTGGCGAGAGAAGATAAGAGAAATGCATCAGATGCAGATGGCTTGTATGATATTAAGTGGGAAAAGACAGGAATGGAATTTAATATCTATAGTGATTCCCTTGGTGGTCAGCTCAAAGGTCTGATTGATATTAGAGATGGCTGTAATGGAGAAGTTGAGAAACAGGCCATGAATGCAGATGGTACACCGGCTACAGACAGCGATGGAAACGAATTGTATGGAACAGAAGGCTATACGGGATACAACACAAGCTTTAAAGGAGTGCCATACTATCAGTCACAGTTGAATCAGTTTATTGCAACATTTTCTGATGCGGTCAATGATATTCTAAAGTCAGGAGTTACTTCGGATGGCAGTGCAGAAGGAATATCTCTCTTCGTTACAAAGGACGGAACTTCTGTGATGAATGCGACAAATGTAACGGTAAATAAAGAACTTCTTGAAGATGCCAATAAACTGGCAACCAAGTCAGAGGTTAATACTGGTGAGGCAAATGCCGATATAATGGATAAGCTGAATGCATTACAGAGTCAGAAGATATTTGACGGTGGTACAGGATCTTACTTCCTGGAAAGTATCATCAGTGATATGTCTATTGATGCGAAGAAGGCAGAGAATTTTACAGCAAATTATAAGAATTTAAAGACAAGTATCCAGAATCAGCGATTATCAGTTATGGGTGTAGATTCGGATGAAGAAGCGATGGACTTGGTGAAGTTCCAGCAGGCATATAATCTAAGCTCTAAGATGATGTCGATAATGAATCAGATTTATGATAAGTTAATTAATCAGACTGGAGTTTAAATCAGAACGGAGGATTTTGACATGAGAATTACGAATCAGATGATGGTCAATAGTTCACTGGCGAATATTCAGGTGAATAAGGGACAGATGAGTACTCTTGATACACAGCTTTCAACACAAAAGAAGATTAACAAACCATCAGAGGATCCAATTATTGCAATTCGTGCATTAAGACTCCGTGCAAGTCTGGATCAGGTGACACAGTATCTGGGAAAGAATATACCAGATGCATCCTCATGGATGAGTGTTACACATGATGCTTTAGACGAAGCGAACAGTATTGTTATGGATTTGAATAAATACTGTGTTCAGGGATCAACAGATTCTTATTCATCAGCAGAGAGAAACACACTTTCAGAGAGCTTGGAGAAGCTGGTGGAGGCGTATTATTCGCAGGGTGATGTAGACTATGCGGGAAGGCATGTATTTACTGGGTATAATACGGATAGGACATTGACATATCAGTCGGACGCAGATGCGGCAGACGTGGATTATACGATTACACAGCAGTTTACAAGAGAGAATATCTCAACAAAGACAGTTTATACCAATGCATATTCCAATGAAGATTTGATTAATCTGAATGTGAAGACAGATGATGGAACTGCAACGGGGACAGTGATTACACCAAATGTAGAGGATGTTCATAGACTTCAACTGGGATATAAGGATGTGAGTAGTGAAGGCCAGACCTTCTGGTATCAGGATAAGAGTGTGGAAGTTTCGGCGGATGGGGCATCAGCGACCATGAAGACTTATCAGTTGGATGATAAGGGAGCCATTGCGAAAGATGACAGTGGGAATCCGATTGCCTTGACAACGACAGAAATTAATGCAGATACGGATGGCAAGCTGGTGGTAGCTGGGTTTATGGATGATCCAATTACGTTCTCAAGTACAACAGACACGAATTATATTCCGGGCGATAATGAGATTGCCATGAATGCAACCACAGGAGATTTGCTTCTTGGAAAGAATGCTTACCAGCAGATTTACGAGAGCAATGCATTTTCTGTGACATATAGTAAGGATAATTTTATCAAAGGTGATATTGATCCGACCATGTACTATAACTGTGTGGACAATAACACGGGAGTTACTTATAATAAGGATCAGGAAGATATTGAATATAACGTGAATTTCTCACAGAAGCTGAAGGTGAATACGGAAGCAAGTGAAGCGTTCAATATGTATCTTGGACGAAATGTAGATGATTTGGTTGCAGCAGTGCAGAATCGACTTGATGTAGAGAAGCAGATTACACAAGTTGAATCTATGATGAAGGAAGAGGCGTACAGTGATGATGCTTCTCAGGAAAAGCTGACCTCTATCTTAGAGGGACTCAATAAACAGAATGATCTTGCGAAGGATCAGATGACCAAAGCATTTGAAAAGGGAATCACTCAGATGCAGAACTATCAGCAGCAGCTATCTAATTCGAAGGCTGATGTGGGTAACAGAATGACAAGACTGGATCTGACGAAGTCTAGACTGACCGAGCAGAAGACCAACTTCACATCGCTGAAGTCACAGAATGAGGATGTTGATTTGGAGGAGGTTGTTGTGAATTATTCCTCCGCAGAATTGGTTTATAATGCATCACTGACAGCAGCAAGCAAGGTTGTGAAGCAGTCACTTTTGGATTTTCTGTAAAGTGCAGCATGCAGTATGAAGTAGCTGGATATTTATCTGGAAGTGGAGATTATTGAAATTTAAGACAGAGTAGAAAGGCAAGGTGTAGGAATGCAGGTAGAAACAAAGTGGTTTGGTACAGTTGATATTGAAGATGAAAAAATCCTTACATTTGAAAAAGGAATTATTGGATTCGAGGATTTTAAGAAGTATACGATTTTATTTGATTCAGACGATGGAAATGATGCAGCAATTATGTGGCTTCAGTCAATGGAGGAGCCTTCACTTGCACTGCCTGTAGTAAAACCAGAGAATATTTTTTCAGAATATGATCCAGTTGTAGAGGATGAGATTATTAAGAATTTAGGTTCAGATATTCAGAATGCAAATCTTCTGGTTTTATGTACTTTGACAGTGCCATCAGATTTGACAAAGATGACATGTAATCTGAAGGCACCTGTGATTATTAATGCAGATACCTTAAAGGGAGTTCAGTTAATCGCAGATAACGACGATTATCAGGTGAGATATCCAATATATGATATCCTCAACGCAGCAAAGGAGGGCAAATAATATGTTGGCATTATCAAGAAAAAAAGATGAAGCAATTATTATTAATGACGATATTGAAATCACTGTGATTGAAATTAAGGGTGATCAGGTGAAGTTAGGAATATCAGCACCAAAGTCTGTGCCAATCTATCGTAAAGAGGTTTATGTACAGATTCAGAACGCGAATAAGGAATCAGCAGCATCTGTGGATGCAGCTGCATTGAACAAGTTATTCAAGAAGTAGAAGCATCTGATGAAATTAATCATGAAATTTACTGTCCAGATATAAACATTGCTATTATTTTGTCCGATATAGAAGTTACAGATTATAGAATGAATGAGTGATGAAGGAGCGGAGCGAATTCTCGAAGTGATAATCCATGAAACAGATTATCGATGAACATGGAGGTATAGAATTATGGGGATTGAATCAGTAAATGGAGTTTCAAGCTATCAGGCATCCAGTAAGATTAACTCAGATAAGGCTGCGAAAGCAGTAGAGAGTGTGGATGTTAGCAGACAAGCAGCTGATACAGCGGCAGGTCAGGCAGCAGCGGGGAAAGTTGTTCAGGTGCCAGAAAATGCTAAGCAGAAGTTTAGCGATGCAGAAGGCGAAGAAACGAATAGCAATCAGGATAAGAATCCTACGATGAAAGAAGTTAAGCAGATTAACAAGATTCTGAATCATAATACGATTGCAGAGTTTGGTTATAATGAGCCAACGAATAGAATTACCATCAAGATCAAGGATAAAGATACAGATGAGGTTATTCGGGAGATTCCTTCAGAGAAGGCTCTGGAAATGCTTGCAAAGGCTTGGGAGCTTGCGGGAATTCTCGTGGATGAGAAACGCTAATATTAAAGTGATTGAAAAGAAACACACAAATCGGGAACATGGATGTTCCTTGGGTTCGCACACGGATTGTGCAGTTAGGAGTACGTTATGCCAATAAGAATGTCAGGTTTACAATCAGGATTAGATACGGAAGCACTGGTGTCCGCACTGGTGTCATCTTACAGTTTGAAGAAGGATAATCTGGTAAAGGCACAGACCAAACTTTCTTGGAAACAGGATAAGTGGAAGACCATGAATACCAGCATCTACAGTTTTTATAGTGGAAAGTTAGCATCAGCAAGATTATCTAGTTATTACAGCCTGAAGGCTGCCAAGATTTCTAATTCATCTGTGGCAACTGTAACCGCTGCATCAGGTGCGGTTAATGGAACACAGACGTTGAAGGTGAATAAGCTTGCAGCTACTGGCTATCTGACAGGTGGCGTAATTTCTGGAACTAAAGATGGTAAGGCAGTGAACGTGACAGGAGAGAGTAAGTTAAGTTCTGTTACAGGACTGAGCGGACTGACATCAGGCTCGATCAATGTATCGGCTGAGGGGAAAGAAACAAGAATTGACATCACGGCAGATATGACAGTTGACCAATTTACGGCTAAGCTAAAGAATGCGGGATTAAGTGCATCCTTTGATGCAACAAATCAGCGATTCTTTATCAGTGCCAAGACATCCGGTGCGGATCATGATTTTAGTTTGACTGCCAACGATGCTTCTGGTTTATCAGCGTTGCAGAATCTTGGATTATATACAAAGAATGATGCAGATAAAGCAGAATATGAGAAGTGGGCAGCCATGGATCCGTCAACAGAGGCAGGGCAAGCTGCTCTGACTGAAAAAGTGAATACGGATTTTGCTAAGATTAAGATCAGCTATGCAGATCGCGCAAAAGAACATGCTGCCAATTATAATGCAGCAAAGAAATCTTATGATTCATTGATTAATAACAGCGAGTATAAGGTCGTCAATGAGGAAGATGAATCTGTGAATGCGAGTGCTACTTATGATAATATGAAGGCAGTCAGAGATAGCAAAAAAGCACAGATCGATACTATGCACTTTGAAAACGAAGCGGCTAAAGTGACAGATGAAGATGGCAAGGTTACCTACGATACTTCCAAGATGACAGCTGAAGAGAAGAAGAAATATGAGGCATTAAATAAAGATTATACACAGGCAAAGACAGAAGTAGAGAATTTCGATAAGTATGTAGCTGTTATTGGTGAGAATCTTGATTATGTTGCATTCAATGACGCCTCAGGAACTGCATCTGCACTGACATCAGCAGATGCCAAGTACAGCAATCTTACAACAGAAGTGGATAATGAGAATGCAGCCAATAAGGCGAATATGGAAGCGCAGTACAAAGAAAAGGCCCAATTTGCAACGCAGGCCTTAGCAGACTGGGATACCACAGCAACTGCATCCACAGCAGTGAGAATTAAAGGATCAGATTCGGAAATTGAATTAAATGGTGCAATCTTTAAAGGGAATACCAATAATTTCTCTATCAATGGATTGACAATACAGGCAACTGCGGAGACAGCAGAAGGAGAGTCTGTTTCCATTACTACTTCTACAGATGTAGATGGAATCTATAATGCTATTAAGGGAATGTTCACAGAATATAACAAGCTGATTAAGTCCATGGATGAGGCCTACAATGCATCAAGTTCGAAGGGATATGAGCCATTGACGTCCACAGAGAAAGAAGCTATGACGGATGACGAGGTCAAGCTGTGGGAAGAGAAGATTAAGAATTCCTTACTGCGAAAGGATAGCACATTAGGAAGTGCAGCGACATCACTAAAGAATGATATGATGAGTTCTTTTGAAATCAATGGAAAGACCT
>JAQUVV010000258.1 GCA_028693195.1 Lachnospira sp.
ATTTTGGTATCTACGGCAAGAATGTTACTCGTAGCATGACTGGGGTCTATGATGTTCCGGTGGGACTTTTTATATCTGAAGTTGAGATTGATTCCCCGGCATATGATGCAGGATTACAGTCTGGAGATGTGATTTGTGAAGTGAATGGAAATAGTGTTTTGACAATTCAGCTGTTTAGTGAGAAACTATATCGGTGCAGTAGTGGGCAAAGCATGATGGTACGTGCCAAGCGAAAGGGAAAAGATGGCTATTATGATGTATCTTTCCAAGTGATACTGGGGATGAGATAGGTGATGGTTGGTTAGTTTGAACAGAGCGAACAGCAACAGAGCATTTGCAGGAACTTGCTGAGCGTGTTAGAATTGCTTGTATTGAGTCCCTGTATAGTGTACAATTGATAAGCTTTGATGAGAAAATGTATTGATTTTTCACGGGCACAGAAAGAATTTATATAGAAGTAGTAGAAAGAGGTTTATGATGCATTTTATAGAGCATTTTCATGATGGAGACAGGATTTCAGATGTTTATCTGTGTAAATCCAGATCAACAGCGTTAACAAAGAGTGGCAAGGAGTATGATAATGTCATGCTTCAGGATAAGACAGGACAGGTGGATTCTAAGATTTGGGATCTTTCATCAGGTGGAATTGGTGATTTTGATGCACTGGATTTTGTTTTTGTAGCTGGTCAGGTTACAAGCTATAACGGATCATTACAGCTTAAGATTGAAAGAATCAGACGTGCAGAAGAGAACGAGTATATTGCAGCGGATTATATTCCATGCTCTAGATTCGATATTGAAGAGATGTATACAGAACTGATGGGCTATGTAAACAGCGTGAAGAATTCTTATATTAAGCAGCTGCTTGACAGCTTTTTTGTGGAAGATACTGCATTTATACATAAGTTCAAGAATGTATCTGCTGCAAAGACGGTTCATCATGGATTCTCAGGTGGATTGTTAGAGCATAGCTTAAGTGTTACGAGAATGTGTGCTCATATGGCAGATAATTATGATTACCTGAACAGGGATTTATTGGTGGCATGTGCAATGCTTCACGATGCTGGAAAGGTAAGGGAGCTTTCAGCATTTCCAAAGAATGATTACACAGACGAAGGAAACTTCATTGGACATATTGTGATTGGATACGAGATGATTATGGAGAAGGTAAGGGGAATCGAAGGGTTTCCAGAGGTTCTTGCATCTGAAATCGGACATTGTATTCTTTCTCATCACGGAGAATTGGAATATGGTTCACCAAAGAAGCCTTCTATCGCAGAGGCACTTGCACTATCCATGGCAGATAATATGGATGCGAAGATGGAGACTATGCGAGAGGTATTAGAGAGCAAGGATACCAACGACTGGTTAGGATTTAACCGTTGGTTAGAGTCAAATGTAAGAAAGACACAGATTTAATTCGCAAAACAGTGGTAATAGTGTGGAATGAGGGCTGCTTACGGGCAGCCTTTTTGAATTTGTAGGAGATTGCATTTCTTACAAATTGAAAAAGATTGCTGTTAATGGGTATTCATTCATGGAAGAAATTATACAAAAAAGATGTAAAGTATGGCATAATGGATGAGAATATATGCGAATTATATCTTTGCACATTGATTTCTGCGGAACCGCAGAAATTGGGTGCAAAAATCCGCCGGAGACATCATGCCCGGAACGGACAAGACATGTGGAGTGAATAATACTAAGAGAAGGATGAGAGTATGACATATAAAAAAGATGATGTAGTGACAGTTGCAATCGAGGATATTGGTACGAGTGGTGAAGGAATTGGGAAAATCGATGGCTATACGCTGTTTATCAAGGATGCAGTGATTGGTGATGAAGTGGAAGTGAAGATCATCAAGGCGAAGAAGAATTATGGATATGGAAGATTGATGAAGGTTGTGAAACCATCTCCATACAGAGTAGAGCCAAAGTGCCCAGTGGCAAAGCAATGTGGAGGATGCCAGCTCCAGCAGATGTCTTACGAGTCACAGCTGGAATTCAAGACTAAGCTGGTAAAGAACAATGTGGAGCGTATAGGAGGATTGAAGGAGAGGACAGAAGCCTCACAGAATTACAATGAAAATAAGACTCAGGCGGTTGATGCAGAAGAAGCAGAAAATGCAGGATATGTCTTAGAACCAATCATTGGTATGGACGACCCATTTCATTATCGCAATAAGGCGCAGTATCCAGTAGGCTTGAATAAGGACAAGGAAATTGTCATGGGCTTCTATGCTGGGAGAACCCACTATATTGTTGACTGTACAGACTGTGCTCTTGGTGCACCAATCAATGCAAGGATTTTAGAAGCAGTTAAGGAGTGGATGAAGCGTAGACATATCACAGTTTATAATGAGGAGGCAGGGAAAGGTCTTGTGCGTCATGTGTTGATTCGGAATGGCTATCATACCAACCAGATTATGGTCTGTCTGGTTCTGAATGCCCAGGCGCATCATCATCGTTTCACATCATTTGAACAGTTGTCAGATGGTGGAAAATTGAAAAAATCGGACATGGAAGATTTGGTAGAAGCATTAAAGAAAATCGATGGCATGACTTCCATTATGGTAAATTATAATGAAGATAGAACGAATGTTATTCTGGGAGAACAGTGTGATACCTTATGGGGACAATCTTATATTGAGGATTATATTGGAGAGATTAAATATCAGATTTCACCGTTATCATTCTTTCAGGTAAATCCGCAGCAGACAGAGAAGTTGTACAACAAGGCGTTAGAGTATGCAGACCTAAAGGGTGGAGAGACCGTATGGGATCTGTACTGTGGGATTGGAACAATCTCTTTATTCCTGGCTGGAAAAGCAAAGAAGGTCTATGGCGTGGAAATCGTACCACAGGCCATTGAAGATGCGAAGAACAATGCTTCTATTAATGGAATTACGAATGCAGAGTTTTTTGTTGGTAAAGCAGAGGAAGTTGTTCCTGCATTTTACGAGGAGAAGAAGAAAGCAGCGGCAGCAGGAGATGCTGAGGCGGCAGAGAGTATTCACCCTGATGTTATCGTAGTGGATCCTCCAAGAAAGGGCTGCGAGGAAAGTCTTTTAGAAACAATCGTTGCGATGGCACCAGACCGCGTGGTCTATGTCAGCTGTGATTCTTCCACATTGGCAAGAGATTTAAAATTCCTAGAGGCACATGGATATAAGACAGAGCGTGTGACACCTGTGGACCAGTTTGCGCAGACGGTTCACGTTGAGACGGTAGTATTGATGTCAAGGGTTGATAAGTAAGCGTGTAATAAGATAAGTAAATAAAGGCTTTCCGTGATTTGAGGTCTGGTTCTAAGCCGGAAGGATAATCACGGATTTTTGCTTTGAGGGAAGATATCCAAGAGTGGTGGATTACTCACCGGATTTACGAATTTGAATATAGGCTTGGTGAGTTGATAAGATTGCTGGCAAAAATGTGGTGAGTTGACAAGATGGCTATTGGCTTGAATGGACAAACAAGATTGAAATACACTTATAAAGTAATTACTTTTCAAGTACATATAAAGGTTGAAATAAGAGTTGTAAAATGTTATGATAAAAAGAAAAGGTGGATTTAGGTGTGGATAAGGAAGATAAAGTCCAAAAGGAACCGATGGAATTCTATAACATGTCAGATTTTCTTAGAGGACAATCCTCGAAATTGATCACTGGTTTATCAGATGAAGATAAAACAGCTTTTGTTTTGAA
>JAQUVV010000259.1 GCA_028693195.1 Lachnospira sp.
GCAAGATTCGAACCGAAAACCATTTTACCTGGGGTGCAATCAAAGAGGTTGCCATTCTCTTCGTGGGAATCTTTATTACCATGCAGCCTGCACTGATGCGCTTAAAAGCATTAGGACCTAACCTTGGAATTACTGAACCTTTCGAAATGTTCTGGTCCACCGGACTGTTATCCAGCTTCCTTGATAACACACCAACCTATCTGGTGTTCCTTACCACTGCAGGAACTCTTGGTTTCAACAGTGGATTACTGACAACTGTCGGTGTGATTTCAACAAAAATTCTGATTGCAATTTCCTGTGGAGCTGTGTTCATGGGAGCAAATACCTATATTGGAAATGCACCAAACTTTATGGTCAAATCAATTTCTGATGAAAATGGTGTGCGTATGCCATCCTTCTTCGGATATATGGGCTGGTCTTTCGGAATCCTTGTTCCAGTATTCTTGCTGGATACAGTGGTGTTTTTTCTGTAATAATGAATTGCACATCAAAATCGTATAAGGAGATTTATCTATATGGAAAATAATAATCAGAATTGTTCCGAGATTGCTACCCGAATCTATGATTTGGATACGGAAGTCTACCGTTGCGTTGGCTCCTCTCTGGGACGTACATTTACAGGAGATCGTGATGCCTGTATCGAAGATATTACAAGAATGCTCATCACGAACCCACGTGTATACGAGTGTCGAAGCCAGATTGCCCTGATTGGTAACATGGCAAGAACTATTAAGAATAAAGATGACCGTCGTCGTCTGATGACTGAATATAACGAAATTCTGAATATGATTGCTGAGATTCCGGAGAGCTTCGGAAGTGTCGACATATTGAATGAGAATATGGCAGCGTTAAACACTTCTAATCTACGTCAGAAATTCTCTAAAGATGATCATTTAATTATCTGTATCGGACGTACTCACGGAAGTGCTGGCTCTGATATTGGTTTTGCGCTGGCTGACAAGCTAAAAATCAGCTACTATGATGCTGAAATTTTCCAGCAGGTTCTAGAACGTATGGACATGGAACAGGAGAATATAGAGGATAGCAACGACTATCACAATCATGCTCATGAATTTGATTCAAAGAATCCAAATAAAAAGCCTCATGGTCTTGTGAAATTCTTCAAGAACTTCAGCAAATATCATGGTCTTCCAGTTCAAGATGCCATCTTCTTTAACCAGAGTGACTTAATCTGTGATATGGCAAAGAATGAGGACTTTATTGTTATGGGCCGATGTGCCGATGTCATTCTGACAAATAAGCGTATTCCTCATATCAGTATCTTCATTACTGCTTCCTTCGAGCAGCGAGTACGTCGTATGATGAATGTGTATCATCTTGATTATAAGCATGCTGCCCGTATGCTTCGTAAGCTCGATCATCAACATGGACATTATTACAACTTCTACACTGGCCGCAAATGGGGCAACGCTGTCAACTACGATCTCTGTATCAACAGCGCCAGCTATGGAATTGATGAATCTGTGGAACTGATTGAACGAATGATTAACCAGTATCCAAACCGTTAATGTAATCGTACAACAAAACATGTACAATACTGTTTTTTTATATTTTAACAGTAATTGTACATGTTTTTTATTTTATGTTTATATTTGTTTATGGTTCGTTAATTGGCATTCTTCTGTTCTCATGATAATATAATCGTGTAAGAAAAATTCGTTTGTTTATTCCATATGAGTTTTTAGTTTTTACTCATATATTTTCCTCTCCCTGACGAGCACAGCCCCCTGTGCTCGTCTTTTTACGTGCTAGCTACAAGCCGACAACATGAATCTATATGTGTTCTGAATATGCTTGCATAATTCTGGACACATATAGATTCATGTTAGTGGCGCCTGCCAGCGCCTGACCGACCTTTCTTGCAAATGTAAAGAATGCATAAGCTGTTCCCTCATCTCTCTGTCCTGACATGGATTCCTGATAATCTACCGTATCTGTCGCAAGTGCCCAGATTTCGAATACAAAAAATGTCATACCGAATCCAGATAGGAATGAGAATATAAAGAATATTGTCGGATTCGTGGTATGTGTAACGAATAGAATCACATTTGCAATAGCTGCTATAAGCATTCCTACTGCACAGATTTCTTTCTTCCCAGTCTTTCTTACAATCTTCTGAATCACTGGAATTAAGATCAACATTGGAAGATATGTGAATACTGACACCAACGAATATAATCCTGGCTTCTTAAAGTAATCTAAGAACAGATAGTTATAGATTGACTGTGTGTACTGCTGCAGTGCGAGAAGTAGCATTGATGCAATACTTAGCACGATAAATGGTCTGTTCTTCAGCAATGTTGCAACCGTTTTCTTAATGTTCGTGTTTGCCTTACCTTCTGGTGTCTTTACACGTTCAATAGTCCAACGATAACATAACTGGAACACAAAGATACTTAACACAGACAGAACGAATACACCGATAAATAGGCGGTCTCCGTCTAACACCTTTGTCCCCTTGACTGTTGTATATACAAACAATGGCAGAATAATCTGTGATGCCAGTGTTCCA
This sequence comes from Lachnospira sp., assembly GCA_028693195.1. Taxonomy (GTDB): domain Bacteria; phylum Bacillota; class Clostridia; order Lachnospirales; family Lachnospiraceae; genus Lachnospira. Next base: position 2,534 of record JAQUVV010000259.1, read on the forward strand.
ATTCCTGCTCCAATAGAACGAAACATAGACAGACTAGAACGCTCATATTCATCACTGGTAACAACGGATGCTAATGATGAATAAGGAATATTCACTGCCGTATAACACATTCCATATAGTATGTAAGTGACATATGCATAGATCAGATACTGTGTTTCAGACATGTTCGGAATTTTTAAGAATACCAACACTGCTGACAATGCAAGAAGTGGTGACGCGAACCGTAGATACGGTCTGAATTTTCCGTTCTTTCCAACCTTTCTTGAATCTACAATCATTCCCCAGATTGGATCATTAATCGCATCCCAGATTCGCGCAACCAAGAAAAGCATCATAACCTTTCCCGCACTAATCATCAGCACATTGGTATAGAAAATCTGCAGATATGAACCAATAATCCCAAATGTCAATATTCCGCCTGCATCCCCCAATGCATAGCCAATTTTATCCTTCATTTTAATTCCTGATGTGTTCCCCATATGTTCCTTCTCCTCTCTTATAATCTACTTTTCCGTCATTACATTTTTCTGAAATGTGTTATGGAAAAGTTTCTTATTTCCCCACTTTGCAACTCCGGTATGCTCACAGAATACCATCGGACGTTTTGCCCCGCTTCCCCAAGCTGGAATTTCATCACAGTCTGGATTCTGTTTTCTTGCAAATGCACACAATGCCCCAGACATTTGCTTAGAAATCTCATAATCAACCTCTTCGAATGGTCTCCAGTTTCTCTTATATGATGAAAAGAAATACAGCAAATCGCTGGAATGCCATGCTCCACGGTCATCTCCCGGTAAATCTCTTGCAAAAAGATATGTATAGCAACGATGTCCGTTATGCCTGTTCGATATCTTCGCCCATTTGCAGGTAAGAACCTTTAATCCAATTGGCATCATATCCAATGTCGTCACACCAATCATACACGGTGTATCTGGAATATCTTTCTTTCCAAAAGTATTCTTTGTCAACAGTTTTCCATCATAAACTGGAAGTGTATAAGGAATGGAAAACTTTGAATCCTTACATGCCTGATCCCAGGCATAGAAAAGTGTCTTAGGTTCTACTTTCTTCAATTCCTCTATGGTAGATACATGTGCATTCCGCATCACTGCATCCCAGAATACTCTTGTTTTCTCTGGTGTATATGGCTTTAGCA
>JAQUVV010000260.1 GCA_028693195.1 Lachnospira sp.
ATTCATGGCATCACCAAAAGAACCGACTCCTGGCAATATTACTTTATCTGCCTGCAGAATCTCACTGGAATCTCTAGATACAATCACTTCTTCCCCCAATGAAATCAATGCTTTTTCTACACTTTTTAAATTACCTGCATCATAATCAATAATTGCTATCATTTTGCCGCCTCTCCGTATGCTTCTATTGTTGTATAATATTTCGTAAAATCATTATCCGACATAACAACTAATGTATTTGCCTCAGATTCAGAAATTTTAAATGTCGTCTGTAGCGCATCTATAATATTCTTTTTTATTGCATCCATTTGATTTACTACGCCAAGATTTTTTGCCTCATTATAATATTTATTATAACGATTAATTCCCTTAATCAAAGCATTTAAAGCTTCTGTCTTCATATTCATCTTCATAAAATTCTCATAGGAATCATATTGTCTCTGTACATACATCAACGTCGATGCCTGTTCATATAAAGTCTTTTCGTTCTTATTAAGAGTAATTCCAGTTAAACTATCATATGCTTTCTCATATTCGCCCGCAGCATAATATGACTTTGCACTTGACACCCCGTTTCCATGATGCATACTCATATTCATCACCTGAATCAGTACAATAATTCCAACAATAAAGAGTACAAAGAATATCATGGATTTTGGCTTGATTTTTATTATATCTCCTGGTTTTGGTGGTTCCTTTGGCTTTTTTTCTTTCTTTGGTTTCTTTTCCTTTGGCTTCTTTTCCTTTGACTTATTATCTTTCTTTGGCTTCTCTGCTTTTTCTTTTTTCTTATTTTCTTTATTTTCTAGCGCAGTAGCCTTCTTTTGTTCTTTTCGCTGTTTCTTTTCCTGTTCATCTAACTCTTCTGCTTCTAATTCCAGACGATTTTCTTCTTCATGCTTTTTCTTAAGCTGCTTCAGACGAAACTTGAGCTTCGCAAAAAATCCCTTCTCTGGTGCCTCGTCTTCATCCACATGGTCTTTTCCGCCGTAGACCTCATCAATCAGAAGTTCATTTTCATCTTTCTCACGATCTGGATTCGATGATTCCTCTGGGGTCAACGTCAAATCAGCATCTGAATGTTCACCTTCCTGTATAGGATTGGAATTTTCTTCATCTTCCAAGCTTTCGAAGAATATATTTCGAATGATTGTAAATATATTCTTTTTCTTTTTTTCTTTCTTTTTTTTGTCAGACTTTCCTTGTTCAGATATCTTCTCAGATGGCTGTTCCGATTGAAGTCCTAATACTTCTGCTGCGGATAATTCTGATGGTTCATCTGTCTTAACATCTAAGCTTGAATCTGATGTACCATCTAATTCCTGCCCTTCATCTGTATGCTCAGCATCAAAAAGATCATTAACTGAAACTTCTTTCGATGTTGCGTCCTCGATAATATCATCAAGATTCATATTAGATAAACGATCTAATTCCTCTTGTGACAAATCTCCCACATTAATATCAGCTAACATACCACCAGATTTATCATCAATTTCATCAATATCAGAAAGATCAACATCCTCTAACATCTGGTTAATATGATTATCTAATTCTTCATCATTTAAGTTAGGATCTGTATCCTGAATTTCACTCTGATCCGAATCAGAAACATCCTTCTGATCAGCATTTGCTTTCGCAAGCTGTGCAATTTCTTCAGGTGTAATAGAGATTGTTTCTTCCATGTCTTCATCAAATGCATTCACATTTTCCTCAAAATCATTTGCTTTCGACAAAGCCTCCTGTACCTGCTCTTTAATCTTACGTTCTTCTATTTCCTCAGATGATTCTGTTACTTTCTCAGACTCTTGATCATCTGAAATACTTTTCAATAGATTATCTAAATAATCTTCTTCATTTCCATCAGGCAATTGATTCACCACCTTTATTCTTATGCATAATAATTATAAATTTTATCATAAAATGTTATGAATCACAATGATTTAGCCACTCTTTTACGAATTCATATGCATTTTTCTGAATAGATTCTGCTTTTTCCTGAAGCTCTGCCGGAACTTGAAACAATGCTGAATGTATTCGAATAAACTTTGCCTTGTTATTAATCATTGTGATACGTTCAAACGGCCAACGAATTACGTTTGGATTCTTAAATCCTTCTCCCAGTTCAATAATTAATAATCGTTTTGCAAGTGTTGCTGAAAGCCATTTATTATACAATTCCCATTGTTTTCCCTCTTCTTCATTATTTTCTGCTAAATATGGATATACAATTCGTTTCTGATTCAACATCGTTTTTCTTAAGATGTCATTATCAAATGTTGCAACAATAAAATAATTCTTATGCTCTAACATCAATGAAATTCGGTTCAAGAAGTCCATTGCCCCATCATCGTTGAGCCCTGCTGCGAATTCATCTCCCACACCAATTAGTATCATATCTGTATCATTTATTATATTTTCAATTTCTTTGATTTCCATTCTCGCTGTTTTCTCCTATGATGTATTAAACACTGTATTATCAACTATCTCTTAAAAAATCAGGTGCTGTCTTTATAGACAACACCTGAAATTCAATACAACCTCTATTATTACGCAAGTAACTTATCGATTTCATTTACCAACAATCCAATTTCCGGCTTAGATAACTGGACATCTGCTCCCAAACTCTCTCCCTTTGCTCTCATCTGATCGTTGATTAGTGATGAGAAAATCACTACAGGAATTGACGTCAATTCATTATCTGTTTTAACAAGCTTCGTAAGTCTGTGTCCATCCATCAATGGCATTTCTAAGTCTGTTATAATACACTTCACATCCTTAGGAACCGTACCCTGCTTTACTTTTGCCATATAATTCCAAGCTTCCTGTCCATTATTGCACAATGTGAGATTTGTATATCCTGACTTTGTTAATGAATCAGAAATCAACTTAATCAGTAATGGAGAATCCTCTGCAATTACAATATGAGAATTATTTCTCTGACGATTCTCAAGCTTATCAATATCTGATACCTTTAATCCTGTTTCTGGACTAATATCTGATACAATACGTTCAAAATCTAAAATCACAATCAATCTGCCATCAATCTTTACAATACCAGTTGCAATTCCGCTATCTGCACTACTAATTGTAGAATCTGGTGTAATAATATTTGCCCATGAAACACGATGAATTCCAACAACTGTATTCACATGAAATGCAACATTCAACTTATTAAAATTCGTAATAATAAACATATCCTTCGATACATCCTGAGTTGAACTTGTCTTGATTACCTTTGATAAATCAACAACTGTAATCATCAAATCTCTTGGCATAAAAATACCTTCCACACATGGATGTGAATTCGGAACAGGTGTAACAACATTAAAAGGAACAATTTCCTTGATCTTAGCTACATTAATGCCATAATGATTATTCCCCACCGTAAATTCTAGCACCTCTAATTCATTGGTACCACTTTCCATTAGTATATTTGTTTCCATATTATATTTCCTCCGATCAGTTCACATACATTCTTTACTTATTATATCAAAGAATGTATTTTAATTCAACAAAAAAAGCAGTTAAGTATAAACTTAACTGCTTTTGGTATTCTTTCAAAACTGCACATTAAATCTATCTTCATCCGTAAATCATCACTTCCATAGTGATTCTTCAAATCACATTGGAATAACTTATCTCTTTTTGTTCTATCCATACTGACTTGCTTGCAACTCAG
>JAQUVV010000261.1 GCA_028693195.1 Lachnospira sp.
TTCTGGAATCGCTGTTGTTAATTCGGCATATACCATTCCAACAAAATAAATCATGATACCGCCGATCAAAAAACCAAGAGCTGTTCCAAGTGCACCGGCTGATTGAATCCATCCACCAGAAGAGACCACCCAGCCCCATCCAATCATGGCACCAAATGCCGTTACCAGGACATCGCCCGTATTTAAAACCTTATTAAACTCTCTGCCTTTATTCTCCATTTATATCTCCTATATCCCTGAGTGGTTTTCAAACAGAGACGCTTATTTTTAATTCACGTGATCGTGCTTATATTCCATAAATATTCTGAATGGCTCATAGTCATTTCTTCCCATATACATCTTGCATTCAGTAGACATATACTCTTTCAGCCATTCTTCTTTTGACATCCAGCCACCTTTAACTCTTACATCATAGTCAAAGCACTCTGCCATTGCTTTTAAGCCTTCTGGAACACTTACTCTTTTACTATGATCAATTACTCCATTTTTCATTGCCTCACACCACATTACTATCTGTGGCATACCAGCTACTGTTGTTGAATATCCCAGAGCTGTGTTTCTGAAGTTAATTTCAAGAAACCATAACTCCCCCTTATCATCTACCATGAATTCAAATTCCCAAATACCTTCGAGTTTCATCTCAGCAATAACACTCTTGATTTTTTCACCCATTTCGGTATTGGTTGGATTCTGGATTTTCCAATATGGTGAATACTTGTCTGGAATGTTATACATCTGATATGCTTCCGTCACGATGAACACATCTTTTCCTTTGTTTACACTGAAAGCATCAAAAGAAACTTCATCCGTTTTCTTAACATACTGCTGAACCAAAATGTATTCGCTTTTCATTTTTGAGTAAGCAACTTTAAGTTCCTCATTATTTTGACAAATATATACGATATCTTTCCATTCTTCACCGATAGAATTGATTGCTTTTGTCATGATTGGATATTCGATATCTACTGGTATCTCTCCAACCTTAACCTTCCAGGTTTTTGCAACCTTAATTCCATGACGCGTAACCAATTCAAGCATGGCATCCTTATTCATAAAATGATTAATTCTCCCATTCTCTCCTGCGTTATAGAAATAGAAATAATCCTTTAAACGATCATAGTTTCTATCCATAAGTGCAACCGTAACATCATCACCAGTAAGAATAAATGACTTCTCATTTGAATCAGAAAATTTGGAAAGAATTAATTCTAACCCTTCTTCTGGCGAATCAACGTAATATCTCTCTTTTACATATTTACTCTGACCAACCATTTGCAGATCACCTTTTACACAAACTGTAATAGGTTCGATTCCTGCTTCCCCGAGAGTTCTAACAATTCCAAGTGGATTGTAGTGTTCTTTACTAACAAAAACTATGTATTTACTCATCTGATTTCAATTCCTTTGTCTTTCCAATATTTCATTTCTGTTTCTGGCACAGTTCCTGCTCTATAAACATGAAGCATAGGTCTGTCATCTGCGCCATAATTATCTTTCATTCGTTTATAGAGAATAATGAACGTACAAAATATAACTCTAATATCCATCCACAGTGATTGATGCTCTGCGTAATACGCCTCATATTTCAACTGTGTCTCCCAATCGCATTGAACTTCCTTACTGATAACATCTGGTGGCAACAATCCACCTCTAACCTTGTGTGCAATACGTTCTTCTTCTTTGTAATATGGAAGATAGAAAGTCGGCTGTGGTCTTGGGCCAACGATTGACATATCGCCCTTTAAAATCATGAATAACTCTGGAAGTTCATCAAGTGATGTCGAGCGAAGTGCAATACCGAACTTTGTAAGTCTCTGCTTATCCGGAAGAAGATTTCCTTCTTTATCCTTCGCATTGGTCATTGAACGAAATTTATACAATTTAAAAATCTTCTCATCCTTACCTATTCTATCTTGAGAAAACAGAACCGGACTTCCCATCTGAATTCTCACAACAATACAGATAATGATATAGATAGGGGAAAGAATAATAATCGCAATCAGCGATAGTACAATATCCAGAAATCTCTTTACTGCTCTATACATCCCTTTAACCTCGATTAAAAACTATTTCAAATGCCTCAGCATATTTCAGTCCAGCCTGGCACCCACGATATGCCGCCAATCCTTCATATGCCTCAACGCTCCTTGGATGCGGATAAGGTCTCATAACACCCTTATAAGCTTCCAACGCTTTAATTTTTACTTCCACTCCATCTTTCCCAATCTCTACAAAGTGATTAGGTGTGAAACGGTTTGAACTGCTATCAAGGCTCCACTCCGTACTTGAAGGGGTTTCCATGTACATGAAAAGCTTAAGTCCCGGCACACCCTCTCTTCTCTGAAACAATCTGCAAGCAGCCTGTGCTGCATAGCTCGTCATTACATGATCATTATTTGTGTCTGTCGGATGATGCGTTACAATCGCATCAGCTTTCCAGTCATCAATACATGATTCGATAAACTGAACAAGCTCCAGATGAGGCACTGTGTTCATCTTAATATTCGGAAAGTCTGCGTGATAGACCTTTTCAACTCCAAGAATCTTCATAGCTTCTTCTTCGTCTATTGACAGTGTATCGGACAAATCTCTTCTCGCTGCTGCTTGACTAACCATAATAGCAACTGCTACTTTGTGTCCTTCTTTAATCAATTTATGTATTGTTCCACCTGCTGCATCTGATTCATCATCAGGATGAGCAACTACAAATAAGTAATTCATCTCCCTACTCCTCCACGTATATTTGCCCGTAGTTTACTTTTAACTTGTCCGCGACGATTTTCATTGCTGGTATTACAGCGTTGCAGTTAATGTGACAAAAAGAACCTACCTTTGCATCATGGTCAACCACAGCTCCTGCTGAAACTATGCAACCACTACCAATCTCCGCTCCAGTTTGTACTACAGCTCCACCCATAACCACAGAACCTTCGCCGATTGTGGCTAACTTACTCACCACAGCTTTTTCAGAAACGATAGTTGCTATCTGATAACCTGAAGCAATAAGTTTCTCAATCCATTCTTCTCTGAGTTCAGGATTTCCAAGTGCTACAAAAGCACTCTCATAACCCTTTAACTTTTCATAATCTTCCATCCGACCTATTACTCCAGGTGCGTTATCATCTAAAAAAGCAATCTCTTCATATGATTTTCTCGCTATCTCTCCACAAACTTTTCCATGACCACCTGCACCTAATATCAATAACTTCACTTAACCAACCCCCGAATGAAATGGCACCCAATTACGCCTAATAAGCAACCAACACTATTTCCAAACACATCATCAAACTCAAAAAGTCCTCGACTGAAAACTAGCTGTAATGCTTCTATTGAAAGCGACATCACTACCGCGAACATCCAAATTCTAAAAAGCTTCTCGTCTGTATACTCCAACAAAATTCCAAGAGGAACGAAAAGGATATAGTTTAGAAGCACCTCGTTGACCAGTTCCGGTTTACCATACGACCAGAACAATTTGAGCTGTGGCTCAGCTACGGTGAAACTCCGATTAAAGAGAGTCACAATCAAAATTATGAAAATATAACCAACCAAAAGCGTCACTACAATATTTCTTCTAACCATCCATGTTCCAGCTATAACCACAACCAAAACTATCCACCAATACCAGCTGATATCAAAAATCTCCCTGGATACTGCTCCTACAAAATCCATGT
>JAQUVV010000262.1 GCA_028693195.1 Lachnospira sp.
TTGGGATTTGTAATTACATTTTTTAAATATACGGTCTGGTTATCTCCTGTACGGGGATAGATTTTTTTCTCTGATATAGTCATTTTGGTTCCTCCAATATTTATTTTATTATTCGACTATACCAGTAACTGCAATGCAAAGCTTCATCTTATCATCCTCCTGTCTTTGTTCTAAGTTTTCTTTTTCCATTTACATTTCGCCTTCCCTTCTATTCTGCAATATTCATTTCGAAGAATCCCATTAACATAGTGTTCCATCAGGCACAGTCAGTACCATTCGCTGACACGGATATCCGAACACTGTCAGTTTTTCTTTGTCCTTAAATCCAAGATTCTGATAAAACTGTCTAGTTCCACCTCCCATGGAATCACCCGTGCGGAATGTCGTAACAGATACTTCTTCCCCCGCTGGAAAACAGGCAGCCATAGTCTCTACCAGACGTGTCGCTAATCCTTTTCTTCGAAAATCCGGTGCTACTGCAAGTAAATCCAGCTCCTTTCTCTTTTTTGAATACAACAGTCCTGCAACCACTTTTCCTTCATAACGATAAACCCAGGCTTCTTCACTATTAATATGTTCTGCCAACTGCTGTTTGAATGCTTCCCTTCCAAATCCCGGGAAATAGTCTTTGACCAATTCCATAAGCTGCATCCAGCTTTCTATATCTTCCTGCTCTGCTAAATAAGGAATGCGCAGCTGCTGTTCCTTCTCATCCATTCCCATAATCAGACAACAGCCTTTCATAATCTCACCTCTTCGACTCTGATACAGATTTTCATCCTCATGAAGAATCGTACTTCCAACGCCATGAGTCAGATAAAGTGCTGCCACATCCGGAGCAAGTGCTGGTTCTACTCCATAATAAGCACTCTGAATATCCACCACCTGTTTTAAATATGGCTCTATGATTGTCAAGGTATGTTCACGAATAGCCCAACGCACGGTTCTATGCATATTTTCTGCATATTTTTCCCTAAAGTGTGCTGTCTCTACTTCCATATAATGAAAGAAATCATACATCAGCCGACAGGGGTTTCTTCTTCCATGTGCGATGATTTCTCTAAAATCTTTTTCATATCCAGAAAAGAACCGATCCAGTACACTGTCAAACAATTCATCCTTGTTTTTGAAGTAATAATAGAAAAGTCCTACCTCGCTCCCCACTTTTTTCTGAATGGAACGTACGGAAGTAGCATCATACCCATTCTCAAAAATCAGCTCCAGTGCTGCACTAATAATCTCTTCCCTTTTTCCGCCTTCTGTTATTGTTTTTTTCTGCATGAATATCTCCTTATATAAATCAATTTATCGTTATTGAATAATGTTCAATTTATTATGATATTATAGCACTTACAATTTACATTGCAAGATGCTTTTGAATATTGCTCAATATTATCAATCTATTATTATACAAAAAGCCATCAAGCAGCTTGTTTTGCTACCTGATGGCTTCTATTATTCTTTCGTAATGGAAAAGAATACTACTCTATACGGGTTTACTTTCCAAAATGTGCCGCTACATCCTTCAAATTCTCAATGATTGGTAAATGCTGTGGACAGGCACGTTCACACTGACCACATCCAATACAGTCGCTGGCCTTGCCAAATGTATTCGTTAATCTATCATAATACTCGCCCTGTGGCGTCCATCCCTTTCCCTCTGCCTCCTGTAAATCCGCATTATATAAAGAGAAGTACTTTGGAATTGCAATCTTCTTCGGACAACCATCAGTACAGTAAGAACATCCTGTACAAGGAATCTTAATTGTTCCATTAATCACATTTACAGCTTTCTGAATCAGATGTTGCTCCTCTTCATTCAAAGGATGAAAATCATCCATATATCCAGTATTATCCAACAGCTGTTCCATATTACTCATTCCGCTAAGAACCATCTTTACATTTGGAAGACTTGCAACAAAACGAATAGCCCAGGATGGAATTGACTTATCTGGATGATATGCTTTGAATTCCTGTTCCACCTGCGCTGGTACATTTGCAAGGGTTCCACCCTTGACAGGCTCCATAACGATGACTGGTTTCCCGTGCTTTGTGGCTACTTCATAACATTTCCGAGACTGAATACCTTCGCTGTCCCAATCCAGGTAATTGATCTGTAACTGAACAAATTCCACTTCCGGATGCTCTGTGAGAACCCGATCTAATACCTCTGCATTATCATGGAATGAAAATCCCATGTGCTTTACAAGTCCCTGTTTCTTCTTTTCTGCCAGCCAGTTGAAGCAGTACAGCTTCTGATAGATTTCATAATGATCAACCCCAACATCATGGAGAAGGTAATAATCAAAATATGTCACACCTGTCTTCTCCAACTGCTCGTTAAATACCTTGTCACGATCTTCCAAGGTCTTAATAAATCCTGCGTGCAGCTTCGTAGCCAGAGTAAAGCTCTCTCTTGGATGTCTGGAAACAAGTGCTTCCTTGGCTGCATTCTCACTCTTGAAATTACAGTACATCCATGCTGTATCAAAGTATGTAAATCCTTTCTCTAAAAATGTATCTACCATTCTTTTTGTTGTTTCCATATCAATACTTCCGCCATCATTGGCATCCAAAAGTGGCAGTCTCATTAATCCAAATCCTAGCTTCTTCTTACTTGTAAAAACTTCACTCATCTTTCTAATCCTCACTTTCTGAAATTACGTCTCAACATACATGACTTAAATTGTATTTGAACAGTCTTTTACATATATATTTTACTTTATCACATAATCAAGTGCAAATGCTTTTCTAACATATATCAGCATGCTTTGTGAGCATCCGCTGATGATAAAATCATTTCTGCTCCCAACATCATATTATATCCTTAATTATAAATAAAACTATCTTTCCATCGAAATGTGTGTTAAAATGAGAGGTCGCAATGAACAACGTAGAAAAGGAAAATAAATGAAATTTAATGAATTAAAGTTATCACCTCTCATCTTAGAGGCTTTACAAGAAAAAGGCTATGAAACCCCATCCAAGATTCAGGCAGAGGCCATTCCTCATGTACTGGAAGGAAGAGATGTATTTGGCTGTGCCCAGACTGGTACCGGAAAAACAGCTGCATTTGCACTGCCAATCATCCAGCGATTAATGGATGAGACCGCTCATAGCAACACAAAAAAAGACCGATTCGTGCTCTGATTCTAACTCCGACCAGAGAACTGGCACTGCAGATCAAGGAGAACTTCGATGACTACAGCAAGCATACCAGTCTGACCAATGCTGTTATCTTTGGTGGTGTCTCCGCTGTTCCACAGATTGAAAAGTTAGAGCGCGGTGTTGATATATTAGTTGCTACACCAGGCCGTTTAAATGACCTAATTAACCAGAAAATCATCAGTTTGAAGCAAATCGAAATCTTTGTCTTAGATGAAGCAGATCGTATGTTAGACATGGGATTTATTCATGATGTCAAGAAGGTTATTGCCCTTCTCCCTATGAAGCGCCAAACCCTTCTCTTCTCGGCAACTATGCCAAAGGAGATTATGGCACTGACTGCAAAGCTTCTTCATAATCCAGTGACAGTTGAAGTGACACCTGTTTCTTCCACTGTAGATTTGATCGATGCCAGCCTATATTATGTCGATAAGAGCAATAAGCGTAATCTTCTTGCTTACATTATGAAGCATGAAGATATCACTTCGACTATTGTCTTT
>JAQUVV010000026.1 GCA_028693195.1 Lachnospira sp.
TTAACACTCATATCCCCGCTCTCCTCTCGCATTCCAATTTCCTATCTAATCACTATTCATAGTCTGTCTGATATCTTTCCATCCTTCTACAACACATATTCCACAATATCTGCCAGCTTCGCTGATTCCTTGGTATATCCCAGATTCAGTACATTTTCTGAATTCTTTAAAAATCCTGTGCTGTAAGTCTCATAATCCTTTCTGCCAAGCAGTGCCTTATTCACGTAATCTAACTGCTTGCGCGTGCCCTTCACGCTACTGTACTGTTCCAATAGTTCTTCCTTCGCAGTGAAGAATTCCATATGTCCTTTTTTTAATCCCAACACGAAATCTGCCCTTCTGTCCAGCTCTTCCATTATGTGACTAGCCCAGAATACTGTATACCCTGGATTCTCCATAAACTGACTGACGAAATCATACAATTCCTCTCTTGCATAGGAATCAAAATGTGCAGTCGGCTCATCTAAAATCAACACATTAGCTTCCTTACTCATAGCGAATGCCATCTGCACCACCATCCCCATACCACGAGACAGTTTATCGATTGGCTTGCCAACTGGCACATTGTACTTTTCACAGATACCGAAGAATTTCTCATAATTAAAATCATCGTATATCTTCGCAAATGTAGCCGCAATATCTTTCGCACTGTACTCCCATGGGAACGGATTCTTCTCTAATACAAATGAAACTTCTGATTGATTCATCCCCTCAATGATCCCCTCATATCCAAGTGCTCCCAGCATACAGTTAAACAGAGAACTTTTCCCTGAACCATTCTTTCCTATGACACCAATAATATATCCTGGCTCCACTTCCAGATTGATTGAACCTAACTGAAATCCGTTCAGATTTTTACTCAAATTCTTAATTCTCATATCATTATCTCCCCTGTTTCGTTCTCTTGCTAAAGTTAATTGCATTTAAAAACAAACTGTGCATATACTGTGTATATATTATATATACAGCATATGCACAGTTATGTCAAGAGGGTGACCTATGAATATATAAAATTCTTCATAGGTCACCCAATCATATCTCATATTAATATTTATTATATATTTGTCCACGGTTTCCAGCATCAATAACTATTACAATTAATTCACCATGATCCACAGTGTAAATAATTCTGTATTCGCCAACACGAAGGCGTAAAAAGTTATCATACCCTCTTAATATTTTGATATCTTCCCCATTTGGCAATTTTTCAAGTGCTTCAACTATTCGGCGTTTTTCGTTCTGTGGAAGTTTATCAATGTATTTTTTGGCTTTCTTCTTGATGATGATTTTATACATTAATCAAGCCTCCACTCTTTTTTGCATTCATCCAGTGTATAAGTTTCATCTTTTTCAGGATCTTGATCATTTAGATAGTTTTCAATCATTTTACTGCAATAGTTTTCATCCTCAAGATCATCATCAAACTGAATACCCTTTAAAAACAAAAGCAGATTGCTGATTTTATATTCTGGAAGGCTGTCAATAATTTGCTTTGCTCTTTCTCTGTCACTCATTTTTGCACACCTCTTTCTATTGTTAATTATACTTATATGCTTTTCTTATTTTTCCTGTGAAATCGTAAATTTATGCTGTCTACTGTTTTTGAATTTTTTAATTGCTCTTTTTGTGCTTTTGTTGCCACAATAAACACTATCTTCCATAAATATTATAAATTATATATACCTAACCGTCAATAAAATGTGTTCTATATAAAAATTATACAGAATGTGCAAATATATGACTTTATACCCCTCATTCCGCAAACACCAGCACAAAATCCATACCGTCTGCCTTCACCTCAGCAAAGATTTCTCCATTCATCTTACGCATAATCTGCTGGCATATATATAGTCCTAAGCCACTTCCATCCTTACCTTCCGTGTTACTTCCACGAAAGAAGCTGTCAAACAAATGATTAAAATCCTGTGTTGATACTGGTTCTCCTGAATTATGAATCCGTATCAGCTGGCAGTAATCCTCTTCATAAAATGAAATAGAAATCTGTCTTCCATCCCCATATTTCCATGCATTTTCCATAATATTCTCGACAACCTCATAGGCACGATCCATATCTCCTTTGATGAGTTTATTCTCGTACTCACCTATGGAAAGCTGAAGATGACTTAACGCACATCTGCCTTCATAAGAAGCCCGAATCAGCTTCACCAGATTTTCAAGATAGAATTCTCCAGACTGTACCTCAATGTTTAAGATATCCTCACTGGAGGTCTTCACAATCTCTGATACAAAGTTCTCAATTTCCACTGTCCGCTCACCAATCTGATGTGCTGCATGAAGCTGCTCTTCCTCCGTGGTATAAACCTGCTCTTCCAACGCTTTCGCATATAGTTTGATATTATTCAGTGGTGTCTTAATATCATGAGAAATTGATAGTAGCATCATCTTCTTCTCTTTTTCCAGCTTTAATTCCTTTCTCTTTGAAGAATCCAGCTGGTCTTTCAGCATCCCGATTCCCCATAAGAATTTCCCTAAAAAATGATTTTTGCTTTCCTCTATCTCACCTTTGAATCGTCCCTTTGCCAATTCATATGGGACACTGCTAAATCTTGTAAATGGTTTAATAATATTCTGTCGCAGATATAACAAGATGACGAGAACTATGATGAATACTCCTGTTAGAATTAATTCAAAACGAATCAACAATCCTTTTGTATCAAACTGTCTTCGGTAGTTAAACCGTACGTATCCTTTCTGCGCATCATTAATAACCAGTGGTTCAATCTGATATGCCATTCCATTTTTTGAGAGCAGGAATGTATTAAATATCGCTGTATCCTGCGCCTGTTCCATGGTTAGGAATTTCACTTCCTTCACATAAACGTATCCATTAACCATTCTGTCTTCATAATTTGCAGAAACACGGATATCTTCCATTAGTCGATTAATTTCCACCTTATAGCTGCTTTCCTGACCTTGCCCCTGCTTCGTTAGATAGGTCGTAGCAAGCACACTGATCAATACATATGCAATTACAAATGCTACAATCAAACCATTAATCTTTTTCATACTTGTATCCCACTCCCCAAACAGTCTGAATATGCACCGGTTTCTTCGGATCTGGTTCGATCTTATCACGCAGTCTCTTAATATGCACCGTCAGTGTCTGATTCTCACTAAAGCTGTCAACGCCCCATATTTGATTGAAAATGTAATCTTTATTCAATGTCTTCCCCGCATTCTCAACCAACAGCAAGAGCAACTCATATTCTTTCACATTTAATTCCAACTGTTTTTCATTCTGATATGCACATTTCGCATCTAGATCTATGGTAATATCCCCGCAGGAAATCATCTTATTTGCCTCTGCATTTTCATAATTGCGGTGCATCATTGCACGGATCTTCATTCGCAGCAGATCAATATCCACTGGCTTTTCCAGATAATCATCTGCCCCGATTTCATATCCCTTTAACTGATTCCCCTTATCCGTCATAGCACTCATAATGACGATTGGAACCGCCTGTCGTTTTCTCACCTCAGAGCAGACGGCGAAGCCGTCCATACCCGGAAGCATGATATCCAGTAATAACAACTTTACTGATTCATTCTCCAAAAACTGTATGGCGGCTTCTCCACTCTCACATATCTGAACGCTGTATCCATCTTTCTTCAAAAATGTTGCAATCAGAGCACTTAATTCCTGATTATCCTCAACTAATAAAATATCCTTCATTTCTTTCCTCGCTCATTTACCAGCCCATCTCTGACAGCCAGTTATTCAGCTTCTTCTCTCTGTCTCGAAATGTGCTTTCGTCCTGGTACTTTCCTAGTTCCAGTTCTCCTTTGATTTCTCCATCTTCAATATAAAGGATTCTGCTGCTCTGTGTAGCAACTTTCACACTATGAGTAACCATCATAATGGTTGTTCCCTCTTCATTGATTCGGTTAAACTCCTTCATAACATCTTCTGTGCCTTTGACTGATATGCTGGTAAAATAATATTATCATAAACAGAAAGATTTTTCAGCATATACATTTGCTGAAATACAAATCCCATCTCGTTCAGACGAACCTCACTAATATCATTTGCTTTCAGCTTGCTTAATTCCTTTCCAAAGAAATCCACGCTTCCTGCTGTCATAGAATCCATTCCGCTTACTGTATACAGCAAAGTTGTTTTTCCTGAGCCAGATGGCCCCATAATGGAAACCATCTCTCCCTCCTGAATCTGAAAGCTAATATTTCTCAACACATTATTCTGTTTCTTATTTGCAACATAACTCTTACATAAATCCTTTACCACTAATGAACTCATATTCATATCCTCCTAATTTTAATTTATAGAAATATATATCGTTCATCGCTTATGAATGCTAGCATTCAACGCAGTGAACTCTATATATTTCTGCATGGCTAATCTGTTTTTTCCTTCGTACAGAGCCATATTCGGAAATCCTTCGGATTTCTGCATAACTCTGTACTATTCCATGTTACTGATCTCTCGAATATCTATCTTACTTACATTGCTGGATGCATAGGCTGCTGCCAGCATAATACTTACTAACATCATTGCTGGATAAATCACATAGGACTGAAGTGGCACAACACAGATGTTGATCTCAGCACCCATAATTCCAAAGATTCCCTTCAGTACCGTCATATCCATCAGTCTTGATAATGGAATGGCAAGAATATCTGCCACAACCAGAAGTCCTACAATTCGAAGTGTCTGCCACTGACGAATAGTGCGATTCTTGAAGCCCACACTACGAAGCATTGCAATCTGTCCCTTTTCTCTCATCATAAACATCTTCATCATTAAGATTGTAATGAATATATTAATTCCAGCCATCAAAACAACCAGCCAGATTCTCATACTATCAATTCCATCAATAATTCCACCTACATTGGTATTTACAATTTCCTGTGCAGTCTGAAACTTATACTGTGGAAATTCCTCTGCCAGCTTCTCAGCCAATGCGGCACTGCTTAAATCCGTATCCATATAAACTGGAATGCACCAGTAATCGTAGATATAATGGTCTGTCAAATCCAACTTGCTGCTTAATCTCGCACTTGTCCCCAACTGAACATAATCCTGATAGGTTCCCGTAATCACAAATATTTTCTCGACTCCGTCAATCGTTGCCTTCACCGAATCTCCAATTTCAAGTCCTAACTGCTTTAACACTTTTTTAGAAAGTGCAACTTCATTTTCCAGTACCGGAGCCGTTCCTTCCGAATAAATCATATACTTACCATCTGAATCCACTGGCTGCATGGTGAGAAGCGGAGTTGTACTGTTTTCCTCATCCACATAGAAAGGAATGAATGACATGGATACAGCACTAAGTGTTAACCAGCTCTTCTTCCTTCAACCAGTCTTCAATAGCGGTGTCTCCCTCAATGTGTCTTCCTCCGATAAATTCATCTGGAATTTTTGCTTTATCCATAAAATACTCTGTGGCATTGGATACCACCAGCATGTTATTCACACTACTTGCCAAAAATATCGTAGCAACAATGATGAATAAAAACAGGATAAAGTTAACACCTTTTTTGCGTGTCATTTCTTTCCTTAATATTCTTCCTATCATTTCTTTCCCATCCTTTCTTAATCTCGCCAGATGCCCTCTACTCACATTAGAATCTCTACTCATATTCATCGATTCTATTTCTTATCTCTCTGACAAGATGAAGTATATATTTTCAAATATTAAAAAATCCTTAAATTAATTTAATTTTTTAAAATATTTTAAAATCATCCTCACTATTCACAAAAAGAAGAACTGCCATACCGCAAGATTTCTCATCTATTGGCACGGCAGTCCTGCTTATTTTTCTTTATCTGTAACTATCATTATCTTCTAAACAATTACCTTTATACTATATCTGTATGTCTCACCTATATCCTGATCCAATCCATCCTCTTCAAACAATATCCGTAGATTAATACTTCTCGTAAGCTTTCATCAGCTTACTCAGATCGTCAATATCTTCCTGAATATGCTTTCCGATGTCCGTATCCTTTACCATAACACGCTTCTGCTCTTCCTCAACCATATTGGACTCAGATTCAATATCCAGATTATCCATTAGTGCCATAGCAACACTGGAAAATGGCTGATGTGCCTTAATTCTCAAGCCATGAGAATTATAGATTAATGTATAGCCTGCAATTCCTGTCTTCTTATGATATGCCTTACAGAATCCGCCATCAATGACAAAGAGCTTTCCGTTGGCACGAATTGGCTTCTCCCCTGAACTTGCCTTCACTGGTGTATGTCCATTAATAATATGAGACACTGGCGCATACACTCCAAATTCTCTTAAAATCATATTACAGGTACTCTCATCATTGTTAAATGCATAATAAGGATTCGCCTCTTCAACCCATGTACTCTGATCATCAATATAGGTTCTCTCAAATGTCTTTAGATTTCGTCCACAAAGTGGTGACTTTCTTCCACCCCATAGATACCACATGAAATCCAGATCATTCTTATCATGTCCGCCAAAGAATGCGCGCCTAGCCACGCTTTCTGCATGCTCCATCAGTGCCTTTCCTTTATACGCAACTCCATTCATACGAATATAATCAAAATTCCCTAATTCATCCAATGGAACGCATCCATGATATAGCAGATTATCATTGAACACCTTGTACATGGAGCCTTTCTCATAAAGGAATCTCACATGCATCTGTAAACGTTCACTCTCTACAAAACATTTTTTCAGATCCAGAATAACCTTTCCCTCTTCATCAGTCAGTTCATATGCATTCTCATCTGAGACTGTTGGGAATTCATGATTATTCAGCTGATATGTAATCCCATCAATTTCCACTGTCCCGTTGACACGGTCAACCTTATGAAGAAGAAGCTGATCATCCATGTTGTACTCTGGATGTCTCTTTAATATTCGTCCCTGAAGCTTGAACATGATCACAGAAATCGCACGCAATGCTCCCTTTGTCATATCCGTACAATCATAGTACTTCTCTGCGAATAAAAACAGCTTACGCAGACTGATGCCATAGCTTCTCTCTAACATGGAAATACTGTCTGATTTCAGGCTATTCATGACTGCTATCGCCACGCAGATGGTACTTCCACTTGCCGCTCCCATCCATAAAATGTCGTGATTCCCCCACTGTATATCCAGCGAGTGATGCTTCATCAGCATATCAAGAATTCGATCTGCATATGCGCCTCTGTCAAAAATATCTCCCACAATATGCAGATGATCCACTGCCAGTCTCTTAATCAGCGCAGCAAGTGCCACGATAAATTCATCCGCATTATCAATATCTAAGATAGTATCAATAATCTTCTTATGATAAACCACCTGATTATTATCTTCATCCTTCTGCACATGTAAAAGCTCATCGATAATATATGCAAATTCTTCTGGCATGGCCTTACGTACCTTAGATCTGGTATACTTCGATGACAACAGCTTGGCCACCTTAATCAACTGATTGAGCACCATTCGATACCATTCATCGGACAACTTACCGTCCAGATGCAAAACCTTTAGTTTCTCCTCTGGATAATAAATCAATGTACAGATTTCCTGCTTTTCTTCTTTTGTCAAAGTATCCTTGAAAATCAAATCCACCTTTTCCCGAATAACCCCTGAGCAATTATTTAAAATGTGATAAAAGGCTTCATACTCACCATGAAGATCACTCATAAAATGCTCTGTACCCTTTGGTAAATTCAAAATCGCATTCAAATTGATAATCTCTCTACATAATGACTGCTTATTGGGATACTGCTCTGATAAAAGGTCTAGGTACTTCTTCTCATCTCTGCTTTCTTGACTTTGTATCATAATAATCTCCATTCTTGCTACACCCCGCAAACTTTGGGCTGCAAAGGAACAAAATGTTCCTTGCACAATATTTGTGCTTCATTATATTGAATTCATATATTATAGTACATGATTCTCATATTCCTGTAATATGCTAATATATTTCTCTCCCAATCTGCTGAGCGGCATATTCTTTTTCTTAATATATCCTATGGTCATTCGTTCCTTCGTATTCAGTGGAATGGCTGTATAATCGTCCCCATTCAATTCCTGACAGATAATTCCAGAGCATAAGGTATAACCATTTAATCCAATCATCAGATTCAGAAAGGTTGCACGATCACTTGCCTTAATGATCTGCTTGTAATCATACGTACTTAATACCTCTTCTGCAAAGTAAAAAGAATTATTGCTTCCCTGATCAAAGGACAAGCATGGATAATCCCGCAACTGCTCCATGGAAATCTTACTGTCATATTCGATATCAGCTCCACCCTCTGCACCATGTTCCGTGATCACATCAGCCCCTGTTTTGTCATCTTTTCTGATAGATGCCAGTGGATGATTTTTGCTCATATACACATAAATCGGACAGTCAAACAGTGAAATAAATTCCAACTCTGCTTCCTTGAATAGCTTCTGCATAACCTTCTCATTAAAATCATTAATATACAGAACTCCTACTTCACTCTTCTGTGTCTTTACATTATCAATCACTTCTGCTGTGGTCGTTTCATAGACTGCAAATTCATATTCATCCATGCCGAATTCCTTCGCCATTCTGATAAATGCTTCCACCGCAAATGTATAATGCTGCATAGACACTGAAAACTTCTTTTTGCTCTGTGCCCCGCCAACATATCGCTCTTCAATTAACTGATAATGCTCTAACATCTGTCTTGCGTAGCCTAAGAATTCTTCTCCCTCTGGTGTAATCATGATTCCCCTGTTGGTTCTAACGAAAATCTGAATTCTTAGTTCTTCCTCTAAATCCTTCAATGCACCTGAAAGACTGGGTTGCGTAATAAACAACTCCTGAGCCGCCTTATTAATAGACTGATGCTCTGCAATTGTCACGGCATACCTTAACTGCTGTAATGTCATATTCTGTCTAACCTCTCATGTTTCTATTTTGAATGACTCATTTCCACCTACAACAATATGATCATACGACATATATCATATCATCCCTTATCCTACGGTTCAGTATACTACATGTATCACAATAAAGAAAGAAGCAACCCATAAAACAAAACATCTATAATCGACACTTTGTCCATACACATTGACACATTTTCTATGATTCTGTTATGATAATCATATCTATTCCTGTATATATTTTCATCATCACCTGAAAGGAGAACCTATGTCTTTAACCATACAACAAATACTAGACCGTGATTTAATCAAAGATGTGAAGCTTCTAGGCGGAGCCAATGGCGCAGAGTCCATTGTGGCCTGGGTCAATGTTATGGAGATTCTTGATCATCCAGAAACTGCGAAAAAGAATGAATTATTAATTACTACTGGATTCGAAATGTTAAATTATCAAAAGCATCAGGATTTGATTCGTCAACTAAAATCAAGCGGTGCTGCCGGACTCGCCATTCAGCCTGGGCTTTATATTGATTCTATCCCAGAGTATATCATCGAATCAGCAAACCAATGCAATTTTCCTGTTCTAGAACTTCCAGCGAATTACTCATTATCAGAGTTCGTTCATATCCTTATGAATGAGGTTACTCAGAACCATGAACATTTTTCAAAAGAGTTTCAATGTTTTAATTCCATGTTTCTACCACTAAAGGATAAGATTATTCGAGAAGATTTTCACTTCAAAGATGAGAGTGCACAGATTTATCTATTCTGTGTCTCCGCAAGAAACACATTTTCCGTGGATTCTAAGCAGGTTCACCTCTGTGTTGAAAAAATACGCTCCTACTTAAGTGTCCAATCTGCCAAATGTGTTTATGAAATTAATGACAATGGTCAGGCAGCCTTCTGTCTTTCACTGGTTTCACAGCGTGATCTTCCTGCCGTTGCCTATGACTTTCAGATTCAGCTGACCTTCCTTTCCGAGCAGGAAGGCGTTAATTTCTATGCCGGCATTGACAGAGTTTCTTCTCCGGACTATCTCCACTTGTCCTTTGAGCATTCTTTCAATTGTATCAGCCTCTTAGATGATATTGCTGCAAAACGTGGAGTCTGCTCTTACGACAACTTTACATTCATTAAGATGTTTGGTCTGCTCTACCAAAATAACCGTTCCTTCGTCCTGGACAATCAGGCCTTACAGATTCTCCTGAATCATGATCGCGTCAATGGAACGAACTATGTCCACACCATTCGTACTTATCTGGCAGAAAACTGTAATGTGTCTCACGCAGCGCAACGTCTCTTCATTCATCGCCATACTCTGATGAACCGGATTCAAGCCATTACTGATATGTGTGGATTGAACTTTAATGACTACTACACCCGAATCTATATGTCTATGGCACTACTGATTCACGACTACTTTGCAGTGTAAAGGATTTATCTGGCATCTAGCTTTTCCTTTACCTTCATCGCAGATTCTGTAACCGCAAGTCCGCCCATGCCAGTTTCTTTCAGGCAAGCGGGCAGTTCATTACCAATTCTTCTCATGGAATCGATAACTTCATCTGGCGCAATGGCACTTCGTATTCCTGCAAGTGCCATCTGTGCACTGGTCACTGCATTCACTGCACCTGCAGAATTTCTCTTAATACATGGAACTTCTACCAGTCCGCACACAGGATCGCAGGTTAGTCCCAGCATATTCTTTAATGCGAATGCCATTGCATGAACAATGCATTCATTATCTCCGCCCTGAAGATATGCAAGTCCCGCTGCCGCCATGGCACTGGCAGAACCAATCTCTGCCTGACATCCACCAGAAGCTCCCGCAATACTTGCATTTTCAGCAATCACGGCACCAATTCCAGCCGTAATATACATTGCCTCCACCATACGATCCTCCAGCATATGATTGAATTCTTCAAAGCTTAAGAATACCGCCGGAATCACGCCACAGGAACCTGCCGTCGGCGCTGCAACGATACGCTTCATACATGCGTTGGATTCCCCTGTCTTTAAAGCCTTCTCCATTACAAGTCCCAGATATTCCCCTGCCAGATTTCTTCCAGAAGCATTAAACACGCGCATCTTCTCCCCAGCACCACCTGCCATTCCACTGGGTGAAACCAGGTTCTTATCATAATCCGCATCCGTCTGCTTCATGGTCTGATACATCTTCTTCATGGTCGCAAAGGATTCTTCCTCAGAAACCTGTCTTGCCTCACAGTCAGCCTTCCGAATCACCTGCCACATCGGCAGCTTTAATTGTTCTGAAAGTGATACTAAATCATTGATTGAGTGATATATAATCATCGTGATTCTCCTCGTTTCTTAAAATGTATATTATTATTAGCCCTGCAGTGACAAATATGTCACCTTCTTTATTCCTTCAATATGCTCCAGCCATTGAATTGAATCTGCTGGCACCTCCTGATCACACTCGATGACCATGACCGCATCACCGCCACGATTGGATCGATATAACTGCATCGATGCAATATTCACCGATTTATGCGCAAGCATGGATGTAACCTCTGTCACATGGCCTGGCTGATCAATATTATGCACGACCAGTGTTGGATAATCTCCTGAGAAATTGGTGGCAATTCCATCAATCTGTGCGATATTGACAATTCCACCTCCTAATGATTCTCCCATGATTTCCAGTGTTCTTCCCGTTTCTCCAAGTAGTCTTAACAGCACAGAATTGGGATGAGCATCCCTTAGCAGAGCTTCGCCAAATGTAATTTCTATTCCTAGTTCTTCTGCAAGCTCCAGACTATATGGGATACGATTATCATCTGCTTTCATCCCCATAAGTCCTGCCACAAGTGCCTTCTGAGTTCCATGCCCTTTTCCTGTAGCCAGAAACGAACCATACAATAGTATCTCCGCACTCTTTACATTTTCGCCTAACAATTTTCTAGAAATATACCCAATCCTCACAGCCCCTGCCGTATGGGAGCTGGATGGTCCAACCATGACTGGACCGATAATATCAAATATGTTCATATTTCACTCTTTTCTCCATCCTTTTTATAAAAACAAAAGAAGCAAAGGCATCTTCCTATTGGAAAGCACCTTTGCTTCTTTTGTAATTATAGAATCATCATTAGTATGTGTCAACCAGAAAACAATTATCAGTATTTCCAGCAAACATATTCAATTGATCGATTCCGTATACTTCTATCTGACTTAATGCAGGGAATGGAGATGCCTCTTCTGATTTTATTAATCGTTCCATTCTAATCCATGTAATTGTTTTCTGTTGAAACCTTAATACATGTCGCTTACTGCTCTTTTCCATATTCCATACCAGCTCTGATCCATCAGAAAATACCAGCGTAACCTGTTTCCACCAATTATCGTGCGGAAAATCCGCTCTGGTATACAGCACGACACAATCTGTATTCACTTCTCTGCCAAAATCTACAGTTAACCATGCATCATCCTGCATATTAATTCCCCATGATTCATAGGGCCATACTCCATGCGAACCATTCAATACATAACCATCAATTGCATTTCTTGCAGCAAAGACAGATTCCCCTCTGGTCTCCACATTTGCATGTGCATGGGGATACATCCCCATATTCTGATGCTGATCTGCTGAGTTAAAACTCAGATTGCGATACGCCTTCACTTCGTAGTCTTCCGCTAACTGAATCGAAACCACGTGCATATTCCCTGTAAATGCCTTAACAGGATATGACTCTCTTTTCTCGCGAAATGGAATCTCATATACAAAGTGTTTTTCCTTCATATACACAATTCCTTCATCCATTCCATCGTCAATCCGCAGCCTTACAAATATATTATCCTCCGTTGTATCAATCACAATCTGATCTCCAGACAGATATGCTTCCTCGTATATCAGGCTGCATCCATCTTCTCCTGAGCTCTCCGCCATCACAATTCCTGCTCGGTTCAATATTTTAATTTGAAATTCCATACTAATCTCCGTTTCTTCTGAATCCAAAGCTAAACTTCCACTGAAATCTGTTTTCCTCCAAACGATACTTCTTGATCAGCTGCGGTCCACATGAGCCACTTCCAATGCCACTATTTCTATAATCAATACATACAAT
Organism: Lachnospira sp.; assembly: GCA_028693195.1. Lineage (GTDB taxonomy): Bacteria > Bacillota > Clostridia > Lachnospirales > Lachnospiraceae > Lachnospira. The sequence goes on from JAQUVV010000026.1 coordinate 12,963, forward strand.
TGTCATGTCCGATTCTTTCAATTCTGTATTAATCTTCTTTTCTGCCAGTTCTTTGATCGTATAATAAGACACATTCATATCAAATGCTGTATCTGCCTGAACGACAAGTTCTCCCACTTTCAAATACTCACAATGATAATGGCTGCCGTTTTCCTGTGGCTTAATATAATCCACATGCAGCGCCTCCGCATTGGCTGAAAAAGTATCCAGGTAACAGGATTGATGCTTATCCACATAGCTTTCTCCCGGTCCATATCCAAAGTATTCAACCTTTTGTCCACTATCCTTACCAAGAAAGCACTGAACTCCGAACCTTGGCAAATACGGAAATCCTGCCGTTCTAGAAACATCCATTTTTACATCAATTCGACCATTTATATCTACTTTGTATTCTGCATTGATACAAGCAAAGGGTTGAATACATGCTGCAGCAAGTGATATCCGAAAATGTAATATCACTCCCTGTGCGCACTGCTCTGCATGGCTTTCATAGACTTTCGCACAGCATCTGTCGTATCCTGCTGCCATCCATTCCTCGTTAATAGTCTTATCATTGTCTGTTGGTGCACGATATACATTGAACTTCATCGGCTCTACAAACTGCTCTTTTCCATGAACAACCATGGATTTCGGCAGACCTGATTTCTTACTGAACTGAACCTGCATATTTTCTGTCTTAATTCTATAATTCCAGCTATCCTCTTCCAAATATACACTATTCTTTTCCTGTTCTGATACAATTTCATCCAACGGTCTCTTTTTCTTTACTTGCTTCCCATTAATCAAAATCTGATCAAATCCCAGTAAAGTTCCTTTTTTTAATAGTCCATGATCTTCTTTTGCATAATAATCCAGCTTCAAGTATCCACCCTCATCTGTTGATAATGGAATCATGACATTCTCCTTATGATGCGGAGCAATATTCACATTCTGAAGCCATCCCTGTTCAAGAATTGCCCCATAGGATTTCAGCTCATAATGTATATCCACTGCATCACAAAGATTCGTAAAATCCAGACGATTTATCAATTCAATGCTACACTTTGTTTCATCCTGCTTTTTTAGCATTGCATTGACAGGACGAATCGCATTCTTCCACTCATAATAACCGGAATGCGGTGTTCTGTCTGGATTTACAAGGCCATCTACGCAGAAATTCCCATCGTTTGGAAAAGCATGTTCATTCTCCCGATATGCAAATATCTTCTTTCCATCCTCTGTCATTCCATGATAGATTGCATGATCACACCATTCCCAGATAAATCCGCCACAAAAGGAAGAATACTGATACATACGTTTCATATAATCTGCTGTATCTCCAGGTCCGTTGCCCATAGCATGCATAAATTCACATTCTATCATTGGTTTCTTATTCTTCTTTTTACTACAATACTGATCAATCCATTCTATAGATGCATACATCTGGCTTTCTACGTCCAGCATAGACGTATCATTGCGATGTCCAAGGGTATTCCACTTCACACCTTCATAATGTATCAGTCTGGTTTCATCGAACTGCTTCATCCAATATGCTGCATCTTCAATATTCTTTCCACCACCGGCTTCATTACCAACAGACCACATCACCACGCTGCATTGATTGATATCTCTTTTAACGTTTCTTTCCACTCTGTCCAAAAATGCAGTATGAAATATTGGATTCTGCGCAATCAGTCCAAATGTTTCTTCCTGTGAACCTTTATAGATTGAAGATGTACCGTGTGCCTCCAAATCCGATTCTGCAATCAAATAAAATCCATATTCATTACATAATTCTACAAACCAAGGTGCATTGGGATAATGGCTTGTACGAATGGCATTGATATTCGCTTCTTTCATTAATCTTAAATCTATAAGCACTTCCTCTTTTGTCACTGCGAAGCCATTGACAGGACTTGAATCATGTCGATTGACTCCTTTGAATTTCACTGGAACTCTATTCATTAATATCTGGCTGTTTCTTACAGAAATCTCTCGAAATCCCACTTGTTGCTCAATGACCTCATCCTCAGTAATCAGTAATAAATGATAAAGATATGGCTGTTCTGCATTCCATAGATATGGATTTCTTATCTCAAGAACAAGTTCTGCTTCCGAATTCTTCTGAAGATCATCACCATGTTTCCATATGTGGTTATCCTGTAAGCATGCAACTTCTCTTTGTTCCTTATCTACCAACTTCAGTTCTACTCCATGAAGCTCTCCATAGATATCTGTCAGTGTCACTCCGAGTTTCACTGATTCTACTTTTCCATGCTCATCCCATACCAGATTTTGACGAATTCTATAATCCTTGATATGTCCCGTTTCTGGACGATAAATCAGCCTCACATCCCGAAAAATTCCTGACATACGGAACTTGTCTTGATCCTCCAGATATGTTCCATCACACCACTTAAGGACCAATACCGCAATCCGATTATGCCCTTCTGTCACATAATCTGTCACATCAAACTCACTGGGACTATGTGACACCTGACTATATCCTACGAACTTTCCGTTCATCCACAGATAAAAACAGGAATCCACGCCCTCAAAATATATGTATTTACGCATATTGTTCTGGTTTTCTACATCAAAATCCCTGAAATAAGCTCCACAGGAATTTTCATCTGGGACATATGGGGGATCAAATGGAATCGGATATCTTGAATTAATGTACTGTGGCTGCTCATACCCCTTCATTTGCCAATTGGATGGTACCTCAATCTCATCAAACTCTTTCCCGTCAAAATCTTTCTGAAAAAAACACTCTTCCACCATTTCAACAGAAGAATAATAATGAAACTTCCACTTGCACTGTGTCAAAAGCTTGCTTCTTAACTCTCTATTTCTTCCCAAGGGCTCATAGTAACACCGTGTTTCTTCCGTTCCGATATGTAAACATTCCGGATTTTCATAGTATGGCTCTATTGTCATATTGCGCTCCATTCTTTATACCAATTATGCCTTATATTTCGTTTTCACTATATAATACAAATTTTCCCGAAACTATCTTTTCGTGTTTCTGCTTTTTCACAGTCCATTGAATCAATGACACTTCTTCCAAGATACCTTCATGATTTTGATGTTCTTTTTGAACAATTCGGACATCTTCTGCGGAGTCATCCAACACGATTACGCAGTCTGCTGAATGCTTTCTGCTCTGTTCATCTCGATACAAATATATCTTATTCCCTTCAACCTGGCAGCTACACTCAGTAGCCAGATTTTCCTCCAGACATTCCGTACCATCCAAACAATGAAATTCGTCTGTCACCTGCAATACATTTGTCTTTACGTCATATTGAACGTGTCGGATTACCTCCTCAACTAAATCTGTTTCATAAGCTGCACCAATCTTCATCTCCAAATCAACAATGCCGAATTCTTTCCTGTTATTTACATGAAAATGTGTACAACGATATTCTTCTCCTGTCCGTTGGAACTGCTCATTAATAATTGGAACATTATGACTTTCTGATGAATTGCAAAAAATGCTGTATCTTTTTTCGTGGAAATAATCCTTTGTATATTCCCCAGCTCCAAGATCCATGATATATTCCGTTCCATCCTTGATATAGATAAAGCTTCCAATGTCATTATGATTATGTGGCTCACCATTATTTCCGCCTTTTGCAGCGAAAGCCCCATGTTCTCCCTTGGCAATCAGCCATTGTGAATCCTGAAATTCGTAAACCAGTGACTTTTGCTCTTCTAGACGATTTTCATATTGACTCTGTCTGTCCTCATCAGCTAAATACCTTTTCGTCCACTCTACATCACGATACAATTCTGCCCAGTGACAGCAGGTATCCTCATCAAAATACATTGGCATCCCATCTGGAATATGCACCTCTGAGTCAATACTGGATAAATAAGATACCAGCCCCATTCGATATGAACTCTTCCTGCTTCCATCTGAAAAGCTCAGCGTGATTCCATTATTCAAATAGCATTTCTGCTGAAATGTGAGAATTTCCGTCATGTTAGAAGTATCTATAAGATTCTCTTTTCCTCCAGACACTTCATATAGCAGTTGTGCATAAGCGCAGTAATAGTACATACCGTAAGTCCAGTAATCCAGTCCTTCCTTACAGACGCCATCCCTTTGATAGCCACCAATATAATGATAAATCGACTGACTTACCCGCTTCAGCATATTCTTCATCTTGTCAGGTTGATTCTGATATCTGTATAAAGTAATACAGCCAATGGAACCTAAGCACACAGAATTCCAATTCATTTCACTATCTTCCCACCAGGCATAAGGTTCTTCCGATTGAAAGTATGGATTCAACA
>JAQUVV010000263.1 GCA_028693195.1 Lachnospira sp.
TCTCTGGGTTGTTGAATCAGATTCAAATCTTCCATTAGAGAAGCTTGAGAAGGAACTTCCATTCAAGGAAGCTGGTCTTAATGTAGTATTTACAAAGGATCATCATCCATATAAGGAAAGAAAGGTTAGAATCCTGAACGGATCACATACATCTTTCGTTCTTGCTTCATTCTTAGCTGGTAATGATATTGTTAAGCAGTCTATGGATGACCCAACAATCAGAAAGTACATGGAAGAAACATTATATGATGAGGTTATTCCTACACTTTCATTATCAAAGGAAGACTGTGATGAATTCGCACATGCTGTTATTGAAAGATTCCAGAATCCATTCGTTAAGCATGCATTACTTGATATCTCATTGAATTCAGTTTCTAAGTGGGAAGCACGTTGCTTACCTTCATTCTTAGGATATGTAAATAAGTTCAATAAGTTACCTAAGTATCTTACATTCTCAATCGCAGCTCTTATGAGCTTCTATACATCACAGACAGAAGTTGAATTCAACGGTGGTATCTGTCTGGAAGGTGATAGAGATGGACAGAAGTACAATATTCGAGATGACAAGGCAGTTCTTGATTTCTTCAAGGAGAACTCAGCTAAGACACCTGCTGAATTCACACATGCTTACTTAAGCAATACAAAGTTCTTCGGTGGCGAGGATCTCACTAAGGTTGCAGGTCTTGAAGATGCAATCACAGCTTACATTACAGATATTAGAAGCAGAGGCATGAGAGCAGTTGTTACTGATCTTGTTAAGTAAGATGTAATTTGTAATCATTTTAGAACTACAAGAAGGTTTCTAGATATTCACTATATGGCTCAGACAAGCTAATGAGACAGCACACTAGTGAATTGAACATAATAGATATAAGCTAAGAAATAAAAACTCATAATATAAACAACAGAGCGCTGTATTTGTATTATGAGTTTTTAATCCGTAAAAGAATAAAAAGGAGATTAACATGCAGGACTTTATTAAAATTAACAAAGACGACAATGTAGCCGTTGCATTAAAGCCTATTGACAAGGGTACTACTGTCAATATTGCTGGTACTGAAGTTACTACTGTTGAGAATATTCCTCAGGGACACAAGTTTGCCATTAAACCAATTAGCAAAGGTGATGCTGTCATCAAATATGGTTTCAGAATTGGATTCGCTCAGGCAGATGTAGAAGTTGGTGCTTGGATTCATACACATAACCTAAAGACAGCTCTTGGAGAATTATTAGATTACACGTATAATCCAGAAGGACATTCAGATGTAGAGCCTAGTGAAGAGGCATTCTTCGAAGGCTACATGAGAGAGAATGGAAAAGTTGGTGTTCGTAACGAAGTATGGATTATTCCAACAGTTGGCTGCGTGAACTCGATTGCTAGAGCAATTGAAGCAACAGCTAGAATGAATAAGCCAGAAGGCGTTGATGAAGTAGTTGCATTCCCACATCCTTATGGATGTTCACAGACAACAGAAGATCAGGAGAACACAAGAACGATTCTTGCTGACTTAATTAATCATCCAAATGCTGGTGCAGTTCTTGTGCTTGGTCTTGGATGCGAAAACAGCCGTATCGAAGTATTAAAGGATTATATTGGAGAAGTAAATTCTGACAGAGTGAAATTCTTACAGGTTCAGGATGTTGAAGACGAGCAGGAGACTGCTGAAAAGATGATGGAAGAGCTTATGGCTTATGCTGCTAACTTCAAGCGTGAAAAGATAAGTGCCAAGGAACTTGTTATTGGTATGAAGTGTGGTGGCTCTGATGGTTTATCAGGTATTACTGCAAACCCAACAGTAGGTCTTTTCTCAGATATGTTAGTATCAAAGGGTGGTACAACAATCCTTACAGAGGTTCCAGAGATGTTTGGTGCAGAGACAATTCTTATGGATCGTTGCCAGAATAAGGAACTTTTCGAGAAGACTGTACATTTAATTAATGATTTCAAGGAATACTTTATTAAGAATGGACAGGAAATCTACGAAAATCCATCACCTGGAAACAAGGATGGCGGTATTACAACACTGGAAGATAAGTCACTTGGATGTACACAGAAGTCAGGTAATTCTTTAGTGAAGGGCGTTCTTGCATATGGTGAGAAGGTTCAGACTAAGGGATTAAATCTTCTTAGTGCACCTGGTAATGATTTAGTTGCATCAACTGCTTGTGCAGCATCAGGTGCTCAGATTGTATTATTTACAACTGGACGTGGTACACCATTCGCATCACCAGTTCCAACAGTTAAGATTGCTACTAATTCAAGACTTGCTGGCAATAAGAAGAACTGGATTGATTTCAATGCAGGACGTATCGTAACAGATGACCTTCCTATGGAAGATGCAGCAAAGGAATTATTCCAGTTTGTATTAGATGTAGCTTCTGGTAAGAAGGTTAAGGCTGAGGAAGCTGGATTCCATGATTTAGCAATCTTTAAGCAGGGTGTTACATTGTAATATAAAATTATTAGATGAAATATAAATGAGCAATCTCTATTGTATCGCTCCCAAAGAGTTAGACTTAAAATCTAACGATTGGAGGTTGGTACATAATGGGGTTGCTTATTTTTTATGGAAAATATGTACGAAGAATTTATGATTTTGTTACTTCGTATTTGTATATAAAAAGAGGTATCCGTTTCATAGATGCAAGCATCATGAATCGAATACCTCTTCTTATATGTACAAGCACTGCGTGCTTGGCGCGCTTAATACGCGCTTATCTCTGAACTCTTGCGCCAGCTCCACCCATGATAGCTTCAACTTCCTTCTTAGAAGCCATAGTTGTATCACCAGGAGTTGTCATGGCAAGTGCACCGTGAGCAGCACCGTAGTTAACAGCTGTTTCAGCATCGCCTGTTGTCATAAGACCATAGATAAGTCCTGAAGCGAATGAATCACCACCACCAACACGGTCCATGATTTCAAGTCCGTCATACTGCTTAGCCTTGTAGATTTCTCCACCTGCCCAGCAAAGAGCTGACCAATCATTAACTGTAGCAGTCTTAACTGTACGAAGAGTAGTAGCAACAGCCTTGAAGTTAGGATATGTCTTAGCTGCTTCATTGATCATCTTCTTGTAGCCTTCAAGGTTCAATGTCTTAAGATTCTCATCGTTTCCTTCGATTTCGAAACCGAGGCAAGCTGTGAAGTCTTCTTCGTTACCGATCATAACATCAACATACTTAGCGATTTCCTTATTAACTTCCTGAGCCTTCTCTAAGCCACCGATAGCTGACCACATAGATGGACGGTAGTTAAGATCGTAAGATACGATTGTACCATACTTCTTAGCTGTCTTAATAGCAGCAAGAACTGTTTCACATGACTGCTCTGAAAGTGCAGCATAGATACCGCCTGTATGTAACCAACGAACACCAAGTGTACCGAAGATATATTCGAAATCGAAATCTTCTGGCTTAGCCTGAGCGATAGCTGTGTTAGCACGGTCTGAACAACCTACAGCACCACGGATACCAAATCCTCTTTCTGTAAAGTTGATACCGTTTCTGCAAAGACGACCAATACCGTCTGTCTTCTTCCAGCAGATTAAAGATGTGTCAACGCCACCCTGAAGGATGAAGTCTTCCATAAGCTTACCAACTTCATTGTCAGCAAATGCAGTA
>JAQUVV010000264.1 GCA_028693195.1 Lachnospira sp.
GGAAAAGTTGTTGGAATTATGGAGCATGGAATTACGGATTTGGTTGGCACCTATCAAAGCAGTAAGACCTATGGATTTGTAGTTCCCGATAATGGAAAGATTGCCTATGACATATTCATTCCGCAAGAGAAATCAAAGGGTGCAGTAGATGGACATAAGGTAGTTGTTCATATTGATGATTATGGCAGCCATGGAAAGAATCCTTCTGGATCAATCACAGAAATTATCGGACATATCAATGATCCGGGAACGGATATTATGTCGGTTGTCCGTGCATATGATTTGCCAGTTGAATTTCCAGATGAGGAAATGAAGTTTTTAGATACGATTCCAGATGAGGTGGATGAGAAGGATAAAGCTGGAAGGGTCGATTTAAGAGAACTTCAGACGGTAACTATTGATGGAGAAGATGCGAAGGATTTAGATGATGCGATTACCCTAACGAAGGGGGACGATATCTATCATCTCGGTGTGCACATTGCAGATGTCAGTCACTATGTTACAGAACACAATCCAATTGATAAAGAAGCATATAAGCGTGGAACCAGTGTATATCTAGTTGATCGAGTGATTCCTATGATTCCTCATAAATTATCCAATGGAATCTGTTCGCTAAATCAGGGGTGCGATCGTTTGGCGTTGAGCTGTTTGATGGATATTGATGCTAAAGGAAATGTTGTTTCTCATAGAATCTGTGAAACCTTGATTAACGTTGATCGAAGAATGTCTTATACCAGTGTCAAGAAGATTCTTGTGGATGAAGACGCAGATGAAATCAAGGAATATGAATCACTGGTTCCGATGTTTCAGGATATGAAAGAATTGGCAGAAATTCTTCGAAAGAAGAGATTCAAGCGAGGGGCTATTGATTTCGATTTCCCAGAAAGTAAGATTTTATTGGATGAACAGGGACATCCAACAGAGATTAAGGCCTATGACCGCAATGTTGCAACCAAAATTATCGAAGACTTTATGTTGATTGCCAATGAAACCGTGGCAGAAGATTATTTCTGGCAGGAAGTTCCATTCTTGTATAGAACACATGATATACCAGATCCAGAGAAGATTCAGAAACTCAGTACATTTATTAATAATTATGGATATTCCATTCATATTGGAGAAGATCTGCATCCAAAGGAAGTGCAGAAACTTTTGACTAAAATCGAGGGTTCAGCTGAGGAGAATGTTATTGCCAGGTTAACACTTCGTTCCATGAAGCGCGCTCAGTATTCTACAGAGTGTATAGGGCATTTTGGATTGGCAGCGAAGTATTATTGTCATTTCACTTCACCAATTAGAAGATATCCGGATTTGCAGATTCATCGGATTATTAAGGAATGTATCCACGGTGGCATGAAGAATAAAAGAGTGGAACACTATGAAAGCATATTAACAGAGGTAGCAAAGCATACAAGTACTACAGAACGCCGTGCAGATGATGCAGAACGTGATACTGATAAGCTGAAAATGTGTGAATATATGGAACAGCATATCGGTGAGAAATTCGAAGGGGTTATCTCAGGTGTGACTAGCTGGGGAATTTATGTGGAATTACCAAACACTGTTGAGGGAATGGTATCCGTGACTTCTTTGAAAGGATTTTATACTTATGATGAAAATCATTATGAGATGGTCAATGAACAGAATGGAATCAGCTATAAGCTTGGACAGAAGGTTTGGGTCAAAGTGGTTGGCACAGATAAGATTATTAGAACCATTGATTTTGTAATGACAAAGCCTGGCGAAGATGAAGAAGATGATGATAATGGAAAAATTGGCAGACATCATGACAGCAGCTATGGTGGAAAGAATCACAGTAGTAACGGAAGTAAGAGCAAGGAGAAAAATCATGGCAAAGGAAAGCGCAAGCGGTAATCGTTTGATTGCGAATAATAAGAAGGCATATTTTGATTATTTTATAGAACAAAAATATGAAGCGGGGTTGGTGCTTCATGGAACAGAAGTAAAGTCGATTCGAATGGGCAAGTGTTCTATTAAAGAGGCTTATATTCAGATTATGAATGGAGAGGTGTTCATAAACAATATGAACATTACTCCTTATGAGAAGGGAAATATCTTTAATAAAGACCCTTTACGTTCAAAGAAGCTGCTGCTTCACCAGAGTGAGATTAATAAACTGGCTTCGGAAACCGCACAGCAGGGATACACCATTGTACCATTACAGGTGTATTTAAAGCAGGGAAAGGTCAAGATGGAGATTGGTCTGGCACGTGGTAAGAAGAATTACGATAAGCGCGACAGTATTGCAAAGAAAGATCAGCAAAGAGAAGCGCAGAAGGATTTCAAAGTAAGGAATCTATATTAGAATCATCTTGACATGGATGTGAGAACAGTGCTACAATTCAGAAACAGCAATAAATCCGGGGTAGTAAAGGTTTCGACAGGGGTTTTGCAGCTGGTGAAGCTATTCGCACGGGATGCGTCAAATTCCAAACTTAAATACAAACGCTAACGAAAATTTAGCTGTAGCAGCCTAGTCTGCTTCTGTCTGCTCTAGTGTACCCGCACATTAGAATCCAGGCATCGACTTTGCGGGAAACGACTTTGGCAAAGCTTTGAGTCATTGGGCGTATCATGAAGCTACTGAAAGTATTGGGATGTTGATTTCCTGATACCAGAGGGAATGAGTGGCAACACGAAATAATCAACTATAATAGTAGAAGAACAGTGAATGGGCTTTTGGACATGGGTTCGACTCCCATCTACTCCATATTTGACCAAGAAAAAGGAAACAGAGAAATCTGTTTCCTTTTTAAAATTAATTTGCATTTCCCTTTTTTCAATGGTATTATTTACCTTATGTTTTCGTGAAAATGGAAACTGAAATTGTAAATATAGTTTCTAAAGAGGAGTTTTAAATGTATATTAATGGCTACAATATGTCTACGGAAGTGGCAAGCTTTTTACTTTCACTATTGATTTTATTCTTGATGTTTTTTAGTAAACCAAGAAAAACCAAAAACTATTTATATAATTTTTTGGGGCTTATATATAGTTTGATGATTATTCTTGTTGAAGAATACCTGGTTTATCAGACAGAGAATCCATTAACCTTTAATCCGCTGTTGTTTAATATAACGTGTATGGCATATTATATATTCTATCATGGAATTTTAATCGTGATTTTTCTCTATGTGACAAGACTTGCATCTAATAAGGCAAAATTAAAAGTTCCAACAGGAAGAACTTCGGTGTGCGCATGTATTATATTCGCTGCAATTGCAGCATTTCTGTGCTTTAATGGATATATGTATGGAGTAGATCAGAGTGGGAGAATATATTTAACCAAATATTTCTTTACGTATTTAGCGTTTGGTGTTGCTGATGTTGTTGCAGTTTCAGTGGTTAGTTTTGGAAACCGCAGGAATATAGCGAAAATCATCTATTTCTTCATATGGATATTTATCCCCATTGAGTTATTATTGCTTGGACTTCAGTTTTATCAGCGGGATATATTGTTTACCAGTCTGACGTATGTGCTTCCATTTACGCTGTTTTATATGCTGTTTCATAGTAATCCCTATGATGAAAATGAAAAGTTCTGTTAATCCCCCATTTGAAATGGGGGCCGAGGCAAAGCCGTAGCG
>JAQUVV010000265.1 GCA_028693195.1 Lachnospira sp.
ACTTGTTCTGGCACCTCTTAAATCAATTTCCTTCTTTGTGAAAATATCAGTAGGAAGTGAAGTTTCCTTTGCTGGCCATCCTGTGAATACAACTCGTCCAGCATTACATACCAGATCAAGTGTCATTCTGATTGCCACATTGGCACCGCTGCATTCCATGACCTGATGAGCAAGATTTCCATCTGTAATTTCAGCCACTCTTGCAGCCGCATCCTCTGTCATAGTGTTAATGGTATATTCGATTCCCAGCTTCTTTGCAAAATCCAATCTCTCAGGAACAATATCCAACATAATTGCATGTGCACCATAAGCCTGTGCAACCATACCAGCAAGAAGTCCAATTGGGCCAGCACCAATAATTGCGCAATATTCGCCCGCTTTCAATCCACCTCTATGTACACCATGAAGTGAAATCGTTAATGGCTCTGCCATTGCTGCAAGTGTCCAGTCCATATCCTCCGGAATCTTAATCAGCATATCTGCAGGATGTGTATAATACTCTGCCATACCTCCATCGATATGTACACCAAGCACCTTTAGATCTGTACAGCAATTTGTTCTTCCAATACTACATGGATAACAGTTTCCACAATAAATGTATGGATCTACGATTACCTTATCTCCAACCTTAATTCCATTCTTGTTATTTTCAGGAATTGATTCAACGATACCAGCTAATTCATGTCCAATAATTCTTGGGTATGATACTAATTTATTCGTTCCTCTGAATGCTCCTACATCACTGCCGCAGATACCTGCTGTAATAATTCTAATCAGTGCCTCGCCTTCCTTTGGTACTGGTTTCTCAATATCAACACAGCCAACTTTATATGGCTCCTCTAATTTAACTGCTTTCATACTAATTCTCCTTTATCGTTCTACTATGGAATTGCGAAACCCATAATTTATAACCAGGTGTACAATAATAATATAGTTTTAAACAGGTACTAGTGAGCCGTCGTTACTTAGCTGATGTATCTTATCAGCTTACGTAACGCAACGAGCGAGGTGTAGCGAAAGCGTGCCTGTGTAAACTATATTATTAGTGGACATCTTAAATAACATAAATAGTTTCGCAATGACCTTTATAACGCTACCTTCACTACAACCTTTACAACGTCTTCTGGACCATCTGCCTGAATTCTTGGCTTATGTGCATCTTCTGGTGCAACCACGATCAAGTCTCCTTCTTCCAGTAAAACAGTTCCTGAAAGCTTTGGTTCCTTATAGAATATTAAATCATTTGCTTCAATTCTTTCAGCGACTTCAAGTCCTTCTCTCTTACAGAAGCCGAACTGCTCTTTACCAGCAGCTACATACTGAATATCAAAGAACTTCTCATGTGTTTCAAACTTTCCTTCTGAAAGTGGAATTGATGTATATTTCTGAACATTTGCAGTAACACCTTCCATAATTGGATAAGCTCCTGCCTCTAATGACTTGATATCTGTTTCTGCCAGCCACTTATAAGCTGCCTGAAACTTCTCATCTAAATAATTATACTTCTCTGCAATTGATACATTTGAAAAAAACATTATTTGAATCCTCCATGTTATATTAGTTTATTTTTATAGTCGGTTCTGTATCTCGCTTTCGCTTTGCTTCATCTCGTTACTTGCTTGCAATATCCTTTGTATTCAAATCGCCTGCTGCGATTGCCTGTACCTGAGCCCAGATAGCGTCATCAATGTTCACGCCCTCTTCCATGCTCTTCTTACGTCTCTCAACGGTGCTTTCGCCTGGACACTTTACAGGTCTACTTGGATTCTCTGGATGCGCGGAATCCGCTGCTGCAACTCTCTTATTGAGCATTGCTTGTCCTTCTTCCTTTGAACCGAAAATGTATGGATTAAATGCAATGAATATCTGACAGCAGCCTGTACAGCTTCCGTTATTTGCATTGTCCATATCTGTTCCACAGTTACCATTGGCAAGCAGCGCTGCTGCCATATCCAATGCCAATGCCATACCACTGCCCTTCCAATAACCTGTTGGAAGAATTCTCTTACTATCTTCGATTGCTCCTGGGTCACTGGTCAGATTACCATCCTTATCAAATCCACCTGGATAAGGAAGCTCCTTACCCGCCAATCTGTATACGCCAAGCTTTCCATAAGCGTACTGGCTCATGGCCATATCTAATACAATCTGTCCATCTTCTCGAGGAATTGCCATACAGAATGGATTGTTACCTACACTTGGTTCATCACTTCCCCATAAAGGCATACAGCTTTCTGTATTGATCCAGCTCATTCCAAGATATCCAGCTTCTGCCATTCTCCAAGCATATGTGCCGCCTCTCATCCAATGAGTTGTATTCTTCAATGCCACAACACCAACACCGTGCTCCTTGGCAAGTTCCATCGCTCTGTCTGCACAGAAAATCGCATTGGTAATGCCGATTCCAAGATTACCATCGTAATTCTCAATAGCTCCACAACTCTTTACTAACTCCGGCTTTCCTTCCAGATTAATCCAGCCCTTCTGAACATATTCCACAAATCTTGGAATTCTGTTTAATCCATGACTTTCTACACCATCTGCGCTAGACTGTGTGTGAATTGTTGCGCAGGTTTCTGCCTGTTCTTCTGTTAACCCAACATTTAAGAACGCTTTCTTAACGGTTGCTTTGACCTCATCATAAGATACTTTAACGCTCATCTTCATTCTCCTTACATATATTATACTTTTCGTTCAGAGCCATACAGTAATCTTAATTGATATGTGATTGATACCAATTAAGGATCGCTCCGAATCACCTATAGTTACGTACGGTGCCTCCACCGTATCTCCCCCGTAACCTGTTTCACATCAACGCATTCTTTCAATATAAAGATTCACTATAATATTCCAAGAATGTGCTAATGAGATATACCGTTTTAAAATGTTACTTCATCTAATTATTCTGCTTCTGGATGATTTCCATCTGCATCACATGGTACTAATCCTGTTCGTTCCATGATTTCTTCATACAAACCACTTGCCTCTTCTGGCGAATAACCATATACCAGGAAAACATCCATTACAAATGGTGAATATGGCAATCCACATAATTCCTGCGCGAATGCCATTCCTGCGATTTCTCCAAGGGTATACACCTCTGAATCGTTATGAAGTGGACCGATATTCCATAGTCGAACCTTCTTGGTTCTTGTATAGATTTCCTTGCGATATTCATCTTCAACATGATGAAACAGCTCATGTGCTAACAACAGATTCTTTACATTCAGATGACTGCCAAGCACCTCTTTTACATCAGGTTCTCTCAGTGATTTACTTGCCTTGTTCACTGCATCCATGTAAATCATGATCTTATTAGGCTCTTTGAATTCACCAAACAAGACACGATCTGTCTTTTCTGGAACGTCTGGATACGAAACATCCATTCCCATCTTCTCTGCAATCATCACCGGATTCTTTGAGCCATACTTCTTTGCAATTCTCTGTGCGTATTCAATTCCACAGTCAATCGCTTCCTTTGTCCACTGAATTCGCTGTTCATCATTGAACTTTCCGTTGAGTGGCTCTCTAGAAAATGCATAGGCATACCAGTCAACTGGTTTCATCGCC
>JAQUVV010000266.1 GCA_028693195.1 Lachnospira sp.
GCAGTTCTTTGTGGTGGTGTATGTGCTCTTATGCAGGCTGGTTTCGAAACACTTGTAGAAGCTGGTTATGATGCAAGAAATGCATACTTCGAGTGTATTCATGAGATGAAGCTGATCGTTGACTTAATCTATCAGTCAGGTTTCGCAGGAATGAGATATTCTATCTCTAACACAGCTGAGTACGGTGATTACATCACAGGACCAAAGCTTGTTACAGAAGAAACTAAGAAGACTATGAAGAAGATTCTTTCAGACATTCAGGATGGTACATTCGCTAAGGAATTCTTACTTGATATGTCAGAAGCAGGTGGACAGGTTCACTTCAAGGCTATGAGAAAGTTAGCAGCTGAGCATCCATCAGAAGCAGTTGGTGAAGATATCAGAAAGCTTTACAGCTGGAATGATGAATCAAGCAAGTTTATCAACAACTAAGTCGTACATAATTTTCGCTGCCGTATCAGATGTAAGAGGGTACGGCAGCTTTTCTTTATTAAACTATAATTTGCGAGGAATAATCATGCAACATGAGAATTTGTCTCAGAGAACCGCTGAAACATTAAAGAATATGATTCTTGAAAAAAAGGAATATGCATTTGGGCAGAAGCTGCCTAATGAGAATGAGCTGTCGGAAAAGTTAGGAATCAGTAGAACGACTCTTCGCGAGGCTATTCGAATTTTAAGTGCAGAGGGGATTCTGACAGTGAAAAGAGGACTAGGTACATTTGTGGCAGAACAGATGGATCAGTTTACATCGGAAACATCAGGAATTCAGGATTTTTTAAAGACGAAAGTAACTCTTCGTGATTTGTATGAAACACGTATGATTTTTGAGCCAGAGGCAGCAGCATTGGCTTGCAAGCGTGCAACAGATGAAGAGATTGAACATATATTAAAGCTGGGAGAACTGTGCCAGAAGGAATTAAGAAAGAACCCAGTTGGAAAAGCACGTATCGAATCAGAAATTAAATTCCACGGGTCGATACTGGAGGCATCTCATAATGAATTCTTAAGCAAATTCATGCCGATGCTTTCTGAAACTATTGAAACAACCATTTCTCTAAATTATAATTCAGATATGATTGCAGAGGATGCACATAAGGATCACATCCTAATTATGGATTTTCTAAAAAAGCGTGATGCGCAGGCGTTGAAGAGCGCAGTGACCATACATTTACATCACGCAGTAATACATGAGCAGTTACCGGAATATTAATTTAAAAATAGTAAATGAGTGAATGGAAATTTGTAGATTCACTTTTTGGAAGCGCAAATATCACAGGCCAAAGTGTGATAGATTAATTGTACAAACCAGTTCACAGATGTCTTCTATGGGCTCGACAAATCCCTGGCATACCCAAAGGGTGATGACTTCAATATATCCACCAACAATGTAGTGGTAGATGTAACGAGCCCTGATTGTATCAAGAGAATCGTAAGTGGACAGCCATGTCTGAATAGTCTTATCTTCCATGTAATGCAGTGCCTTCTGTGCAAAGTGGTTAATTCCTTCGTTCGTACGAATAAAGCATTGTAATTTCTCACTGTCGCGAATGGTACTCAATAGTCCTTTGATGTATTCTACATTCTGACAGCTGTTACAATCAACATCCGAGTAATTCGGATGAATAATTTCATCAATAACAGAATCTTCTGTTTTTTCGTATAAATCAATCACATTCTCATAATATTTATAGAAAGTTCCGCGGTTAATCTGAGCACGTGTACAGATATCAGTGACAGTGATTTTATCAAGCGGTTTCTCATTCAATAATTCAAGCATAGCATCCATAATTACTTTTTGTGAGTAACGGGATCTCAAGTCTAAAGATTTTTCATTCATAAAATTTCTCCTTTTTCATGAACAGTTTCATCAAAAGTGTCTATTAACTGACACAAATCAAAGAATTGTATATTGAACTGTGTACACTTGTATTATAATATACATGTGTTCATAAAATCAATAAGTGATTTTATTCTTGAAAGAAAAATAGCTCGTAAATTATATAGATATTACATATTTTATGTGACTATATAAAGAAGGAGAAGGAAAGTGGAAAGAATATCAGAGTTTATTGTTAAAAAACGAAAGTGGATACTGGCAAGTTTTATTGTATTTGTAGTAATCAGTGCAATTGCATCGACATATGTGAAGGTAAATCATGATATGGTGCAGTATTTGCCAGATAGCTCATCAGTAAAGAAGGGTGTGAATCTGATGAGTGAAGAATTTGAGGAAGTAACATCGATTTCTGTTATGTTTGGGGATCTTGATTCAGAAGGGGCGATGCAGCAGATGAAATCAGACCTTGCCAGCATTGAAGAAGTCAGTAGTGTTACATTTGATTCCAATAGTAGTGAGAATGTAAAAGATGGTTATGCATTATACACGGTGAATATTGATGGAAATGCATATGGCAGTAAAGTTCAGAATATCTTAAAACAAATTCAATCGAATTATAGTAGTCATGAAATGTATGTGGCTGGAAGTGTTGTAGACCAGGCGGAAGCGTCGAAGGGAATGTCAATGCTGATCATTGTTGCGCTCAGTATTCTGCTTGTGATTCTTTTTGTTATGTGCCATTCTTGGATTGAACCTTTTCTTTTCCTGATTCCCATTGGAATGGCAGTCATGATTAATTCGGGTACAAATGTGATGTTTAGCAGTATTTCATCTATGACTTCATCCGTAGCTTCCATACTACAGCTGGCGTTGTCAATGGATTATTCATTCATGGTGATGGAGCGATATAGACAGGAGCAGAAGCTGACTTCAAGTAAGGAAACAGCAATGCAGAAAGCACTGGCACACGGCTTTGTATTTATTTCCAGTAGTTCCGTTACGACAATCGTTGGAATGATTTGTCTGGTATTTATGAGTTTTACAATTGGCAAAGATATGGGGCTTGTGTTAGCAAAGGGTGTCTTAATCAGTTTGATTTGTATCTTTTGTGTGCTTCCAGCATTGATTTTAATGTTTGATAAAGCACTTATGAAAACGAAAAAGCCTGTTCCAGTATTTAAGATGAATAGGATTGCTGCATTTTCATATAAGTTTCGTTATGGAATTTTAGTATTATTTGTTTTTCTGTTAGCAGGAAGTTTTATTGTTCAGGGAAAGTCTGGGATTACTTACGCAGTTGAGTCAACCAGTGAAGATAAAACAAAGATACAGATCATATTCCCTGCAAAAACATCTTTGGTAGTTTTATATGATAATGAAGATGAGGATCAGGTAAGCAGTGTGATTCCGGAACTTGAGACAATAGCGAATGTGGATGCAGTAGAAGACCCAAGGTTTGCGGCATTTTTTGATGATGAGGCAAAAGAACAGTTAAGTCTTACAGCAGATACGCTCAAGACAGGAAAACAGTCATTGGTAGGAGAACATTATTCTAGATTGATTGTCACAACCTCATATGGTGGGGAAAGTGATGAAGTATATGATTTGATTGATCAAATGATAGAGAAACTAGATGGCACAGAAGCTCAATACTATATTATTGGAGATTCCGCAATGTCCAAGGAGCTTTCGGGTTCTTTTGCTCAGGAATTGCTATTTATTACTTT
>JAQUVV010000267.1 GCA_028693195.1 Lachnospira sp.
TATTCTTTGCACCAACAATAACATCTACATTGATGCCATGTTCATGCATCCACTTTACCTGTGGATATACAGGAGCTGTACCAACACCACCTGCTACGAATACGATTTTCTTCTTCTTTAATTCTTCAATATCTTCATGAATAAGTTCAGATGCACATCCTAATGGTCCTACGAAATCGCTAAATGCATCTCCTGCCTGGAGTCTTGCCATCTTCTCTGTAGATGCTCCTACAATCTGGAATACTATCGTTACAATACCCTTTTCTCTGTTAAAATCACATATTGTAAGAGGGATTCTTTCCCCCTTCTCATCCATCTTCACAATAATGAACTGGCCAGGTTCACAATGCTTTGCAACTCTTGGTGCTTCCACATCCATGAGATAAATCTTTTCTGCTAATTTTTCAGCCTTTAAAATCTTGTACATCTTATTACTCCTTTCAGTTATTTATATATGAAGCATGAATATTCACGCATCAAATCATAGTAAAAATAATTATAAAGCTGCCAGCGTATAACTGCTACCACTCTGTGTCACAGAATAACAAGTTCCAGTCTTGACATCCACGCCATAATATCCCGTTGTTGTCTGTGTTCCCGATTTGATATCACATTTGATGTGATAAATCTCAATTCCCTGAACAGTTATCTTAGACTGATTGCTAAATGTTGCATTCGCAACAGCAACTCCTCTACTCTGGAGCTGACTTTTTAATCCAGCAACAGCCTCTTCATATGTCAACTGTTTCACACTTGCCTTGTTAACTACATAATTTCTCTTTGTTATAGAACTTACTTGCTTGTTCTGATCAATTATTATGGCCGAAACAATGGTATTTCCCTCTGGCATAGCAAATGTATCTGTATACACTTTAGATTTCTCTGTCGGTGTGGAACCATCGGTCGTTTAATAAACCTTGCTTCCTTCTGGAATATTATCTATTGAAATCATCTGACCTGATTCATATGTTCCTGATGCCGGTGATACTGTTGGCGCATCTGGCTTCTTATAATCAATCTCATACTTTAATTCTACAGCATCGCTGTATACGCCCATAGAATTCACTGAAACTGCCTTAACCGTGGTTGTTCCAGCCTTAATTTCAATAATATCATCATATAATGTACTTTTCTCTGTCGGTGTCGAACTATCCAGTGTATAATACACCTTGCATTCCGAATCTGCGACAAACTGCAGTTTCACATTCTCATTATAAGAGCCTGCTTCCACCGATGGTACTGGTTTACTTACCTTATAATCCTCCAAATAAGTCTCTGCATCTGTTCCATTATACTTCTGAATTAATTCATTCAGTGCACTGCTGTCCTTTTTCTCCATATAGAATGATGCAAGCGCACGAATTGCTTTCTCATTATTCTTATCAAAGGATAAGATATTCGTCAAAGTATTCAATGCCTGATCATCTTGATTTAGATTCCGATAGCACAAATACAAATCGAACTGAAGATCTGCATTATTCTTACCCTTTGATGTATCTGCTGCCTTTTCTAGATATGGTAAAGCAACACTATAATCTTGTTCATTATAATACTTCATACCCTGATCGAAATTATATTGATAAGATTTCTTTTTATTTCCATTGCTTACAACAATTACAATAATAATAATCGCAATAACCACTGCAACTGCACCTGCTGCAATTCCTATGGTTAACTTCTGCTTCTTTGTCAAAGATTTCTTATGTTTAGAATCCGGTGCTGACTCCGTACTGTCTTCTGCTTTCTTTGCTACATCTTTTATAGATTCCATGCTTTTATCAGCTTGTTTATAATCTTTATATTCTACATTAATATCCGTTAGTGTTGTATCTGGTATTGTATCTTTCTTAGCTGCTTCTCTGCGACGCTCTTCTAATTCTTCTGTCAAATCAGGAATCACCTGCGTATGCATTGTTGCAGTGTCTTCCTTCTTTTTTATATCATTGTTCTTATCTTCAGTTTCATTTATCGTTACAAAAGCTCTTGCTACCGTAGTTTCTTCCTCTACCAGTTTCTTTATCGAGCTTGCCATTTGTTCATCTATTTCATTCTGCTTATTGTTCTGTTTATCGTCCTGCATCCAGAAACCCCCATAATCAAAAAATTAACATTCTCATCTTACCATATAAATGTCAAATAATCAACATCACTCATTTTTGTTTTTGTATCATTTTCTGTTTATCTTCGTTTCCTGTTTTCTTAATATTTTTAATGATTCTTTCATAATATCGACACAGTTTGCTCACATTTCTACTGTATATTATCTTATAGATAGATAAGTTAATTCTTTCTATCTCCCCCTCATATTTTAAAGAAGAGATGCTTTTCCCGAGCATCTCTTTTTGCGTTAGCTACAAGCCATGCAAAAATAAAAATACCAAGTGTCCATGGGAGCTTGCTCACAAAGGATACTTGGTATTTTTATTTTTATAGGGCGCCAGCCCGTCATGAATAATTCGCTGCAAGCGGATTATTCATGCATGGCTTGTTCTTATATCATTCAACTTCTGACAGACCATAGGTCTGGAAGTGTTCGTAGTAAACGTCCAATGTCAATCAATTCATATTTTTTATCTAATCGATGACACTCTAACCGTACATGTCAACGTCTTATCATTCACAACTGCTCTTACTGTCGCAGTACCAGCCATTCTGGCAACAATATGTCCTGAACTATCTACCGTACATACTCTAGGATTACTACTTCTCCAAGTCACCCTGTTTGTCGTACCTAATACATCCAAATCATAATAATCATACTGATCCAGTGATATATAGGAAGAACTCAGTCCAAGAGAATGCACTGTACATGTTGATGATACGCCCTTGGCATCACTCTCAACTATAACTTCAGCAGTTCCAGGTCCTACTGTTGTAATCACACCATTCTGATCAACCACAACAATTCCTGTATCTGTCGAGAACCACTCATATGAATCTGTATTCGTTGCTGGTCTGATACGCACTGACAATTGACGTGACTTTCCTGTCAGCATATATATCTCAGTAGAATTAATTCTCAAGGATGAAATATCTACAACCGGCGTTACATATACCCAACAGGTTCCCACCACATTATTTCCATCTCTGGATGTCGCAGTTACCTTACACTTTCCTGTCGCATTGGCAAAGATTTCACCTGATTCATCCACTGTTGCAATAGACTCATTGGATGATGCCCATGTTACATCCTTAATTGTTGCATTCTCTGGATATATAACCGCTTCCACCTTGTAGGAACCGCCAACTAAGATTCTAACTGTATCCGGTACAATGTTAATTGCAGTCACCGGATTTACTACGCGGACAATACAAGATGCACTCACGCCACTTCCGTCTGCTGCTGTCGCTGTAATAACAGCTGTACCTACTGAATTAGCAAGCAAATTTCCGTTTCCATCCACACTACATATATCATAGTTCGATGAAGACCACTGAATATTCTTATTCGTTGCTGTTGAAGTTCCAACAGACGCTGTTAATGTACCTGAAGCTCCAACATTCATGAACTTATTCGTTTCACTTATGCTAATTGAAGATACATATTCCTTAAC
>JAQUVV010000268.1 GCA_028693195.1 Lachnospira sp.
CCTGCTTATAATTATGTTGCAGTTGACCATCTAGTTACATATATATGAGTTTCGCAGCCTAAATTCACCCCTCCCAGCCCTCGCTGTGGAGTTCATCAAGTACTTCTGCGATGAGAACACGCTCATCCATTGGGTACTTGACACCTTTGATTTCCTGATAATCTTCGTGACCTTTTCCTGCAAGAACAATAATATCTCCCTGCTGTCCATTTTGGATTGCATACTTAATTGCTTCCTTACGGTCTACAATATCCACATGTGCTCCTGTTGTCTTGCCTATTCCTGTCTGAATATCCTTGATGATTTCTTCTGGTTCTTCGAATCTTGGATTATCTGAAGTAATAATTGTCAAATCTGCTAACTTTCCTGAAACCTCACCCATCTCGAATCGTCTCTCCTTGGATCGGTTTCCTCCACATCCAAAGAGGCATACCAGTCTGTTTGGATGATATACCTTCAATGTCTCTAAAATGCTCTGTAATGCCATTGCATTGTGGGCATAATCTATCATCAATGAAAATCTATCTGATACCTTAATCAGCTCAATTCTTCCCTTGACCTTGACATCCTTTAACGTTTCCTTCAAAACCTGCTCATCCACATGTAAATGTCTGGTCACCGCAATGGCGCAAAGGGAATTGTATACTGAGAATTTTCCTGGAAGATCTAGCTCCACCGCCATATTCAATAATCCCTGACAATCATAAGTCAGTCCAATTCTTCCTCTCTCATGAAGCAGATTAATATTCACTGCACGCAGATCATTTCCTTCATTCAAACCATACTTTTCAATCTCGCAGGCTGCCTGTGCAATCACTGCCTCTGTATGTTTATCATCTCCATTGACAATTCCCACCTTGCACTGTCTAAAGAGCATCGCTTTACAGTTTAAATATTCCTCAAATGACTCGTGCTCATTCGGTCCAATATGGTCTGGCTCAAGATTTGTGAATACACCAATGTCAAATGTGATTCCAGCCGTACGATCAAGCTTTAATCCTTGAGAAGATACCTCCATAACAACTGCTTTACAGCCTGCATCTACCATTTTCTTGAAAGATTCATGAATTTCATAGGATTCCGGTGTCGTATTACAGGAAGCTTTTGTATCTTCTCCAATAATCGTCTCAATGGTTCCAATCAATCCAGTCTCAATTCCACATGCCTCTAGGACATTACGAATCATATACGTTGTTGTTGTCTTTCCCTTCGTTCCTGTGATTCCAATGGTAAAGAGCTTCTCCGCAGGATTTCCAAAGAATGCAGCCGACATATATGCAAGCGCTTTTCTGGTATTATCTGTTTCAACCAAAGTGATTCCATCCGGGAATTCTCTGTCTGCGTATCCCTTCTGCACCACAAGCACTGAAGCCTTTCGTTCAATCACCTGATCAATATACTGGTGTCCATCACTGACTGCACCAACAATACATACAAACGCACTTCCATCAGTCACCTTTCTAGAATCAGAAGTCAATGAAGTAACCTCTGTCTCCAAAGAGCCTTTTATTATATTACATTCACAGCCGGAAGCCTGTAATCGCTCCAGCATAACTGATAATTTCATATCAAAACTCCATTCTTCTTATTCTTAAAACAATCCTACAATCTTCTGCTGTTCTTCATCATAGTCAATGTTTTCTGCTGCTGGAACCTTCGGAAGCCCTGGCATTGTCATAACCTTACCTGTCAATGCAACCACAAATCCTGCTCCTGCATTGATCTGAATTTCTCTGACATTAATGGTAAATCCTTCAGGGCGTCCAAGAAGAGCAGGATTATCTGATAAGGAATACTGTGTCTTTGCCATACACACTGGCACTTGACCGAAGCCCATTGCTTCTATATGATCTAATGATTTCTTTGCTGCTGCATCGAATGTCACTCCTGATGCACCATAGATTTCCTTTGCGATTGTCTCAATATCCTGGGTTAAAGACGCGTCATCCTCATAAATTGGTGCGAAATGACTTTCTTTATTCTCAACTGTCGCAATGACCTTCTCTGCCAATGCAAGACCGCCTTCGCCACCCTTTGCCCATACTTCTGAAAGAGCAAATTCACAGCCAAGCTCTTCACAGTGCTTACGGATAAATTCATATTCCTCTTCTGTGTCTGTAATAAATGAATTCAACGTCACAACAACTGGTACCCCAAACTTATGCATATTCTCTATATGCTTATCCAGATTCGCGATACCTGCCGCAAGAGCCTCTATATTAGGTTTCCCAAGTTCTGTCTTTGGAACACCCCCGTTATATTTTAAAGCTTTTACTGTAGCAACAATCACAACTGCATCTGGTGACAGTCCTGCCATCCTGCACTTAATATCCATGAACTTCTCAGCGCCTAAGTCTGCACCGAAACCTGCCTCTGTAATGGCATAATCTCCCATCTTTAACGCAAGCTTTGTCGCTCTGACCGAATTACAGCCATGAGCAATATTCGCAAATGGGCCACCATGAACCAGAACTGGTGTGTTCTCCAATGTCTGAATCATATTTGGCTTCATAGCATCCTTTAACAACACTGCCATAGAACCTGTTGCTTTCAAATCATCAGCAGTTACTGGCTCTCCATCCATATTATATGCAACAATAATTCTGCCAAGTCTCCTCTTTAAATCAGACATATCATCAGCAAGGCAGAGAATCGCCATAATTTCTGATGCAACTGTAATGATGAAGTGGTCTTCTCTAACAATACCATCCGTCTTTGCACCCATACCAATGACAATGTTTCTTAATGCACGATCATTCATATCCAGACATCTTTTCCAGACAACACGCTTTGTATCAATTCTTAACGCATTCCCATGATTCATATGATTATCCAGCATTGCCGCCAACAGGTTGTTCGCAGATGTAATTGCATGGAAGTCACCTGTAAAGTGCAGATTCAAATCCTCCATAGGAACAACCTGAGCATATCCGCCACCTGCTGCTCCACCTTTAATACCAAAGCAAGGCCCTAATGATGGCTCTCTTAAAGCAGCAACTGCTTTCTTACCCATTTTGTTCAAGCCTTCAGTTAAGCCAATACTAATGGTAGTCTTGCCTTCTCCTGCTGGTGTTGGATTGATTGCTGTCACAAGAATCAGCTTTCCGTCCTTTTCCTTGCTTAAGCGCTCTTCCACCTCATCTGATAACTTTGCTTTATATTTCCCATAAAACTCCAGCTCGTCTTCAGTAATTCCTACCTTAGCGGCAACTTCCTTAATATGAAGCATTTTTGCTTCCTGTGCGATTTCGATATCTGATTTTACTCCCATGGTATCTGATCCTCCTTAGAAATATATTTAACTATTTTATTAACCTGCTTTCATGAATAACTGCATTCTATTATGAGATTTTTTCTCTCTGAAGATATGCTTCAAATTCCTCCAAAGTCATCTCCACTTTTCTTGGCTTCGTTCCAAGTTCAGGTCCAACCACACCAGCTTCTGCAAGCTGATCCATAATTCTTCCTGCACGGTTGAAGCCTATCTTATAGTAACGCTGCAGCATTCCAATAGAGCCCTTTTCTTTTCCGATCACAAAACGTCCCGCAT
>JAQUVV010000027.1 GCA_028693195.1 Lachnospira sp.
GATGATCAGGCTTTACAGAATATTGAAGATATGAGAACGGCGAAAGCAGACAAGGCAGCAGAAATCCTAGATTTAAAGTCAAAGATGAATAACATTGAAAATGAAAAAAAGAATGTTCAGGAAGAATATGGGATAGATCCGGATTCACAGGAACAAAAGGATTTGGAATTGTTAGAGAAGTATCAGAACAATGTTAGGTTCAGCAGGGAGAATTAGATTTAATGTCGCTTACGAGTGCAGTCAATAATGCAAAGACAGAGCAGGCAAAATCCCAGGATATGTTGAAAGCGGACGATGCAGCTGACCAGATAATGGATGCTGCCAATGATGAGGCGGTTGGAATGTTGATCAAGGATGGGATGGAGACTATCGAAGAGAAGCAGGAAGAAGAACAGGAGAAGGCAGAGGAAGCCGAAAAGAAACAAGAAGAGCAGGACGAGAAGCTTCAAGAAGCAAAAGAAAATCGTCAGGATCAGCAGGAAATTATTGAGGGAAATCAGAAATCTGATCAGATTGAATCAGAAGTATCTATGCAGAAACAGAATAGTGGACACGTTGAAGAGGCTCAGAAGAACATCCAGAGGATTCTTGTTGAAAATAATCTTATTAATGAAGATTTGAAGGGGATTCAGATTGATTTTAATTTTTAATTGTCGCTTTTAATGCACTATCACATGCATTTATCTAATAGTATATTTAGGTAAATGTATATAAAAGAGAAAAGAAATAGAACTCGATCATTGTACTTATAAGAAAAGTATGATGTTCGAGTTTTTTAATTGATAAAAATTGAACTATATATTTAAAATTGAACTTTCTCAGTGAATTTATAAAAGTATTGAAAAAGATGTTGAACATTTTAAAGAAAAAGAATATACTACATATAACTTGAAATTGAACTTTTCAAGAAAAATTGAACTTTTGATATAGAATGGAGGATGGCTATGGAAAAAGAAACATTTGCAGATAGATTAAAGAAGGCCATGACAGACCATGGATTTAAACAAGTAGATTTGGTACAGCGAGCGGTTGACAGAAATGTCAAGATGGGAAAGAGCCATATGAGTCAGTATGTCAGCGGTAAGACCATACCGAGAGATGATATTATGCATTTTTTGGCGGAGATACTAGAAGTAGATGAAAGCTGGTTGAAGAGTGGAAGCAATCAGGAAACGGTATATGCAAAGCAGATGAAGGAATCATCTGATGAGAATAAAGCAATTGCGAAAAAGGAAATAATAAATAAAGATCATATAGAAAATATAAAGAATCAGCAGGCAGAAAGTGCCACAGGGGGAAAATGCATGAATGGATTTAAGAAGTCTTCAAAATTAGACAACGTGTTATATGATGTAAGAGGACCTGTTGTTAAAGAGGCCAATCGAATGGAAGCAACAGGAATGCATATATTGAAATTGAATATTGGAAATCCAGCACCATTTGGATTCAGAACCCCAGATGAGGTCGTATATGATATGTCCAGACAGCTGACGGAGTGTGAAGGGTACTCTGCATCCAAGGGCTTGTATTCTGCAAGGAAAGCAATTATGCAGTATGCGCAGACAAAGAATATTCCAAATGTGACTATCGAGGATATCTATACAGGAAATGGTGTCAGTGAATTAATTAACTTAAGCATGTCTGCATTATTAGATGATGGAGATGAGATATTGATTCCTTCTCCAGATTATCCATTATGGACAGCATGTGCAACTTTAGCTGGTGGTAAGCCAGTTCATTATATCTGCGATGAGCAGGCAGAGTGGAATCCGGATATGGATGATATTCGAAAGAAAATAACAAACCGTACCAAGGCAATTGTTATTATCAATCCCAATAATCCAACAGGCGCTTTATACCCAAAGGAGGTCCTTCAGGAAATCGTTGAGATTGCAAGGCAGAATCACTTGATTATTTTTTCAGATGAGATTTATGACAGATTAGTTATGGATGGAGCAGAACATGTATCTATTGCATCCCTTGCACCGGATTTATTCTGTGTGACTTTTAGCGGATTGTCCAAGTCACATATGATTGCAGGATATCGAGTAGGCTGGATGATTCTTAGTGGGAACAAGGCAATTGCAAAGGATTATATTGAAGGAATTGATATGCTCTCTAACATGAGATTGTGTTCCAATGTACCAGCACAGTCAATTATTCAGACAGCTCTTGGTGGATATCAAAGCGTCAAGGATTATGTGATTCCAGGAGGTAGAATATACGAGCAGAGAGAATACATTTATCATGCAATGAATGATATTCCAGGAATTACAGCGGTGAAGCCGAAGGCAGCCTTCTATATGTTCCCGAAGATTGATACGAAAAAGTTCAATATTGTAAATGATGAAAAGTTCGCATTGGATTTATTACGCGATAAGAAGATTTTGATGATTCATGGTGGTGGGTTTAATTGGGCACAGCCAGATCATTTTCGAGTGGTATATCTTCCTAGAATAGAAGTCTTAGAAGATGCGGTTGGAAAAATCGGAGACTTTTTAAGCTATTATCATCAGTAACTCAGTAACATCAGTGGAAATAACATTTTTACGAAAATAAATTGACACATTGTAACAAATAGGTGTATTCTTTATTTATAAAAGGGAGTAGCTAGCCAGATTGTGTTCACTTTTCCGTCAGTACAGTTATGAAAATAACTCGGAGAGTGATTAAATAGCGAGACTTTTACTGTATATGCAGTAGGAGTCTCTTTTTTTATCCCTTCTGCATGAATCAAAAAAGAATGAAGCAGGAGGAAAATGTTATGATTTGGCAGTTAGTTATTTTAATCGCGGGTTTTGTGTTGTTGGTAAAGGGGGCGGACTGGTTCGTAGAAGGTGCCGCAGGAATCGCCAGAAAGCTGGGAATTCCCCAGTTAGTTATTGGACTTACCATTGTTGCTATGGGAACTAGTATGCCAGAGGCAGCAGTCAGCATTACGGCAGCAATGAAGGGGAATGCAGGAATTACTATTGGAAATATTGTTGGAAGTAATATTTTGAATGTTCTGATTATCCTTGGTATTACAGCAGTAATTACCAATGTGGCAATCCAGAAATCAACATTTCGATATGAAATACCATTTATGATTGGAATTACCATTGTATTATTGGCATTCGGTTATACAGATGCATCAATTAATCTGGTGGAAGGAATTGTTTTCTGGATTTTATTTATTCTGTTTTTAGGGTATCTTTTTGTGATGTCACGGAATGGAGGCATTCAGGAAGAAGCGGAAGAACAAAAGGATATACCAGTATGGAAATGTCTGTTATTCATCGTAGCAGGTGGTGTGATGGTTGTGCTAGGAAGTGATTTCGCAGTCAGCAGTGCCTCTGAGATGGCTAGATTCTTTGGTATGAGTGAACGGTTTATCGGATTGACAATTGTTGCGTTGGGAACTTCATTGCCGGAGCTGGTAACATCTGTTACAGCAGCAAGAAAAGGAAATGCAGGAATTGCAATCGGAAATATTGTGGGAAGCAACATATTCAATATCTTATTTGTTATTGGAACAACAGCGCTGATCTGCACCGTTCCGTTTGAAGCAAAGTTTATCATTGATACAATTATTGCAATTCTGGCAGGTGTAGTACTATGGGCTGGAACAATTCGACATAAGGGCCTTCGCAGACCATGTGGAATCGTAATGCTGTTGCTGTATGCAGGATATTTTGCGTATCTATGTATGATGTAATGAGCATATATGAGAATTATATCATTGCACATTGATTTCTGCGGAACCGCAGAAATTGGGTGCTAAAATCCGCCGGAGGCATCATGTTCGGAACGGACATGATGTAATAAGACCAAGATGGCAAGTTGCAGAATTTATTTTAAATTATATAAAAAGAGGCTGTGTGTGAAGTGATTTCAAGGATCATTGATTGGAATGGATTCTTGAGATGAATATTTCATGCAAACAGCCTCTTTATTTCATTGAAAATATATGTGAAATCTAAAATGTGCGGTCTACGGTTGGGAGATGGCTGAGATTATTGTTCTCGGTACCATCGGGAAGAGATTTCAGGTACACGGTATCTTTTTTATGAGCGATACCAACACCTTTGATTTCACCACGTTCAGCCATGGAGATTCCCTCATCTTTGGAAATGACCGAACCGTCAGATAATTGATAACCAGTGACAGTGCCACTGTGCTTGACTAGTGCGATGATTTCCTTGGCATCAGATTTTGCCTTGGGAATTTCGTCCATAGCCATCATAGGAAGTATTTTCTTAAAATCTGCATTTGCCTGGTCATCAAAACCGTCGCTTGCCTGCATCTTGATTTCTTCTTCGCGAATGATTTCATCTTTATCTTTCATAATTTGTTTACTCCTTTCATTATAGTTACGATGAAAATGCATGAAAATGTTTATGAGGATAGTATGCATATAATTTTGTGGAATATACACGATATCATTCATACATACGCATTTTGTCCAACTTATTAATTAGATAAAGTAATTGACATATTACTAATTAATGGTAAAATGTAATTATAAATGGTAAGAACGGTAAAATATACGTAATACACACAATGGAAGTGATATCATGTGAAAGGAGGATGCATATGACAGATGTGGAACTGATTCGTAAGAGAAAAAAAGAGCTGGGTTGGACCAATAAAATATTAGCTGAGAAGTCGGGAGTCCCAGAAGGAACTCTGAATAAGATATTGAGCGGAGCAACGAAGTATCCAAGAAGAGATAGTATTCAGGCTTTAAGGAAAGCACTGGAATTAATTGTAGTAATGAATGAGGAAGATGGAGGTTATCCAGATCATGTAGCAGAAGCATTTTCATACGGACAGAGTCTGGATGGAAGAAAGAATCTAGATGACTACTATGCTCTTTCATCAGATCAGAGAGTGGAATTGATTGATGGACAGATATATAATATGGCAGCACCATCCTTGAATCATCAGATGCTGGTATTGGAAATAGCAGTGGCATGTAGAGAATATGTAAGAAAGGATCAGAAGGATTGTAATGTATATGTCTTTCCATGTGATGTTTGCCTGGATGAGGATGATTATACGATGCTACAGCCAGATATTTTTATGGTGTGTGATTCAAGGAAGTGTCAAGGAGGAATTCGATGTAACGGAGCACCTGATTTTGTGATTGAGATTGTTTCAGAGAATAATTCAAAGAATGATTATTTTTTAAAGCTGCAGAAGTATCAGAATGCAGGTGTGAAGGAGTATTGGATTGTTGACCCAATTAAGATGCGGATTTTAGTCTATGATTTTTGGAAGGATATGATTCCGACCATGTATACCTTTGATGATGAGATTCAATCTGGATTTTATCCTGGGTTGAAGATCAATTTTTCGGAGATGAAGAAACGTTTACTTTAATATATATCATAAATCCACCGGAGGTATCATGCCCGGAACGGACATGATATAATGAGTATATATTAATTTTGGATTGACATATTTTTGAACATGTTTATAATAGACATATCGCATTATTGCGCGACAGTTCGTTTGTACCATCCTGTCGTTAAATAAAACCAGGGCTGCTTAACGAAATCTATAATGATAATTAAGCCCTGTAAATATATGTGTATGCATATTTACAGGGCCTTTTTCTATTCTTTCCTAAGCATTCCAGCTTGATATATTCCCAATACGAAAACAAAGAAGGCAATATAGATGTGGTACATCAATTAAAATAATAAACAGTAAAGCAGGAGAATTATATGTATTATTTAAAAACAGAAAGTAGTTTTGATTCTGCACATTTTCTAAAAGGGTATGATGGAAAGTGTAAGAATCTTCATGGACATCGCTGGAGAGTAGTTGTTGAAATAGCGGCTGAACAGTTGAAGGAAGAAGGGCAGACAAGAGGGATGCTTGTGGATTTTTCTGATTTAAAGAAAGCGTTGAAGAAAATTTGTGATGAGATGGATCATAGTCTGATTTATGAGAAAGATTCACTTCGAAAAGAGACAGTTACTGCATTACATGCAGAGGACTTTAGAATGATTGAGGTGGACTTTAGACCAACAGCAGAACATTTTTCAAAATATTTCTATGAGCTGATGAGTCAACAAGGATTTCCTGTTCACAGAGTGGAAGTGTATGAGACACCGAATAACTGTGCAGCTTATGAGTGCAATTGAATATAGATTGTAACTGTTCAGAAGGTACTGAACAGTTACTATAGATTTATATCAGTTTTGAACGATGGGAAGCGGAGAAATTCTGCAATAACACATGAAAGCTGTGTGACTGAGAATAACATTGAACAGGTATGTGAATAGATAGTGGAAAGAAGATTAAGATGAAAGTTGTAGAGAAATTTATCAGTATTAATGGAGAGGGAACAAGAGCAGGAGAGCTGGCTGTCTTTATTAGATTTAAGGGATGTAATCTAAATTGTTCCTATTGTGATACGAAGTGGGCCAATGAGACGGATTGTACATATGAAGAAATGTCACCAGAAGACATATGTGAATATGTGATTGGTACAGGAGTAAAGAATGTGACACTGACTGGGGGAGAACCATTGTTACAGCAAGACATTCTCCTGTTGATTGATCATTTATTGAATAAATCAGACATGCGTGTGGAGATAGAAACCAATGGCGCTGTTGATATCGTACCGATTGCTAATACATTTGACAGTGAAAGACTGGTATTTACTATGGATTATAAACTTCCGTCCAGTGGCTGTGAGAAGAAAATGATGTTCTCGAATATGGATATATTAAGAAAGCAGGATACGGTTAAATTCGTTTCTGGCAGCATAGAGGATTTGGAATGTGCAAGAGAAATCATAGAGGAATATCATCTGACAGAGAAGTGTCATGTTTATTTCAGCCCGGTATTTGGTTCTATTGAACCAGTACAAATTGTGGATTATATGATAAAGCACAAGATGAATAACGTGCGTCTACAGATTCAGATGCATAAGGTGATCTGGAATCCAGAACAGAGAGGCGTCTAATTAAAGTTTGCGGAGTGCAGAAAGAATGGAGATTGATATGATAGATACGAAAGCAATAGAGGAGCATATTCGAGGGATTCTCATAGCATTGGGAGATGATCCGGAACGGGAAGGATTGAAAGATACACCCAAGCGTGTCGCAAAGATGTACGAAGAAGTCTTTGAGGGGATGAAGTATACCAATCATGAGATTGCACAGATGTTTGATAAGGTATTTGAAGAAGGAATGGAAGAAATCAATACTTCTAAGGTTGTAGTTATGAAGGATATTGATTTATTCTCTTATTGTGAACATCACATGGCACTAATGTATGACATGAAAGCCACAGTTGCGTATATTCCTAATGGAAAAGTTGTTGGATTATCTAAAATTGCCAGAGTCTGTGATATGGTTGGAAGAAGGCTGCAGCTACAGGAACGCATCGGACAGGATATTGCAGACATTATGATGGAAATCACGGAAAGTGAAGATGTGGCAGTGGTATTAGAGGGATATCACAGCTGTGTATCGGCAAGAGGCATTAAAAAGAATCATACGAAAACGATGACCGTTGAATTACGAGGAAGATTTCAACAGGAAGCAGCGTTGCAGATGTATTTGAGATAATTTAAAGAAAAGAGGAATTTATATGAAAGCATTGGTACTATCAAGCGGTGGCGTGGATTCCACGACGGCATTGGCGTTAGCAATAGAAAGATTTGGAAAAGAAAATGTGATGGCTTTGTCTGTTTCTTATGGACAGAAGCATGACAAGGAAATAAATGCTGCGAAGGCAGTGGCAGAATATTATGGCGTGGAGCAGATGTTTTTAGATTTAAGCAAGATATTCCAGTACAGCAACTGCTCATTATTGCAGCAATCTACAGATGAAATTCCAGAAGAGAGCTATGCAAAGCAGATTGAGGAAACTGGAGGAGAAAAGCCAGTCAGCACTTATGTTCCATTTCGAAATGGATTGTTTTTATCATCAGCGGCAAGTATTGCGCTGAGTAAGGAATGCAGCGTGATTTATTATGGTGCACATGCAGATGATTCGGCAGGATTTGCTTATCCAGATTGTTCGCCTGTATTTCATGATGCCATGAATCAGACAATTTATGAAGGTTCAGGTCATCAGCTTAAGATTGAGGCACCATTTGTACATATGACGAAGGCGGATGTAGTGAAGATGGGATTAGAACTTGGAGTACCATATGAACTGACTTGGTCTTGTTACGAAGGCGGAGATGTGCCTTGTGGTAAATGTGGAACCTGCATTGACAGAGCAGCTGCATTCGCCGCCAATGGAGTGAGTGATCCAGCATTGAGCAGATAAATGTTCAGGAAGAAATATAGAACTTATGCATAAAGAAAATCAGTGATTGTGAAGTTACTGAGCGGTTACGAAAAAACAGAAAATATAGACAGGAGTCATACATATATGAGAGAAAAAGAGAACTTAACGTTATTAGGAAATCAGCATAATAATTATGAAACAGATTATAATCCACGATTATTAGAAACATTTTTGAATAAGCATCCAGAAAACGATTACTTTGTAAAGTTTAATTGTCCAGAATTTACAAGCTTGTGTCCAATCACAGGGCAGCCGGACTTTGCAAATATCATAATCTCTTATGTGCCAGGAGAAAGAATGGTAGAGAGCAAGAGCTTGAAACTATATCTTTTTTCGTTCCGCAATCATGGAGATTTTCATGAGGACTGTGTGAATATTATTATGAAGGATTTAATCAAGCTGATGAATCCAAAGTATATTGAAGTATGGGGAAAGTTTACACCGCGTGGAGGGATTTCTATCGATCCTTACTGTAACTATGGAATGCCTGGAACCAAGTGGGAAGAGGTTGCATTTAACCGTATGGCGAATCACGATATGTATCCAGAAAAGGTGGATAATCGTTAGAATTTGTATATCTTTGTTTATTATAGAAACCGATTCAGCAGGCATGATGTCTGAATGAATCGGTTTTATTGTTCAGAAATAGATTCAATAATTCTATAGATTTATCATTGACGAAAACATAACTCATGGTATAAGGTAATCATACATTAGCGACATATTATGATGTTATAGTTAAAAGGATTTTATATATGACATCATATAACATAAAAAATGTCAGGAAATACAATGTTTTGGATTAGGATGAGAAATGGAGTGATTTTTATGAAGCCTGCAAAACAGATTTCAGAATCAATACCTTTGGGAATCATTCTGGCAATGGCAGGTGGTCTGATGGATGCATATTCTTATGTGTGTAGAGGACATGTATTCGCCAATGCTCAGACAGGAAATATATTATTGTTTGGAGTACATTTATCAGAAGGAGAGCCAGAAATAGCATTTCGCTATGCGTGTCCGGTTTTAGCATTTGCCATAGGAATTGGATTAGCAACAACAATCAGGCATCATTTAAAAGATGCCAGCCTGCTTCACTGGAGACAGGTTTCTATTTTGATTGAAGTGGTGATATTATCTATGGTGGCGTTTTTACCGCAGTCGGTGAATCTCTTGGCAAACAGTTTGACATCTCTTGCTTGTGGAATTCAGGTGCAGAGTTTCCGTAAGATTAATGGAAATGGAATTGCAACGACCATGTGCATTGGAAATCTTAGGACGGCAACTCAGGCGTTGTGCGATTTCTGGCACACGAAGGATGCAGAACATGGAAAGAAAAGTCTGCTGTACTATGGAATTATCATATGCTTTGGGATTGGTGCTGTCATAGGAAATAAGTGTGTGGAAAGCTTTGCGGAGAAAGCAATATTGGGAAGTTCCCTTTTCCTTATAATGGGATTCCTGATTATGTTTATTTCTGAAGAAAATCGAATATTCAGACGAGCAGCATCTTTAGAAGCAAAGCATTTACAGGATGAATGATTTATATTATACGGAAATGGAGATAAGAGTGAAAAATCTTATATGATAATTTTTTACTCTACAAGTTTGAGCTGCGCACAAACTTGCACCATTAGCTGACTCCTAAAATACAGTCGCAGCATGAGGTGAAATATGGGATTAGCAGTCATAACATTTAAACAGGTGTTTATATTATTCTTATTGATTTTCGCTGGATTTGTCAGTGTGAAGACGAAGATTGTCAGAATGGAAGAAAAGAAAGTTTTCTCTAACATGCTGCTTTATCTTGTCACGCCAATGATGGTGATTCATTCCTATATGATTGAGTTCAATCCTGCAGTATTTCAAAATACATTGCTTTCATTTGGGTTAAGCGCAGTATTGATGTTCTTAGGATTTGCAATTACATTTCTTGTGACAATCAGGATGAAGCGAAAGGATACCCCAATTATCCGGTTCGGATGTATGTTTTCCAATGCGGCTTATATGGGATTCCCTTTAATTCAAGCATTATTTGGTTCAGAGGGAATGATTTATGCAAGTGCATTCGTGACTATGTTTAATATTCTTCTTTGGACGATAGGTTATGCTATGGTTAGTCATCAGATGTCACCAAAGGCAGTTGTAAAGAGTGTGTTAACAAATCCAGTTACTTACTCAGTTATTATTGGACTCATTATTTATCTTGGTAGAATCACAGTTCCAGATATATTAGAGCGGCCAATTGATATTATTGGAAGTATGAATACGCCGTTGGCGATGATTGTAACTGGTATGATTATTGCAGGAAGCCAGTTCAAAAGTATATTTTGTAATAAGAATATCTGGATGATCATAGGAATTCGTATGTTTCTGGTTCCGTTGGCATGCCTTGGATTATTCTCAGTAATCGGAGTATCTGGCATGGCAGCACAGGTGGTACTGCTATTAGAGGCATGTCCAACAGCAGCCATTACGTCAGTGTTCGCAGTACAGTTTGATTACGATCAGGATTTGGCAGCAGGCGCGGTCGTGCTGACCACATTCTTAAGCATTATTGTACTTCCGTTATGCGCCATGGTACTAACAGTAATCATGTAACGAAGCGGAATGGAGAATAACAAAATTCTCTTACGCATAAACCTATAATCTGCTATACTACAAGTTATATATGTAGGCGTATGCAGAAAGGGTTGAATTTTATGCTAAAGTATTTAAAAAAATATTGGATATTTGCTTTAATTGCACCTTTATTCATGATGGGAGAGGTCTTGATGGATTTAATCCAGCCAAGGCTTATGAGAACTATTGTGGATGAAGGTGTTTTAGGTATTGGCAGAAATGGGGTTGGGGATATGAGCATTATTCTTCAGTCCGGAGCCATTATGATTGGTACGGTGATTTTCGGTGGAATATGTGGAGTAATGTCTGGGGTATTTGCCAATCTTTGCAGTCAGAATTTTGGAAATGACGTGAGAAAAGCATGCTTTCGTAAAATTATGGCGTTGTCATTTCAGCAGACAGATGAGTTCTCTACAGGGTCACTTGTAACAAGAGTAACCAATGATGTGACACAGGTTCAGAACATGGTCGCTCAGCTGATTCGAGGCTGTGTACGAACGGCAATGTTCTTTATAGGTGGAATTGCATGTATGATGTCACTGGATATCAGCTTTGGAGTTACGGTACTCTGTACCCTTCCATTAGTGCTTGCCAGTGTATTGTTCTTTATATCGAAAGCAAATCCAAGTTTTAAGATCCTTCAGAAAAAAATTGACCGGGTGAATACGGTCATGCAGGAGAATGTTTCAGGTGCCAGAGTGGTGAAGGCATATGTAAGAGAACAACATGAAGCGGAGCGGTTTCAGGAAGCAAATCATAATCTTGTTCAGGTTCAATTAAAGGTTTTGGAATTGTTTGCATTCATGACACCTATTACGAATATTCTTCTCAATGCAACAATTGTGATTATTATTAAGATTGGCGCCGTTCGTGTATCAGAAGGCATTGTAACACCAGGAAGTGTCATGGCGGCAATTACATATATTTCAATGATTATGCATTCTGTCATGATGATTGCAATGATATTCCAGACATTTTCAAGAGGAATGGTCTCAGCTGGAAGATTGAAGGAAATTCTTGTATGTGAACCAGTGATTCAGGATGGTATTGGCATAGAAAATTGTGAATCTGCGAATAACAATGTGGATGATTTGAATTCAAGAAATCAGCAGAGACAGACTGGTACAATTGAGTTTCGAGATGTATCTTTTGCATATCCAGACAGCCTTGATGATTATATTTTAGAGCATATTAGTCTGTCGATTCGTTCAGGAGAAACATTTGCAATATTAGGTGGAACAGGCTGTGGAAAGACATCGCTGGTGCAGCTGATACCTAGATTTTATGATGTGACAGAAGGGGAACTCTTAGTCGATGGTAGAAATGTAAAGAGTTATAATCTCAAGGAATTAAGGAATAAGGTATCTATTGCATTGCAGAAGAGTGAATTATTTACAATGTCAATTGAAGATAATATTCGATGGGGAAAGATGCAGGCAAGTAACGATGAGGTGCAGCATGTGGCAGAAATGTCGCAGGCAGCAGAATTTATTGATGCAAAGCCGGAAGGGATGAAATCTTTAGTGGCAGCGGGAGGTATGAGCTTGTCTGGTGGACAGAAACAGAGAACCTCAATTGCCAGAGCACTCCTAAAGAATGCAGAGGTGCTTATACTGGATGATTCCACCAGCGCGTTGGATTTAAAAACAGAGGCGAAAATTAATAATGCACTTCAAACAGATTATGAGAAGACAACAAAAATTATTATTGCCCAGAGAATTGCATCCGTCATGAGAGCGGATCGAATCGCTGTGCTGGACCAGGGAAGAATTGCAGCTTGTGGAAATCATGAGGAATTGATGAAATCTTGTGCAATATATCAGGATATCTATAACTCTCAGTTAAAGACGGGAGGTGTATCTGATGGCAGGTAATATGGGAATGACAACAGAAAGAACTTCAGTGCAGAAAAGCGGGTCACAGAACGTTACACCACAGAATATGAGAATCCCGGGAATGAGGGGGCCTAGAAGGGTTTTAGAAGTGGAAAAACCTGTAGAAGGGAAGAAAACGCTTCGCAAACTGATGCAGTACTTTAAGAATGAGAGGCTATTGGTGCTGGGACTGCTGTTGATTGTGGTGGTTGTGGTGATATCATCTATTACGGCGCCAAAGCTACAGAGTGATGCAATCGACAGTATAACCAAGGTACAGCTGGGGAGTCTGTGGAAAATAATAATTTTCATGTTAGTAACCTATGGAGTCTATAGTTTCAGTACATTGGCTCAGAATATTATCAGTGCAAGGCTTAGTCAGAGAATTGTAAAGAAAATGCGTCAGGATTTATTTGATAAGATTGTGCATTTACCAATTAAGTATATTGACCAGCATCCACATGGAGATATTATGAGTCGTATGACAAATGATGTGGAGAATATATCGAATACGGTATCGCAGTCCATCGGGTCGTTGTTTTCTGGAGTGCTTACAATTACTGGAACAGTAGCTATGATGCTATGGCTTTGTGTGCCTTTGGCGTTGCTATCGTGCACAACAGTGATACTAACAGTGATTGCCACAAAGAATTTATCCAGAGTGATGAGAAAATATTTTTCAAAGCGACAGGTTCTCCTTGGCGGACTGAATAGTATTGTGGAAGAAAAAGTGACGGGGTTTAAAACAGTCGTGGCATATAATCAGCAGGAAAATGTAATCAATGAGTTTGAGAAAACATCTGATGAACTTACGAAGACTGGAATTATTGCAGAGATATTCGGTGGGTCTATGGGGCCAGTGATGAATGCAATCAATAACATTGGATTTGTGATTATAGCTGCATTTGGTGGATTCTTTTCCATGAAGGGAATGATATCCATTGGTGTGATTTCTGCATTTATTGTATATGCGAAGCAGTTCGGAAGACCGATTAATGAAATTGCTCAGGTATATGGACAGATTCAGTCAGCAATTGCTGGCGCAGAGCGAATTTTTGCATTGATGGAAGAGAAAGAAGAGTGTCAAGAAGGAAGCAAAGACTTATCAGATGCAAAGGGGATTATTACATTTGAAAATGTACATTTCTCCTATACACCAGAGAAAGAGGTGCTTCATGATTTTAATCTTCAGGTACGAGCAGGGCATAAGGTGGCACTGGTTGGGGCAACAGGCAGTGGGAAGACGACTGTAGTAAATCTGTTGATGAGATTTTATGATCTGGATAGCGGTAGAATTCTAATTGATGATACAGATATTAGAGATATTGAACTGGGGGAATTACGGAAGAATACAGCAATTGTATTACAGGATACAGTGCTGTTTGCAGATACAATCCGCAATAATCTGAAGTATTCGAAGCTGGATGCAACAGATGAGGAGATGATTCGTGCGGCACAGATGAGCCATTGCAGAGGCATGATTGAGCATATGCATCTTCAGTATGAAAGTATGCTGACGGAGAATGGAGAGAATCTTTCTCAAGGCCAGAGACAGCTGTTATCCATAGCCAGAGCATTTTTGGCAGACCCGAAGATTTTGATTCTGGATGAAGCGACCTCCAGTGTAGATACAAGAACAGAGCAGCATATACAGGATGCGATGATAAAGCTGATGAAGAATCGTACCAGTATCATTATTGCACACAGACTTTCAACAATCCGTGATGCAGATTTGATTGTGGTAATGGATCAGGGAAGAATTGTGGAGACGGGAAATCATGAAGAACTGATGAAGCAGCAGGGGAAGTATTATGAGCTGTATATGACTCAGTTTGCAGGAAGTGAAACGTAACGCGAATGCAATGCCAACGCAGTTGGCTATGGTATCGACATGCCTTTTTGTGCAAAATAACCAAAAATAGCATCCTTTTTTTAGAGGCAATGGTATTGAAAAATCACTTGACAGTATACTGATATACCGGTATACTGGTTACATAAGATAAGTCATAACAAGTTGACAATGTTATTTTTAAAAATTTGGAGGTATTTCAATGAACAACGTTTATGAAATGGGTAATTTAAGAATCGTGGACTTAACAAAGCAGTTAGATCCTAAGACAGAATCAAGAAGATGTCATATGTATCGTTTCAATACAGGCGGTCCTATTCCTGATTTCCATACAATCATGGATTTGACAAGCCATCTTGGAACACACTGCGAGTGTCCTTATCATCATGATGATACATGGCCAAGTGTTGCAGAACTTCCATTAACAACATTTATGGGAAGAGCAATCTATGTTGATTTCAAGGATACAGTTGCACCATATACTCATATTACTTCCGCAGATCTTGATAGAGCAACAGAAGGACTGATTCAGGAAGGGGATATCGTAATTCTTGATTCTTCATATAAGATTGAACCATTTACACCAGCTACAAATACAGATGCTGATAAGAGACTCCTTGTTAATAAAGAAGTTGCTGAATGGTTCCGTGATAAGAAGGTAAAGTGTGTAGGATTCGGTGATGGTGTATCTATCGAGAACTGCAACGAGGATGTAAAGCCTTTCCATGATATTCTTATGGCTGAGAACATCGTATTCCTTGAGGTATTAAAGAATCTGACAGAGTTAAAGAGTAACGTATTCTTTATGAGCTACTCCCCACTTCCAATTCTTGGCCTTGATTCATGTCCAGTTCGTGCATATGCAATCGAAGGTTT
Source organism: Lachnospira sp. (assembly GCA_028693195.1). Classification (GTDB taxonomy): domain Bacteria; phylum Bacillota; class Clostridia; order Lachnospirales; family Lachnospiraceae; genus Lachnospira. Next base: position 15,520 of record JAQUVV010000027.1, read on the forward strand.
AGCAGAATTCTCAAAGTAAGATAGTAATAGTTAATTGCGAAACTCTTTATTGTAAGGGTTTCGCAATTCTTATGTAAATTGAAAGGAAAAAGGAGATTAATCATGAAAATAGTAGTAATTGGTGCAGGAGCTATGGGTTCAATCTATGGAGGACATCTTTCACAGAATAATGAAGTTTATATTGTAGATACAAATCAGCAGGTTGTTGACTCTATTAATGAGAATGGTTTGTTAATTGATGAGAATGGTACAACAAACGTATATCATCCAAAGGCTGTATCTACAACAGAAGGAATCACAGATGTAGATTTAGTGATTCTTTTTGTAAAGTCAACTTTTTCAAAGATTGCACTTGCAGGAAATAAGAATATTATTGGTGAGAATACAAGACTTCTTACATTACAGAATGGTGCTGGACATGAGCATATTTTAATGGAGTTTGCACCAAAGGAAAGAGTAATTATCGGAACAACGGAGGATAATGGTGCAGTTTTAGGCTTTGGACATGTTCGCAGAGGTGGCGAAGGTAAGACCAATGCGGGAATGCTGGTAGAGGACAAGGAAGGATTCCTCCCTAAGATGAAAGAAAGCTTTGATAGCTGTGGCTTCCAATTAAAGCTTCATGACAATATTCAGCAGTTGATTTGGGATAAGCTTTTTACAAATGTATCATTGAGCGCAGTAACTGGTATTTTACAGGTAGATATGGGATATATTGCAGGAAATGAGTATGCATGGAATCTGACATGTGCATTAATTCACGAAGCAGTTCTTACAGCAAAGGCAATGGGATTAACAGTAGATGAAGCAGCTATCACAGAAAAAGTAAAGGAAACATCTCTGAATAATCCAAATGGATGCACATCAATTAGAGCAGATTTACGTGATGGAAGAAGAACAGAAGTTGACACAATCTCTGGAGCAGTTGTAAAGGCGGCAGCAGAAGTCGGTGTGGCAGTTCCATCTCATCAGTTCGTTGTGAATATGGTTCATGCGATGGAACAGAAAAACAACTAAGAAATGCGCTGATTTAAAGGATTACAACACTAAATGTTAACTTCCAGTAATTTTACACCTAAATGAATCGAAATTCATAAAGCACCAGGAAATATGCGGTTTTGCTTGCATATTTTCTGGCTTTTTGTTATACTTTATATAGGCGTAAATACACCTTTA
>JAQUVV010000028.1 GCA_028693195.1 Lachnospira sp.
GTAAGAAGACCGATTTACTGGTGGCAGGCGAAGCAGCAGGATCGAAATTGACAAAGGCACAGGAGCTGGGAGTTAAGGTGATTTCAGAAGAAGAGCTGTTGGAGATGTTGAAATAAAGAAACGAGGAATTTGTATCATGAAAGCTTGATACGAATTCCTCGTTTTATCTATCAATTAGTATTGCATTACAATAATAATACTTATTCAATGGTGTCTTCTTCAAGAATATAAGGCGTAACCTGATATACATAGTAATTTAACCAGTTTGTATATAGATTATTTGCATGACTTCTCCACGAAAGATTCGGTTTTCGGTTACAGTCATCATCTGGGTAATAATTTACTGGAATGTCTGGATCTATACCCTTGCCGTAATCACGTTTATATTCCCCATCCAGTGTCATTCTATCGTATTCAGGATGTCCCATGACGAAGATATTCTTTCCTTCATCTCCAATTACAATATAAATGCCAGCTTCTTTGGATTCTGCAAGTACTTTCAGATTTGGATTACCCATGATATCTTCACGGCATGCCTCTGTATATCTGGAATGTGGAGCCATGAATACATCATCAAATCCACGAACCAGTGGCTCCTTGCGATTCATCACATGCTGCTTATATACACCAGAAAGCTTCTTGTCAAGCATGACCTTCTTTACTCCATAATGGTAGTAAAGACCAGCCTGTGCACCCCAGCAAATATAGAGATTGGATGTAACATGTGTCTTAGACCACTCCATAACTTCAGTCAGTTCTTTCCAATAATTTACTTCTTCAAAATCTAATTTTTCTACGGGAGCCCCCGTAATAATCATTCCATCGAACTTTTTATGTTTAATGTCAGAAAACGTCTCATAAAATTTTTTCAGATGAGATGCCGACGTATTCTTAGATACGTGGGTTTCCATCTGTAAAAATGTAATATCAATCTGTAATGGTGTATTTGATAATGCACGAAGAAGCTGCAATTCTGTATCTTGTTTGATTGGCATGAGATTTAAAATCACAATTCTCAATTCTCGAAAATCCTGAGAAAGAGCTCTGCTTTCGTCCATGACGAATATATTTTCTTCTTCCAGCTCTGCTTTAGCCGGCAGATCGCTCTGTATTCTAATTGGCATAATTTACTCACTTCCTGTAATTTTATATTCGTTTTATAATGTGATTATGATACAGCAAAATGCAGTTTCAAGCAAGAGAAAATAAAATGCTATGAACGATTTATATTCCCAGCTTCCGAAACCGTATCGTCCGGTATGCCTGTGGTGTCATCTGTGTGGATTTTCGAAAAATATCAGAAAAATAACTATGGCTAGGATATGCTAGAATTGCAGCTATTTCAGAGATGGAGTAGTCTGAGAATTCTAGCATATTTTTTGCAGTTTCCAGCTTTTTATTTTGTATATATTCACTGATAGATATCCCTGTTTCTGCTTTGAATGTACGGGACAGATAAGAAGGAGATAGATGCACATGGGCTGCCAGTTGATTTAAGGTGATTCTTGTATGTAAATGGTCGTAGATGTAGTCAATAGCAGAGGATACAGGCTTAGAGTGAATTGCAGTTTTATGAATCTTTGACATGCGGTTGGTATAGTCTAAGCACATGGATTGATGTAGAACAGATATTTCTTCAATGGAATTACATTGGTCAGCACTGAAAATATAGTGATCGCTGAGGCTGTAGGCTTCTACGAAATCCATGCCTCCTTCTACGCAGTAGCGTGTAACGAGAGCAGTGGTAATTGCAAAATGATATTTCATATTCTGTATGGAATTGGAAGACAAAGTTCCTAATCCTTTCTTTTCATGAAGTTTCTCCTGACATAATGCACGTACAACTTGTAAATCTCCATTCTTAATGGAATGATAGAATTCAAACTCAGGCTGAAAAGGTGCATGAAGTATCCCTTCTTCTCGATTAATAAATTCTCTGTATAACTGCTGATTTTCAATATTCATAGAAATCTCCCATAATTATTAAGCCATTAAGCCAATATTTGTTTTTTGAAATAATGATATTAATAATTATAGCATGAAAACATAATAAATGACATGAAAAAGATAGAAAATAATTTGATATTGGAATAGGATAATCATATCAATTGTTAGGACTTTTTGTGATATTTCAGAGAAAGTAAGAGTATATTTATGAGGTGACAGTATGGAATTAAAACGTGGAATCAATCTAGGGGGATATCTTTCACAGTGCAGTCATGAGGAAAGGCACTATGACACATTTATTGGAGAAGAAGATATTAAGACAATTGCAGGATGGGGATTTGACCATGTGCGATTGCCAATTGATTATGAGGTTTTCGAAACAAAAGACGGAGCCATGATTGAGAAGGGCTATATGAGAGTTGCAAGGGTCATAGAGTGGTGCCAGAATTATCACTTGAATATTATTCTGGATTTACATAAAGCTTATGGCTATGATTTTAATGATGCAGGAGATACAGATAAGAATAATTTATTCACATCGGACGAGCTTCAGAATCGTTTTGTGGATTTATGGATTCAGATTGTAAAGCACTTTCAGAATTATGAAAATGTAGCGTATGAGCTTCTGAATGAGGTCGTTGAGAAAGAAAATGCAGATGCATGGAATCGATTGATTCGCTTTACACTAGAGAAAATCAGACGAGTGAATGCGACGGCACCGGTAATTTATGGTGGGATTCAGTGGAATAGTGTAAAGACACTTAAATTGTTAGAAATTCCGAAAGATCCCAATATCATATTTACATTTCATTTTTATGAACCACTGTTGTTTACACATCAGAAAGCACCGTGGGTACCTGCCATGGATCCGGAGGAGACAGTTCATTACCCAGATACAATGAAGTATTATAAGAAAGCTTCTGAAAAACTTGGATTCCAAGGAGAGGTTGTTACCCATGCAAAGTCTGAAAGCATGGGAGAAAAATTTGTGACAGAAATGATTGAAGAGGCAATCGAGGCTGCTAAGATAGCTGGTGTTCCACTGTATTGCGGAGAATTCGGAGTTATTGATCGCGCACCAGTAGAAGATACATTGCGTTGGTTTGAGGATGTGAACCACGTGTTTCAGAGATATGATATTGGCTTTTCGGTCTGGTCTTATAAAAAGATGGATTTTGGATTGATTGACGAACACTATAAGGACATCAGGGGGAAATTGATTCAATTGTGGTGCTAAGGGTTCAGTGTTACAGATAGCTTAGATGTTGTTGGATTATAGTCTTCACCTAGAACCATACTGCATAACTGTTGACAATAGGAAATGGTAAAGTCACTACAGCCTTCCTGCTGCTTAATCCAGTTTTCGTTGGCTAAGGAATCTGTATATTCAGACAGTTTATAGGTGGTGATTTTTCCCTGCCCGAAGACGATATGTGCAATGACTGGCTCAAAGCTATATCCTTTTATGTAGCAGCTGCCATCAGAAGCTTTTTTTACAAGTGATACTTTAGCCATACCACCAATGACACGTGGCTTTTCATTCTGGTTGCAGACAAAGTTTCCAATGGAGTAGAAGACTACCATTTGATGACCGTCTTCTCTTGTAATGGTCTCGACAGGTTCAATGACATGTGGATGATCGCCAAGAACAACATCAACGCCAAGATTCAGGAAAAGATTGGTCCAGTAGACCTGATTGCTGTCTGGTTCATAAGAATATTCAGTTCCCCAGTGAGGAAATACGACAACCATATCTGCCAGTTCTTTAGCCTTAGTAACGTCGGCTGTGATTTTATCGGTATCTAAAAGATTCACACAGTATGGCATGGAGTCTGGAAGAGGAATGCCGTTGCAGCCATAGGTGTAATTTAAGAGAGCAACTTTAAAACCATTTTTTTCGTATATGGGAATGGTATCTTGTTCTTCCTGGGATTTGTTCAAACCGAGAAGCATGGTTTCCGGATGTTTGGTACTCCAGAAGTTCATACAGTTATTAAGTCCGTCTGTCCATTTGTCCAAAGGATGGTTGGAAGCACCTAGAACTACATTAAATCCGGCTTTTACTTCGGCATCACCGATTTCGTAAGGACTGTTAAAGCATGGATAAGCACTTAAACCGAGTTCAGTTCCCCCAAGGATGACTTCCTGGTTGACAACATTGATATCAGACGCAGCAGTATCAGATAAGATATTCTTAAATAAATGATCAAAATTATATGTGCCATCGTCCATAAGTCCGCTTTTGTAAACACCTTCATGGGCGAGAATATCGCCAATCATCATCATATCAATTTCAATATCTGGAGCGGTGGTTGTTGGCTCCTGCGTAGTGACTTCGGGAAGAGTGATTAGCTCAGATGCCACATTTGAGTCAGAGGTGGCACTGTTATTAGATTGATTGCTGGATGAAACACTTTTTGAGTTGGAACAAGCAATGAAAGTCATGCTCATTGTACAGATACATAGCATGGCAATTAATATGGAAATGAGTTTCTTTTGTTTGTCGTTCATAGATTTTTCTCCTTTGAATACAAATATTACAGCTTTTTTATAGATTTATCATACAATAATAAATTGCTGTTGTAAATAATGAGAAAATATAGTATTATTAGAGAAAACATATTGTTCGAAAGAGTATACGGATAAGATTAGGCTGGGAGGTTTCGTTATTATGGAAAGAAAGATGTTTGGGGTAACAGAGAGTGGCAGAGAAGTGAATATATACACACTTCAGAATAGTAGGGGAATGCAGGCACAGGTGATTAATCTTGGCGCAATACTGGTTTCTCTCAAGGTTCCAGATCAGAATGGACAGCTGCGCGATATAGTACTGGGATATGATCATGTATCCGATTATGAGAAGAATTCCAATTGCTTTGGGGCGGTAATTGGACGGAATGCCAATCGAATTAAAGGTACACAGATTACCATTGATGGATTTGAGTATAATCTGGATGATAATGATAATGGGAATAATTTACATAGTGGATTTCATGGATTTAATCATGAGATATGGAGCGCAATGTATGCTACCGATGGGCATCATCAGATTTCCTTCTGTTATGAAAGCGCAGAGGGAAGTCAAGGATTTCCGGGAACATTGAATGTCAGTGTATCTTACGAATTGACAGAGGAGAATAAACTGATTATTCATTATGAAGCTGAAACAAACCGTAAGACGATTGTGAATTTAACGAATCATACATATTTTAATTTGAATGGACATGATTCTGGCAATGTAGAAAAACAGAAGGTTTGTATATATGCAGATACATATACACCAATTGAAGAAAAGGGAAAGTGCCCAACAGGAGATATCGTATCTGTTGAAGGAACTCCTATGGATTTTAGAAAGATTAAAGCAATTGGTAAGGATATAAATAGTGAGTTTGATCAGATTCGCTATGCTGGAGGATATGATCATAATTATGTTAATAAGAATGATGGGCAGTTGAAACTGGTAGCAAAGGCAGGATCTGAGAGCAGTGGTATAAAGATGGGGGTATATACGGATCGTCCAGGATTACAGTTCTATACAGGAAATTACATTGGGAATGTAACTGGGAAAAATGGGGCTGTTTACGGAGATAGACATGGATTTTGCTTTGAGACACAGTGTTTCCCAGATGCAATCCATCATCATAATTTCCCATCATCTCTTCTTGACCCAAAGCAGAAGTTTTCTTCGACTACGGAATATGTATTTGGCATTATTGGTAAGAAATAAGAGTGAATTCTTTTGGATAAGTTTATGAATTCTTTATTGTAATGAAGCCTGAATTAGAGTATCATGTTTGAAATAACAGATAGATGGAGACTTATTTATGGATAACAATGGCTTTATTAAAGAAAGAAAACAGCCACTGCTGACAGGAGCAGGAATTCTTGCAGTTGCAGCGGGGTTGGTACTTTTGTATTTTGGTTTCTTTATGTTAATGGATTCTAATAATTCTATTAGTCCTGATTTAACAGTGCAGCAACATAAAATCTTAAAATATCTTGCAATTGGAGGTGTTTATTTAATGGTAAATGGTGGATTTAGTGTTGTCTGTGGCTTTTATGGCGCCGTGAATTCAGGATTAGTGGATAATCACAGAAAATGCAGTATTTATGGTTGGGTTTTACTGGCATTCAGTGTAGTGAATGTCCTAATTATGACACTCATTACTGATGTTGCTGGAAATCAATTTAATATCATTCTTTTACTGGTTCCAATACTGATTGCAGTGATGTATTGCCTGGGGGCATTTTTGAATCAAAGAATGATTCAAGAACGATTGAAAGAGAATGAATCATAAGGAGTTATTATGTCGAACAGCATGACCAACATTATATACACATTAATATACTCAGTTCCAGCAACATTGATTGCAATTATTCTTCATGAGGTAGCGCATGCATTGGTATCATACTGGTGTGGAGACAAAGGCGTTCGCGCAGATGGAAGATTGTCATTGAACCCGTTGAAGCATTTGGATTTAATGGGAACCATATGCCTGATTTGTTTCCATTTTGGATGGGCAAAACCGGTAAGAGTCAATACAAGAAATTATAAGCATAAAAAATTAGACTTTTGTCTGGTTGCATTGGCAGGACCAGTTATGAATTTTATTGTTGCATTTATCAGCGTATGCTTGATGTATCTGGTGACAAAATATTCATCAGGTTCTGCAGTTGCAAGTTATTTTTATTTCCTTTTCTATTATATTGCAGCATTGAATATTGGTCTTGGCGTGTTTAATCTGATTCCGATTCCTCCGTTAGATGGTTCTAATGTATTACTTACATTTTTACCAGATCAGGCATCTAGATTTTTTGCGAAGTATCGAAACTACTTTATGATTGGTATGATGATACTGCTTTATTTTGGTGCATTCAGTAATGTTCTTGCAGTTATTCAGCAGGGGATGATGAATGGGATGTGCCAGATGGTATTAAAGCTGTTTGGACATACTGTAACTGGAGGATATGTATGATAGATGAACATGAGATTATGCCATTTAATTTTTTCAAATATGGTGGAATATATAGTGGTGGACATGAAGGCATGCGTTATATGATTCGCAGAGCTGGAGAGAAGCCTGATTTTATTCTGAAAGCAATGGTGTGGAGAGGCCCGTATGCATCGACTGCAGTAAAGGAAGAAGATATAACACAGCAGGAATTTGAGTATTCTGAGGATGGAAGAAGCCTGGCTATTGAATGGATTGCAAACCAATATGATTCTAGAGTTGATGAGTGGCAGCAAGCACCAGAAATTCTGGATATAGAGCCTATTGTACATGAGTGATGCGAATGAAATATCTGTTCATGATATTCAGTATATTTATAATTTTATAGCTGGTACATATGCCTAAGTTGCAGAAAGTGTGCAGCACAAACGAAAATCTGGCCACATAGGAGACCATATAAACATCCGGAGACTCCGATTCGTGGAGTTAGAAGCATCAAAAACAGAATGCGGATGAGAATGCCTGCAATATTGACAACGCAGGTAGATGTAGTTTTTCCAAGCCCATTTAGGATGCTTCCTAAAGTAACTGCCATGTATTGAAATGGACAGATCCAGGCAAGGATAGAAACGTATATTCCCACAGTATCGTTATTGAACATAAAGACACTGAGACGTGAACCAATTAAAATAAATAATAAAGTAAAGAATAGTCCCATGATTAGGCATAGTTGAATCGTTTGTCTGATGATTGAGGCTATTTTTTTTATGTCGTTTTTGGACTGGGCTTCGGATATTTCGGGAAGCAGCATGACAGATAATGCATTGGTGATTGCAGATGGAAAGCTGATAAAGGGAAGTGCCATTCCCGCAAGAATTCCATACAGGCTCATGGCAGCAGTCTGATCATGACCATAAAGCATAAGTTGAACAGGAATTAGAACAGCTTCGCCGCTGGCAAGAAGCTGCATGAGTACGCGGTTCATTGTAAGTGGAAGGGAATAGGTTGTCATTCTGCGAATTTGATTTAGTAAATGAAGTTTTTTGCTTTCTAAATTTTTTTTATAAAAATGAAAACAGATGAAGTTATAAATGGTTGCAGCAATATCGCCAATAAGATTACCAAAAAGAATCATGGAAACAGTAAATGGTCGTCCTGCCTGATGCAAAAAAAGAGAGACAAGTATAATGCTTCCAATGCGTACGAACTGCTCAATTAACTGACTGACAGCAGGAATGGTCACCTTCTTAATACCAAGAAAATAGGCACCAATACAGCTATGAGCAGCGGCAAAAGGAAATGATAGAGCAAGCGTACGAAGTGGTGACACACAATCAGGATTTAGTAATATACGTATGGAAATAAGTTCCGCATACTTCCAAAAAATGAGAGAACAAATAATTGAAAGAGGAATGGAGAGCACAGAGCCTGCAATCATCCAATGAGAAGAATGAACACTTTCTGCGGTGAAACGAGAAATTCCTGTGCATATACCAGCAATGCAGGCGGCATAGACAACACCGGCAAAGGGAATGATTAATTGGTATATTCCCATACCCTCGGAACCGATTAAATGTGTCATATAGACACGGAAAAAGAAGCCGATGGCACGGCAAGTAATACCTGAAATAGTCAAAATCAGAGTTCCCTTTAATATTGCATTTTTAAATGAGAATTTAGAAAGAATGTTTTTCAACGATAAACTCCGTATAAATGAGGACACTTATAGATACATATGCTTCTAGGGAGAAGTAATATACATGATTTCTCACATTAAAATTCAATGCGCATAAAATAATGTATGAATAAGACTGTGAAAGCATAAAACGGAGGCTGTTATGATGATATATATGGACAATGCGGCGACTACTAGAATGCGGCGGGAGGTCGTTGAAGCAATGTTGCCTTATATGACCGCAGAATATGGGAATCCGTCTGCTGGATACGAACTTGCTGCAAGAGCAAAGAAAGCAATCGAACAGGCAAGAGAAGAAATTGCCGATACACTGGGGTGTGAAGCAGAGGAAATCTTTTTTACATCTGGAGGAACAGAGTCAGATAATTGGGCAATTAAGTCTACGATGATGGCAAAAAACAGAGGACATATGATTACTTCGAAAATTGAGCACCATGCAGTATTTCATTCCTGTAGATTTCTGGAACAAAAAGGATATCAAGTGTCTTATATAGATGTTGATGCAGACGGACTAATTTCCCTGGAGCAATTGGAGAATGCAATTCGTCCAGATACAAGAATGATTTCAGTGATGGCGGCTAATAATGAGATTGGCACGGTTGAGCCGATTGCTGAAATTGGAAAAATTGCAAGAAAACATCATGTGTTATTTCATACAGATGCAGTACAGGCATATTCCAATATAGATTTGAACATTGAAAGAGATGAGTTTGACATGCTTAGTGTCAGTGCACATAAAATTAATGGACCGAAAGGTGTAGGATTTTTATATGTAAGGAAAGGAACCAAGCTTCCTCCGTTTATGTGTGGTGGAGCGCAAGAACATGGAGTCAGAGCAGGAACAGAGAATGTCAGCGGTATTATGGGAATGGCAAAAGCAGCAAAGCTTGCTTTTCAGAATCGGAAAATGCGCCTTTCGCACGAATATGAAATTAGAAATTATATGATATCAAGAATTCAAAGGGAAATTCCTTATGCAAAGTTAAATGGACATCCAACAAAACGCCTTGCGAACAATATGAACTTCAGCTTTGGAAATGTAGATGGAGGAACATTGATTGCAATGCTAGATCACCAGAATATCTGTGCTGCATCAGGCTCTGCGTGTACATCGGCATCGAAAGAGGCATCGCATGTCTTGAAAGCAATTGGATTATCAGATGAAATGGCACATGCGGCAGTTCGATTGACAATAAACGAAAACATCACATTTCAGGAAGCAGATTATGTTATCAATTGCCTGAAATATGATGTTATGAGGCTGCAGTCAGAATTAGGCTGATTGCGAACGGATGTAAGCTTATAACTTAATAAACTTATGTTTACGGTTTTTGAATATTGTATAGTAGTTAAATCCTGCATTCTTTAATATATCTGGAATTAGATGAAAAACATAGGCAAGATGCTCGGACTTGTGGGCATCTGAGCCAATGGTAATGATTTCACCTCCCAGTTCATGATAGCGATGTAAAATCCCATAACATGGATTCGTTTCTTTTAATCCATATTTTAATCCACCAGTATTAATTTCAATTCCTTTTCCTGATTGAATCAAAGTTTTAAGAATGTTATCGATGTGCTCCTGATAATGTGTCCAGTCATAGTTCGTATCCTGGTTAGGTGCGTAACGAATAATATAATCTAAATGCCCATAGACATCGAAATTTGTGCATACTGAAAGATTTTCTAAGATAGAATCAAAATATTGAGTGATAATTTCATTGGAATCACGTCCTTCCCAAAATTCTGGATAATAAGGATCTGCACCATTTACGAGATGAGAGGAACCAATGATAAAGTCAAGAGGATAATTGAAAGAATTAATTCGTTCATTTAAATGTGGCTGAAGTCCCTGTTCAACTCCGGTATATATATCAATTTGACCTGCATATTTTTCCTTCACGGCAGCTACGGCAGCAATATATGCATTCATATTCAGTTGGAACATCATGGTGCCATCTTCTTCATATTCAGGATAATCATAATCGTTATGGTCAGTAATGCAAATAGAAGTCAGTCCAAGATGAATCGCTTGTTGTATCATTGCGTCCATTGGACATTCACTATCAGAAGAAAATGTGGTATGTACATGCCAGTCTCCGAAATGTGTATTCATGTTAAAAATTCCCTTCTTTAATAAAATAAACAACAAAATTATACCACATATTTTGTGAAAAAATAATGAGGTTTTGAAAATGCTGGAATTTTGCTTGAAAATATACAAAGCTATTGATATGATGTAAAAGCAGTGTAAAAATATTTTTACATAAAATGCACATAGATGTAATTGACAAAATTACAGAGAAAGCACTGCATGGATTTGATACTTTCATTATGTGCGGACAGGAGTCAAAAGTGAATTTGGAGGCAGTTAGCTCAGTTTTTGAGTTCGCAGGTGGTATTGGTATGTTCCTGTATGGAATGAATATCATGGCCGATGGAATGCAGAAATCAGCAGGTGGAAAGATGAAAAAGCTCCTGGGATATCTGACAAGCAATCGGTTACTTGCGGTTTTAGTTGGAGCTTTGATTACGGCAATCATTCAGAGCAGTGGCGCTACAACAGTTATGGTTGTAGGATTTGTAAATGCTGGCTTGATGTCTCTGTTACAGGCAGTGGGAGTGATTATGGGTGCCAATATTGGTACAACAATTACAGCCTGGATTGTGTCATTGGGACAGTTGGGAGAGGCAGCAAAAGTATTGCAGCCTGCATTTTATGCACCGTTATTGATCGGAATTGGTGCATTTATCAGATTATTTGGAAAGAAACAGAAACCGAAGACGATTGGAGAAATTGTAGTAGGTATTGGTCTGTTATTTGAAGGACTATATTTTATGTCAGCATCTATTTCACCATACACAGATGCACCTATTTTTTCAGAAGCATTTAGAATTGTAGGAAGTAATCCATTCCTGGGAATTTTGATTGGTATTATCGTAACAGCAATTCTGCAGAGTTCATCAGCTTCCGTTGGAATTTTACAGACACTTGCTATTAATGGTGTCGTTACAACAAACGCAGCGATATTTATTACTCTGGGACAGAATATTGGTTCTTGTGTAACTGCATTAATTTCCAGTGCGGGAACAAGCAGGAATGCTAAGAGAGCGGCGTGCATGCATTTATTATTTAATGTAGCTGGTGCAGTCCTTTTTGGAACGGTTGGATTTATATTATTTACGATTTTCCCAGCAGTTGCGGTACATAATATTAATAGTGTGGAGATATCAATTTTCCATACAATCTTTAATATTACATGCACTTTGGTCATGTTACCATTCGGAAAGGTATTAGTAAAACTGTCGGGAATGATTGTTAGAGACAAGAGCTCTTCAGCAGATGCAGAACTGGAAGCCAGAGATCCGTTTGCAGCAGAGCTTGCAAGACATTTTGATGACCGTATTTTAGGACAACCATCCGTTGCAGTTGACAGAGCTCTAAGCGAAGTGATTAATATGGGAAAGCTTTCGTATACGAATATCGGCTATGCTATGGATGCGATTATGGCAAATGATCAGGATACAATTGATAAGATCTATGAGATAGAGCATAAGGTCGATCTCTATGAGAAATATCTGACAGATTATCTTATCAAAGTCAATAATTTATCGATATCTGATGGTCAGCATGTCATGGTTAATAATCTGTTTCATGCAATTATTGATTTTGAAAGAATATCAGATCATGCAGAGAACCTGGCCGAGCTTGCAAAGTATAAAAATGATCACGAAATCGTTTTCTCAGAGAATGGAAGTGCAGAACTACATTCCCTTTGGGATAAAGTACAGCATGGATTAGAACAGGCAATTACAGCAAGAGAACAGAGAGATATCAATGCAGCACAGAATGTGTTCGCAATCGAGGAGTCTGTGGATAATCTGGAAGAGGAATTGAGAGACAAGCATATTGCACGTCTTTCCTGTGGAAAATGTATGCCGAGCAACGGTGTTGTATTTCTTGATATTTTATCAAATCTTGAACGTATGTCTGATCATGCAAATAACATAGCGGATTGTGTATACAATGAAATTTCGTCAAAATAACTAACATTATCTGGAAAATACAAAAATTCGGTATCAATTTGTAAAAAATAGTAAATTATACTTGATATTTTGGTTTTTCTTATGTACAATACAACGTAGTTGATTTTTTATTAACAATCTCAATAAATTCTTATTTAGGAGGAAATTTTTTTATGTCAGTTAAAGTTGCAATCAATGGTTTTGGCCGTATCGGCAGACTTGCATTCAGACAGATGTTCGGTGCAGAGGGATACGAAGTAGTAGCAATCAATGATTTAACAAGCCCAAAGATGTTAGCACATCTTTTAAAGTATGATTCATCACAGGGTAGATATCTTGAAGTTGGTGAAGAAGATCAGGTTACAGCTGATGATGAAGCTGGAACAATCACAGTTAAGGGTCAGACAATTAGAATCTACAAGGAGCCAGATGCAAACAACTGTCCTTGGGGAGAAATCGGTGTTGATGTAGTTCTTGAGTGTTCAGGATTCTACACATCAAAGGAAAAAGCACAGGCTCATATCAATGCAGGTGCTAAGAAGGTAGTTATCTCAGCTCCAGCTGGAAACGATCTTCCTACAATTGTTTACAATGTAAACCATGAGATATTAACAGCAGATGATAAGATTATCTCAGCTGCTTCTTGTACAACAAACTGTCTTGCTCCTATGGCTAAGGCTTTGAATGACCTTGCTTCAATCGAGTCAGGTATTATGTGTACAATCCATGCTTACACAGGTGATCAGATGATTCTTGATGGTCCTCAGAGAAAGGGTGACTTAAGAAGATCTAGAGCAGGTGCAGTAAATATCGTTCCTAACTCAACTGGTGCTGCTAAGGCAATCGGACTTGTAATTCCAGAACTTAACGGAAAGCTTATCGGAGCTGCTCAGAGAGTTCCAACTCCTACAGGTTCAACAACACTTCTTTTCGCAGTTGTTGATAAGGAAGTTACAGTTGATGAAGTAAATGCAGCTATGAAGGCTCAGGCTACAGAGAGCTTTGGATACAACACAGATCAGATCGTATCATCAGATATCGTTGGAATGAAGTTTGGTTCATTATTCGATGCAACTCAGACAATGTGTTCTAAGTTACCAGGTGGTAAGACTCAGGTTGAGGTTGTTTCATGGTATGATAACGAAAATTCATACACAAGCCAGATGGTTAGAACAATTAAGTACTTTGCTGAATTAAACTAATTAGACATTCGGCTTTTGCTGAATCGTGAGAAAGACCGGAGAACGTAAGCGAATGCTCATTCTCCGGTTTTTTTACAGAATGTTCCAGAATGAAATTTGGAATTATTATAAATAATGACGAAAATGGAGGATTTAATATGCTGAATAAGAAGTCAGTTGATGATATCAACGTAAAAGGCAAAAGAGTATTATGCAGATGTGATTTTAATGTACCTTTGGATGGAGATAAGATTACAGACGAAACTCGTCTTGTAGCGGCGCTTCCTACAATTAAGAAGTTGATTGCAGATGGTGGAAAGGTGATTCTTTGTTCTCATCTTGGTAAGCCAAAGGGAGCAGATAAAACATTTAGTTTAGCACCAGTGGCTAAGAGAATGACAGAACTCTTAGGACAGGAAGTAAAGTTTGCAGCTGATGATACTGTTGTTGGCGAGAATGCAAAGGCAGCAGTTGCAGCTATGAATGATGGTGATGTTGTTCTCTTAGAGAACACTCGTTTCAGAGCAGAAGAGACAAAGAATGGTGAAGAATTCTCTAAGGATCTTGCTTTTATTTGTGATGTGTTCGTAAATGATGCATTTGGTACAGCTCATAGAGCTCATTGTTCAAATGTAGGTGTTACTCAGTATGTTGATACAGCAGTAGTTGGTTATTTAATGCAGAAGGAAATTGATTTCCTTGGAAATGCAGTTAATAATCCAGTGAGACCTTTCGTAGCAATCCTTGGCGGTTCTAAGGTTTCATCAAAGATTTCTGTTATTAACAACCTTCTTGATAAGGTCGATACACTGATTATTGGTGGTGGTATGTCTTATACATTCCAGAAGGCACTTGGCGGAAATGTTGGTCAGTCTTTAGTTGAAGATGATTATCTTGATTATGCTAAGGAAATGATGGATAAGGCTAAGGCAAAGGGCGTTCAGATGTTAATTCCTGTTGATACTGTTGTAACAAAGGAATTCAAGAATGATACTGCATTCCACACAGTAGAAGCTGGACATCAGGCAGATGATGAAATGGGTATGGATATTGGACCTAAGACATCTGAGCTTTATAAGAATGCTTTAGCAGATGCTAAGACAGTTGTTTGGAATGGACCTATGGGTGTATTCGAATTCGATAACTTCGCAAAGGGTACAATTGTAGTTGCAGAAGCACTTGCTAATCTTGAAGGAGCTACAACAATCATCGGTGGTGGTGATTCAGCAGCGGCTGTTAATAACCTTGGATTTGGCGACAAGATGACTCACATTTCAACAGGTGGCGGTGCATCATTAGAGTTCCTTGAAGGTAAGGAATTACCAGGTGTTGTTGCAGCAAACGACAAGTAATTAATATAACTGACATATGATATGGACAGACATTCTTTTGGAAAAATTTAAAAGAATGTCTGTTTTTTGTTTTATTGGATTCCAATGTCCAAATGTACTCTATCAAATATACGCTTAAAATATGAAAAATTTAGGCACAAGGAATATGAAATGATTTTCATATACTCATAATATGCGTGCACATTGTATACATTGTACAAAATTAAGAAATGATGTTTTCTTATCCTTTTCATGTGGCAATATATATCAAAAAGTGTTATACTTTTTCCTATAAGTTAAATATATATTTTGTACTAGAATGATTTGCAGGAGGGATATGTATGGTACGCAAGAAGATGATTGCGGGTAACTGGAAGATGAATATGTCACCAAAGGAGACTGTGAAGCTGCTCGGGGAATTAAAGCCAATGGTTAGTGGGAGTGATGTAGACGTTGTTTTCTGTGTTCCAGCAATTGATATCGTTTCAGCAGTGGAGACTGTGGCGGGAACGGATATTCAGATAGGTGCTGAGAATATGTTCTATGAGGAGAAGGGAGCATATACAGGAGAGATTTCACCGAATATGTTGGTTGAAGCAGGAGTTTCTTATATCATTATTGGACATTCAGAGAGAAGACAGTATTTTAAAGAGACAGATGAGATGATTAATAAGAAGGTTCGTAAAGCAATCGAACATGATTTGACACCGATTATCTGCTGTGGAGAAACTTTAGAACAGAGGGAACAGGGGATTACTTTAGAGTTTATTAAGAAGCAGATTATAGGTGCATTCATGCATGTGTCTCCAGAACAGGCAATGCATTGTATTATTGCTTATGAACCAATCTGGGCAATTGGTACAGGCAGAGTTGCGTCATCTGCGCAGGCACAAGAAGTATGTCAGGGAATTCGAGCAACAATTCGTAATATCTATGGAAATCAAGTCGCAGATCAGATACGTATCCTTTATGGGGGAAGCGTGAATGCTGGGAACGCAAAGGAATTATTCTCAGAAGAAGATATTGATGGTGGTTTAGTAGGAGGAGCAAGTCTGAAACCAGAATTTGCACAGATTGTACATTATAAGGATTTATAGAACTTATAAAATTTAATAAGAATATATATTGATTTTTAGGTGCGAAAAGGTTCATTGAGAAATAATTCTTGATGAACCTTTATTTGATTTATAAGAAATTGCATATTCAGTAAAGCAAATTCAATAAAAAACCAATTCAACTATTTATCTTTGTTAAAAAATATGCTATTATGCTAATGGTCTAAATCGTACGAAGCAAATAGGTGCGTATAGGCATTACAAGTGAAATAACATTTGAGAAGGAGAAATTATTTATGCGTAAGAAACCAGTAGTTTTGATGATACTTGATGGATATGGTTTGAATAGTAACAAGACAGGCAATGGCGTTGTT
>JAQUVV010000029.1 GCA_028693195.1 Lachnospira sp.
AGCTAATTATTAAAGAAAACTTTCATATGGACGGGACTGGGAAGCAGATTGCGGATTGAAACGCACAAAACCCCAGTTTGGAATGCATATGCATTTTAGGCTGGGGTTTGTTATTTATTTTCGAAAATTTTTGATGATTTTCATACATATCTACGCCAAAAATAATCATCCTATATTTCTATTTCTTTATGTTTCTCAGTTTATACATTTCTCAACTTCCGGTCACGTGCACTGGAGGTCTTTCCTCCTGCCTTTGCCTCTTTCGGGGAATTCGCCTGTTTTTTTAGCTCATAGATTTCATCCGCCGACTTCGCGACCACTGGGGAATGTGTTACCACGATGACACATTTTCCTTCCTCTGCAAGCATACGGAATATATCAAGAATCTGTTCCTGCGTTTCTCCATCCAGGTTTCCTGTAGGCTCATCTGCCAGAATAATATCTGGGTCATAAGCCAATGCTCTGGCGATAGCAACTCTCTGCTGCTGTCCACCAGAAAGCTTTAATATACGGCGTTCTGCCTCTGAATCATCCAGCCCAACTTTTTCTAAAAGTTCCATCGCACGTTCTTTTTTGTTGTCGAACTTCTTCTTGGAAATATCCATAGATAACATGACATTTTCCAGCGCCGTCAAATGTGTCAATAGGTTAAAGCTCTGAAAAACAACGCCCACGTAATTGCTTCGGAATTCATACTTATCAATCTTCGTGATATCCTCACCCTTCAGGTATATATTTCCTGAGGTTGGTGTAACCAAGCTGGAAAGTATAGACAGCAGTGTTGTTTTACCTGCTCCAGATTTTCCAATGATGGCATAGATCTTTCCACCCTCAAAATCATAATTAATATCCTTTAAAACATATTTCTTGCTCTCATCGTATCTATAACATACATCCTCTAATTTTAATATACTCATTCTAATCTCCTATTATATGGCTGCCTCTTGATATCGTTTATGCATCATCATTTCTGAATTGAATTCGGTTGTTTGATTTCCATGCATATTACGATCTGCTGGATAATATCTTCAGCGGCTCATATCGCATAATTGTAATCATTGCGGCCAGACTGGATACAATGGTCAGAATCAATCCTACTCCCAGCAGTTCTAGCAGAACCACAATATTCGTTGCGCTGGAAACAGACTGAATATAAGAAACCGGACCTGCTGCCACTGCGTTTCCTCTTCCACCCATAATCTGCTGCTTTCCTCCCGTCATTCCTGACCCTGACGTTCCTCCTGGCATAGTGCCGCCGCCCATTCCAGACATGTCCTTACCGAAGTTGTTACTCAGTTCCTCTGTAGACGCTGACGCGGATTCCACCTGATTTGCAAGAAGCACATTGGTAACAGGTACTGACACGGTTGCACCAATCACTGCTCCCAGTATGATTGCAATAAATGTAATCGAGAATAGTTCACATACGAACTGTGTTGCCACCTTAGATTTCTTCATTCCAATGGCTGTCAGAACACCAACTTCATATTTTCTTTCTCTCAAATTAAAAATATTTAACACAATCAGAATGACTCCACCGATACCCAGTACAATCAAGAAGAACCAGACTGCCATGGTACTTAAGGTCTCTAATGGTGTCAGGCTGCTCTCGTAAGATGCAAGATCCTGACTGGATACTGTGTATGTATCTTCCAGTCCCAGGTCATATACCTTTTCTGCAAATGTCTCATAATGGGCACTCTCTGAGAATACATAGGTAAACTGTAACTCACTGGTCAGATTGACCGCAGTATCATCTGATGTATTCCCTGCGGTCTCTGATGCGTCCACAACTGCTTTCAGTGCATTGTAGCTCAAGTAAATATTATTGGCAGGATCAGACATTGCGAATGCCGAATTTCCCGCGTCTGATGATGCATTTGTATAGATTCCACATATTGTAAATGTATAGGTTTCATCTTCATAGTTCGGATTTGCCAGTGTCATGGTATCCCCTACAGCCAGATTGTTATAGGTTGCAAGCTCATCACTAATGACACATGTTAATTCTGATGTATCTTCATCGAACATCACACCATCTGTAATGGAATAGGTACCATCCTGTCCGAATAATGACATCATGCTGTCATAAGAAGAGTAACCTGTCAGCGAAAAATCCCCCTGTGCTGCGAAGCTCATTCCACCTTTTCCACCCATACCGCTGTTACTCCCACCAGGTGCAGCAAGTGCATTATTGGTTTCACTGGTTGCGGATGTATCTGAACTGGTCGAAGATGTACTGTTGTATGCTTCTAAATCTCCTGTTCCATCCAGAGATGCGGTCATGTTGTAGTAATAGGAATCTCCATCGGATTGCGCCTCTGTATACTTCATGTAATCATCCAATGTCAGGGACTCTCCTGCAATCTTGGAGAAGTCGAAGCTGCTCTTATCAAAGGTTCCGCTATTCTTCATATCTTCCATCTGACTGGACATCTGGGATGACCGATCGAATGAAATCTGTGCGGTGATTGTTAATCCCTCTAAGGTATCTTTCTTTGCAGTCTCTGCCGCCTGTCTGATAGATAGCGCCACACAAGATGATACTGCAATCACCAGTGCCACAATTCCAATCAGAATATTTCTTGCTTTGTTTCGAGTAATGCTTTTCCAAGCATTTTGAATAATGTACATAATCTTCCTCCATTCATTTTGCAATGAAGAAAGTATACATTTTCCCTTGTGAAAATTTATTGATTGAATCGTGAACATCTGGTGAAAATGTGGTGAACAAATTTGACCTTTCATATATCCTGTCAATGTATTATAATAAAGTCGTATGTCCAGATTCCTTGAGATTTTATACGCTTTATTTCTCAAACATATTCTGCACATCAATAACACATTATAAGAAGGAATTATCAATCAACCATGGAATCAATAAAAAATGAAAAGAAACAAAACATTTTAATATACATAACACTATTTCTGTCCAGCATCGTGCTTCTATTGCTTTTTAATGGAGATTCACCTCTGTATTTTTTCAATATGGCGCCAGATAATACCGTCTACAAAACCGTTGCTCAGCGTATGTTACGTGGAGAGGTGCTGTATCGCGACATCTACGAACATAAGGGTCTGTATCTTTACTTTTACTACATGATTAAGGAATTCATTCACCCATTTGTTGTAGAACTGATTCTGGACCTAATTTTCGTATTTACAGCATACCAGACCATGCATATTTTCCAGAACAAGAAAAATACTTTTCTTTGCACACTATTTATTAATGTAGCTGACAAGTCCTTTGGATATCTCTATCACTTTGGAGGACAATCCGAAACAATCGGAAGAGTTATCTTGATGCTGTTGATTTATATGCTCATCAGAAACTATTACATTCACCAATTAAAGGACATTAGTTTTCAGGTATTTTTTATCACTGGTATCCTGACCATGATTTTGTTTATGATTAAGTACACAATGATGATTTTTGTAGTTTCATTTGCCTTCACACTGCTTATTACTGCACTGAAAGAACATACTATGAAATACTACATTCGATGTTTTGGAATTTTTCTTTCTGGATTTGCTGCAGGATTTATTCCTGCTCTTATTTATTTTATTAAGACTGGATCTATGAAATCCTTCATTCAGATTTATCTTTTTGACGTAAGTCTGCAATATGATCCCGCAAAGTTCAACATCAGTCCCATTGTCTTTGTTGCACTCATTGTGCTTTTCGTGCTCATCGCCAAGAAAAGTGTAATTCGTCCAATTGATATGCTGATTGTTTCCTGTCTGGCATCTCTGATTTTCACAGCAATTGCCACAAGAATCTACTACTTTGGCATGTACATGCCATTCCTGACAATCGCTTTTATTGCTCTCGATGATGCTGTACAACACGCACAGTTGATGCTTGACCGAAGCTCTCGAACCGGACGGATATTGATTGGAGTGTTATATATCGGTGTTCTAATTGCGCTTCCAGTTAGTTTCAGTGCCAATATGCGCTTTATGACAGAAAAAGGATTTTCAAATGTTGCAGAAGGCTGTACTGGCAGCTTAAAAGAGGTTGTTGATATCATTAACAGCAGTCCCGACAAAACGCTTCTGACGCGTTCAGACAGCTGTGTCTTGTATCTGATGACAAATACACTTCCTGATACCAAGTACTTTATCAACTACAACATGGTTTTAGAGCAGCACAGTACCGCATATGCACTCTCCAGTTATAAGGAAAAAAAGAATTATGTCAACGATGCATTTAATCAGTACATTGACGATGGTACACATGAATTTGTTTTCCAATATGCATGTAACTACATTAATCACAAGCTCTATGACAAAGTCGGAACCTACTGCATTAATGGTAACTATGGTAAACTAGAAGTCATGGTATTATATCAGCGCAAGTAAGCTATTGTTCCAAGATCTTCCATTTTTCCCAGTTATCTACTATGGAATAAATGTTACAGAATTGTTACAATCTATTTGTCCTTAGCTAAGACAAATAAAAAAGAACAAGGAGGATTACACCATGTGCTTTAGATTTTTATCAAACTGTGATTTACTTACATTTATCCGCAACTGTTTCGGATGCTAATTCATTTGATTAGCTCATTCATAACAATATCATAATAAAATAGGATGAATTGCCGACTGTACTTCCCGACAATTCATCCTATTTTATATTAATCGATGATATATACTTCATCCTTACGCATGCATGACTATGCAAAAATCATCCTATAAGCTTTATCAAATACTTCTCCAGCTTTTAATGTATTTCCCCATTCACGATCCTTCAATTCTCCATTGAAAGATGCTCTATCCGTTCTTCCGTACCATGGTTCAATACACACAAAAGGGACATTCTTCTTTGCTGCCGACCATATTCCAAACACAGGTGCATCAAATTCAACTGTCACGAACTTCTTTCCATAGTACATAAGTGAAACTTTATGGCACTGGTCATTCTCAATAATCAACGCATCCTTATCAAAGAAATCATCTGTGATCAATGTCTTTCCTTCAGATAACGACATATCATATAAATCATCCAGTAAAAGACCTTCACTGCTTAACAGTCCATATTGTATCCTGTTTGTATATGCACCATTTTCATCCTCAAAGATCAATTCACATCCCGCTGCTGTATCATCGCCTGCCTCACCCTTATTTCCTGCTGGTGCTGCAAATGCTGGATGTCCGCCAATACTAAAGTACATATCTGAAGCATTTGTATTCCTCAATTCATATGTCGCTTTCACAACATTTTCATTCAGCTCATATCCAAGGATTAAATCAAAGTTAAATGGATATTTCATTTTTGTCTCTTCATTTTCAACTAATTTCATTTTAATAGATGTTGCAGTCTGTTCCACCAATGAAAATTCCATATCTCTCGCAAAGCCATGCTGTGTCATATGATATGTATCTCCTTCATGAACGCTTTCATCATTCTTATATCTACCGATCAATGGAAACAACACTGGTGCATGGCGCTTCCATGCGTCTGGATTACCACACCACATATACTCTTTTCCTATTTCTTTGTTCATTACCGAGATTATTTCGCAGCCCTTCGATGCAACTGTCACCTTTAAAATCTCGTTTTCTAATATATACTCCATACAATCATCCCTCTATTACTGCCGATATCTATTCCCCAGTACAGTAAAGTTCCTTTCCTATTCTTTCAAACTAATTCTACGAATCTATTAATCACTGTTTATTACCTATCTATCCAGTGATAATTCATCTGCTATTCTACCAGCTCACATGTTTCTGTCAATGATTTTCGTCCCGCTTTCCATACTTCTGATAAACTTTATAGGAATATATTACACATACTATCACCATGATCATCAGCACTGCAAGCATTGCATAAGATGATGTAACTCCTTTAAAGAAAAATCCACAAAATATAGTGACAACTCCACATACAATCATGGCTTTTCCACCAAAGCGGTTACTTAATCTCCAAGTCGTATCATTTGCCATACTCCAGGTCGTTCGTAATCCTACCAGTCCATTGAGCTTAGTTTTTGGCATAATATTTCCGAGGAATATAAATAAAATCCCCATGGCAACGGTAATAAACATATTTGCCATATCAAAGTTCACCGGCTTCACACTATCCGCGCTGTTCACATCCATCATTAAAAAGATACACTGCATCCCTGTAAACAGCACGCTTGTTCCTATTGCTGCCCAGTACAGGATCTTAGAATTGCTCTTTGCTTCTTCCTTCTTCTTTTCATCTGCTTCCTTATTGACTTTTCTGTTATAAAAAGCAATCATGACAATCCAGAATACATTAAACAATGCTATCATTACCGGGAATAGATAGTTCTCATTCTTGGAACCATAGCGATCAATTTCTCCCTGCATGTTATAATGCATTGGCACAGTATCCGGCATAAAATTTACTGCAAATGCTGTAATAATAAAAGCAATGGCAGTTATCATTCCAAGAACAAAAATTCGATGTTCTATTGATGTTTTCCGTTCCTTTTTATTTAGTTTATCCTGAATCTCTTCTTTAGTATTATCCTTATTCAGCTCTTTTTCCATAACCTATTCCTCCACACCCGAAAACTGTTTACACCACATGATAATCTCATCAAAGACAGAAGTATTTAATTCATAATAAATATAATTCTTCTGCTTATACTCCATAATCAAATCTTCGCTCTTAAGCTGTTTCAGGTGATATGATAATGCTGCTGGGGTAATTCCCAATTGATTTGCAATATCTCCTGCTGACATCCTGTCAATCTTTAACATCTCTAGAATCTGTCTTCTCATCGGATCTGATAAGATCTTAAATTTCTCTGCTACCCCAACATAACCACCTCCCTGATCAGCTCACCTGTTAATTATTTATCCTTATATCTTATATATAATCCATAATAATACAAAAAGCAAGGGCTATTTAAAAATGATTTTAAATAGCCCTTGCCATTTTTATTCATTTCATACCAAATATAGACTGATACAACGCTTCTACAATCATTTAAAACTGCTTCTGCTTCATAATACCCATACTTATTTTCATAGACAATAAAGAAAATACAGCAGCAATTACTAGAAATATCCCACAAACTCCTGCTATGGTAACAGAATTAATGATTCGATTCAAAACAATCGTCATGTGTGCACTGTCAACATATCCAACTGGTACTAGATTTTTAATCCCCAGGATACCAATTGCAATGATTGCAAAAATCACAATCAACACAATCCGGCTATTGGTTGCTCCGAATTTTAACTGTACTGGAAGCATCACGCAAAGGAACATGAACATAACGACCATGATCACCAATGTTGTCACAATCCACTGTACCCAATCAAGCTCATAAGCTCTTACGACTGCAAATACTGATGCTGCGCCGAAGGATATCGCCCATCCTATTATTGTTCCTAATAGCATCAACACATATTTTTCAACCACATATATTTTTCTTGTCACTGGGAGTGTCATAATGTATGCGATACTATGATCCACTTCATCATAACTAACTGTAGATACCGTCATAATACCAAAAATCATTGTAATATAGGGAACCACAAAAAAACCTGCTTCTTGATCACCTGATATCAGAAACACTAACGCAATAATAATAAAGATTGGAAATGTCATCTTATTTGTCTGTAATAGCTGAAAATCTTTCACCAACAAACCTTTCATGCCCTCTTCCCCCTTTCAATAATTGTGAGAACTTCGTCAATATTTCCCTTTTCTAATATAATCTGTGGATAGTTGTCAATAAAAAACTGTTTATCTCTAGTAATACAGTGGTAGCCATATCCTTCTTTTTTTACATAGTAAAGCTTCTTGGTGTCCACCTGACGATACTGGTCTTCCGTCATCTTCAAAATTCCAAATGTATCCATCACTGTATCTGCATCCTCATGAAGAATTTGCTCCCCCTTATGAATCATATACAAATCGTCACATAGATTTTCCAAATCACTTGAAATGTGAGAGCTGATTAAAATAGAACGATTTCCTGGTTCCATGTACTCCCTCATCATATCCAGCAATTCCCCTCTTGCCAGCACATCCAAGCCTGCTGTTGGCTCATCCAGAATCAGTAGCTTTGCACCATGGCTCATAGCAAGCAGTACATTCAGCTTTGCACTCATTCCTGTAGACATATCTTTAATCTGCTTATCCAACGGAAGCTGGAACTGCTCACACTTCTTCTTAAAATCATCTTGATTAAACGCATGATACATATTTCTCATCACTGGAATGATTTTACCAATTGTTAGATACGTACTGAACCCACCTTCTGCAAGAACCACTCCAATATCTTCTTTATCTTTCATTGTCAGCTTATCACATGTTTTTCCAAATATCTCTATGCTTCCTCCGTCAATATGGATCAAGTCCAATACCGACTTAAACAATGTGCTTTTCCCTGCACCATTTGCTCCAATAATCCCTGTTACCATGCCTTCTTGCAATTCCATAGACCAATTCAGATGAAAATCTCCATAATCTTTTTTCAAATCCTTGATTTTCAGTATCATAACTTCTTCCTTTCCGCTTGATATTCAAGCTTATCCCTATTCTTTCCCATACCATTTTCTACCCATTTACCCATCATGTCTTAACCGCTTTCTATTATCATTAAGGTGTATCCATCATAATAATATCTATTAGTTCCTTTAAATCCTCTCTGCTCATTCCACAGCTTTTCCCCTTTCGAATCACTGCCTCCATATCACTTTCCACCTCTTTGCGGAATTGTTCTTCCCTCAAGTTTATACCAGCATGTGCCACAAAGCTTCCTTTTCCCGGTACTGTGACCACCAAGCCTTCCTGCTCCAATGTGTCATATGCCTTCTTGACTGTCAACGCACTGACTTTCACATCCTTTGCCAATGTACGAACAGAAGGTAAAGCCGTATCTTCTAGCAATTTCCCTGCCAAAATCTCTGCCTTAATCTGTGATTCGATTTGTTCGTATATGGGCTTCATCGATGAATTATTGATTATAATCTGCATACTAATCTCCATTTTTCTCTGTTAACCAGATAATGTTCTCTTAAGATATAAACAGTATATAACAGTGTTCATCTGTTGTCAACTGTTATATACTGTTATCCTGTTGTTTATAACAATTTATTTTACTGATAACATCTTTACATAGAAATCTCACAATAGTATTCTTACATGACAGAAAACACATTTTCTTGTAATAGAACAAAGAGTTTGCTTTATAGGAAATGCAATTTCCTGCAAAGCAAATAAAGGACTTACAGCATAATAAGCTGCAAGTCCCTTTTCGCAATCATATAAATAACTGATCATCCAATATTAATTTTTCTTACCTAACGTCACTTCTGTGGATTTTAATACATACTCATTACCCTCAATATGGTAATAATCAATCTTAACTGTTTCTCCAGCCTTATAATACTGCATGGTTGACTGAAGACCTGTCAGTGATGATATGGTCTGGTCATCAAATCCAACAATAATATCATACTTAGCAAGTCCGGCTTTCTCTGCTGCTGAACCAGATGCAACATTGTTCAACATCAATCCCTGTGGATATCCATACTGTGCTGCCACTGATGCTGTCACATCTACACCAGATACTCCAAGATAAGAAGCTTCACTATCACTGACCTTCGTTCTGGTTTCTTTCGTCATTAATGAACTAATTAAATCGCTGACATTTGATACTGGAATAGAATATGCCATTCCTTCCACACCTGTGGTAGAGGTCTTTGCAAAATTGATTGCAATGACCTTTCCATCTGCATTCAGAAGTGCGCCACCACTATTTCCTGAGTTAATTGCTGCATTTGTCATCATCAGACCTGAAAATGTTACATTATTCACCGTAATAGAACGATCCATTGCACTGATAATACCATTGGTAACAGACTGACCTTCACCAAGTGCATTACCAATCGCTACAACTTCCTGTCCAAGAACAACACTGCTGGAATCTCCCAGTTCTGCAATTGCAATAGAGGACAATGTTGAACTCTTAATATCAGAAAGATTAACTGCAACAACTGCGATATCCTGATCCGACTTGGAACCCTTTACAGTTGCGCTCACTGACTCATTATCAACAAACAAACATGATAAGTTGCTTACATCCTCAATAACATGTGCATTGGTCAGAATCAAGAGCTCTGTATCATTCTTACCTACAATAATCCCTGTGCCACTTGTTGTTGCTTCATAGGTCTGAGAACCTCCTATGCCGAAACTATATCCACCACTTGAAGAACTTACTGTCGTTGTTCCAGATAATGCCACCATGGCTGGTAATGCTGCCTGAGCTACCGCCTCTACATTCATTGTTGAACTGGAGAGTAAAAGATTTGCCTGTACATCAGCAGCATTTGCTGTTGCCTCTGCCAATGATGAAGATACTGTTGCAATCTCATAATTATTATTCTTTACTGGAGCGATCTTATATCCAGCGTAATATGCCCCATACATCGTTCCACCTGCAATGGCACCAAACAAAATTGCTCCTGCAACAAATCGAAGTGCCTTTTTTGCAAATCCCGCAGGCTTCTTCTCTTTCTTTTCCTTTTTCTTCTTGGTTTCCTTTTCCTGTGCTCCTGTCATATCAGCAGTTCCTGTACTATAAGCTGTTCCGCCCATCGTATCAGCGGCTCCATAGCTGTAATTCGTACCCGTCGTCCCTGTTGCTCCATAACTATAATTGCTTCCCGTTGTTGTTCCAAATGGAATATTCTGGCCTGAATATCTGTATGTTGATGAAGCATCGGTTTGAGACTGTGCACCTTGCTCATATGTCGCAGTTTCATTCTGTGACTCTGCCTGATCATCATACACTATCTTCTCTCCTGTCTTCGGATCAAATCTTGGTCTGCTAATCGGTCTCTCAAATTCATTGTTATCGTTATACATATATAAAACCTCCTTACATGATTTGCGTATTTTATACTCCAATCTGTATTCAAAAAAATGAACACATTTCGTTTATGCTTTGAAGTATAGCCACGAAATGTGTTCATATTGTGTTTTACTTGTTAAGAAAGTCTGAACTGTAATGTAAGCTTTTTACTGTCCAATTACATCCATAACCGCCTTGGTGAGTTCCTCCAGCTTCGCATCTGCATCTGGAAGATTGGTTCCCTTCACGCCCATATAGAACTTAATCTTAGGTTCTGTACCCGAAGGTCTTGCGCAGCACCAAGCGTTATCTGTCAAATCGAAGTAAAGTACATTCGATGATGGAAGTCCAGTAGACTTCTTCTTACCTGTTGCAATCACTGTAGCCTCATCAATCTTATAATCACGGAATTCAACAACATCCCATGCACCGAACTTCTTTGGTGGGTTCTTTCTCAAATCATCCATCATCTGTGCAATCTGAGCAGCGCCCTCTGCGCCCTTCATGGTAATTGCCTTCTGTCCCTCTTTATAATATCCGTATTTCTCGAAAATATTAATCATCTGATCCCAAAGAGTTAATCCCTTAGACTTATAGAATGCTGCAGCTTCGCAAAGTGCCATAACTGCTACAATAGCATCCTTATCTCTTGCATGTGTTCCAACAAGACAGCCGTAGCTCTCTTCAAAGCCGAATTCATATTCATATGTACCCTGCTCTTCAAAGAACTTAATCTGTTCTCCAATAAACTTGAAACCTGTTAATACTTCAATAAGCTTTACATTATATTCCTTTGCAATTGCATCAGCCATATTCGTAGAAACAATTGTCTTTACAAATGCGCCATTTGGATGAATCATATTCTTTTCTTTTCTCTGTGAAAGAAGATATTCCGCAATCAGCATACCAGACATATTTCCTGTAAATGACTGGTACTCT
Organism: Lachnospira sp.; assembly: GCA_028693195.1. Taxonomy (GTDB): domain Bacteria; phylum Bacillota; class Clostridia; order Lachnospirales; family Lachnospiraceae; genus Lachnospira. The sequence continues at coordinate 11,787 of JAQUVV010000029.1, forward strand.
CCTGTCTTCGTATCCTTAGAATATACACCAAGACGATCTGCATCTGGATCTGTTGCAAGAATAATATCTGCATCCTTCTCCTTAGCCAGCTTTAAAGCCAATGTAAATGCTTTCGGATCTTCTGGATTTGGATAATCTAATGTAGTAAAGTCTGGATCTGGTTTCTCCTGTTCTTTTACGATATATACATGCTTGAATCCAAGTTCCTTAAGAATTCTGCGAACTGGAACATTCCCTGTTCCATGGAAAGGTGTATATACAATCTTGATATCCTCAGCAACCTGCTTAATAATATCTCCATTAATACTCATCTTCTTCAATGCTGCAATATACTTATCATCCATATCATATCCAATGACATTATAAAGACCACAAGCCTCTGCCTCATCCTTCTCCATCGTCTTTACAGTATTATAATCTGTTACAGCCTGTACCTCTGTGATAATCTGCTTGTCCTTAGGTGCTGTAATCTGTGCACCATCCTCCCAATATACCTTGTATCCATTATATTCAGGTGGATTATGACTTGCAGTTACAACAATACCAGCGATGCAGTTTAATTCTCTTAATGCAAATGACAATTCTGGCGTTGGTCTTAAAGTAGGGAAGATATATGCCTTAATTCCATTCGCTGCCAAACATAAAGCTGCTTCATCTGCAAATTCAGGTGACATTCTTCTAGAATCATATGCGATTGCAACCCCTCTGTCTGCTGCATTCTCTTTCTTAATAAAGTTTGCAAGTCCCTGTGTTGCCTTTCTTACTGTGTAAATATTCATTCTGTTGGTACCATTACCAATAACTCCACGTAATCCACCTGTACCAAATTCCAGATCTCTATAAAATCTGTCTTCAATTTCTGCTTCATTTCCTGCAATTGATTTTAACTCTGCGCGTGTGGCTTCATCAAAATACTGATTGTCACACCAAGCCTGATATGTCTCCATATATCCCATGCTCTTCATAAGCCTCCATTATTCCAGTACATCTCCGGCTGCCCTCTGCATAACCAGTTCGTAGATGACTTTATTTATGTGAATTATAATACAAAACGCGTTGTAAATCAACCTTCATTCATTGATTACAACGCGCTATATTGATAGTATATTATCGCTACTGGCCACTCATTCACAGTAACATATCATCCTCATTGTCAATTTTCTAGGAATCAGCCAAAGCCTCACGGAAAGCTGCTGCTACTGCTACGAGCGCCTCCTCTTCATCTGGCCCCTCTGCAATAAGATTAATTTCATCTCCACACTTCATACTGGATGCAAGAATTGAAATCACACTCTTCGCATTGGCTGTTTTTCCCGCTCCATATTCAAAATATATATGTGACTGATACTTAATCGCTGTATCGCACATCGCTCCAGCTGGTCTGAGATGAATACCTAATGCGCTGGTTATTGTTATCTTCTCTTGGACCATATTCTCTCCTCCAATTCTAGGATTCTACTGTGCGGCTGTTGTCTGCTGAGTATCCTGTGTAGTCTGATTACCATTGGATATTGTAATCTGCACCGTAACATTCCCATTCAGCGTACATCCTGTCGGAAGTGTAACTGCAACCGTAACACTGTGTGTTCCCTCCGTAAGTCCAGCTACATCTACAACCATCTTAATATCTGATGTCGTTAATGCATCCACAAGGGTTTTATCTCCCTTCACAGAAATTGTTAATTCTGTCTCCGTTGGAACTGCTTTCAATGATGCCCCCAGATTACTGAACTGTATCTGAGATGTTCCCACCTTAATATCCTTTGCATAACTGTTGGAAACCTTCACTGTTACAAGAACAGATTTATTCGATATCGGAACCACTCCTTCTGGTACGAGCTTTGCTATTTCAACGGTAAATGTTTTATCTGCCTTTAATCCCGAAACATTCAAAGTATCTGCTGGAATCAGAACTTCATGAATGCTATCTAATAAATTAGAATTTCCTGCAAGCACAACCTCTTCCTGACTAAGCTGAACATTACCAAGACTATATCCATCTGCCACTGATCCAGAAAGATTGTACTTAACAGGCACCTTCTTCGTCTGTTGAATCTGTGCCGAATAATCCACCTCTGTCTTCGACAGTTCTAAGCCTTCCATTGACAATGCATTTCCATCAATATCCACAAGCGTTAATGGAACCGTCTGTGTGATATCACCATAAAATCCATTCACATCAACGACTGCTTTCACCGTATCAATCGTTGTAATGACTGAGGACGCTCCTGTAATCCGAACCGTATTAGGCGATACATTCTGTGATACAATCGAATACCCATCTGCCAGCGCACCTGTATTCTCAATATTCACATTAAACGTCTGTGAGGTTCGATTCTCAATATTCAATCGTACAGCAGACGTCTTTGGCATTGCCTCAACATCCGTACGAGCCTGACCATCCTTAACAATCTGAACCTTGATATCCACATACTCCGTGTAGGCTGTTACTTTAATCAAATCAGCCGTGGCAACTATATCACTAGCTTTCAAATCTGTCACTACACTTTTCGGTCCACTTACATAGACAGAAATCTTGCCTCCATCTACAATTTCATAAGTATATCCATTATCTGTCAGACTTTCCGTATTAATCAGCTGAACAGTCACATTACTGAATGTATATCCTGTATTAGGATCATTTACATTTACAATGATCGTCCATAAAATAATCGCACACACCACTGAAAGGACTTTCAAGCTGAAATTTTTAAATATCTTTTCTTTCATGCTTCAACCTGCCTCTCCACAATCTAAATGACTTCACGTCGATTGTTTTCCTGCGAATATATTCAAGCTTACTTCTCAAAGACTCTTCATCAATATCGTGAATCAGTTCTCCTCCTACTGCAACTGATACCTTTCCTGTCTCCTCGGAAACAATAATAGTCAGACTGTCTGTTGCCTCACTAATTCCAACACCTGCACGATGTCTTGTGCCAAGCGCTTTGCTCAAGCCTACATTATCTGATAACGGAAGATAGCATGTTGCTGACACAATCCTGTTGCCTCTGATAATAACAGCTCCATCATGAAGCGGTGTATTATGTTCGAATATATTAATCAATAACTGACTGGTCACAAGCCCGTCAACCTGAATTCCTGTCTTAACATATTCTTCCAGAACCATGTCCTGCTCAATAACCATTAATGCGCCAGTACGGACTGCTCCCATCTCAAATGCTGCTTTCGTAATCTCAGAAGCTGTCTTTTCACTGAAGCGTTCGTCTTTTCCCTTGCCATCGCCAAAATTAAGAAGTCCAACGACAATCTTCTTTCGTCCAAGCTGTTCCAAAGCACGGCGTAATTCCGGCTGAAAGATAATTACCAGTGCGATTACACCTACACTTATGGTTTTTCCTGCAATCCATAAAATCGTCTTTAAGTTGAGGATATATGCGACAACCGCAAACAATGCCACTACGACAATACCTTTCAGCAATGCCCATGCCTTCGTATTCATAATCCAAGCCAGAATATTATAAAGAACAACCGCAATAATAATAATCTCTATAAAATCGGTCCACTGCATTCTTGGAATATATAGCTTTGACAAATAGTTCTGTACAAAATTATTGATTGTTGTCACAAACTCACCTCTTTTACATCTATGCTACGTAGTCATTATTCCTCTTCATCTGTTGCTGCATTCTCTGAATGATACCGACGTACATCATCTATATTATCCGTCTTTTTGGTTTTTCTTGCATTAATCTGCTTGACCTTCACATCTGCATTCACAACATTAATCTTTGGCACTGCCTTTACATAGTAATAATATTCATCATCTTCATATTGAACATACTCTGTTCTCTTATAATCTACTGCAAAGAATAGAATTCTACACACATAACCAACCACTGCGCCAAGTACAACTCCAATAATCATCAAAATCATATTCAACTTTGCTTTGAACACAATCTCACCAACAACGAGAATAATGAATTCTATGGCTGTTCCAGCAATAATTGCATATGTCCATGCATTATCTACAGTCAATCTTCTCACAAAGTAAATCACTGCAATTGTTACTGCAAGAGCGATAATCACAACAAGCATCTGCTTATCACTGACCAGGCTCTCAACAATATAGGAAATCTGCTGTACTGTATCTGAAACAGACTGATTCGTAATTGCTGTCTCATATTCGCTTGCTGTCTTAATAATATAGAATATTGCCACACCAAATCCAACTGGAATAACTGACAAAGCTGATGCGCAAAGTCCTACTGCAATTGGAATCAGATAAGGCATTCTCATCCAGCAAAGCATTGTTGTAAGAATCAGGATATATCCTGATTTTGGTGTAAAACGGAAATATAACAGATACATAATCAGCATCACACATAATGCAATCACTGCAAACTCCGCTGATATTGCGTACAAATTCGCTAAAATATATACTGATAATAAAAGAATGGTTGCACCATTCGGAAGAAACGCACAAAGCACTGATAAAATCACAGCAATCAACGGATTCTTTAGCTTTGACATGTATCCAATACTAAAATTCAACATTAAGAATGAAATCAACGCAATAATAAACTTACCTGCTGGTACTGCATATACATCATACTTATTGTAAAAATCTTTAATTTTTTCCTTTAGCTCCAATAAAAATGCCATTATTATCTCCTATCACTCTTATTTTTATTCTGACCATTATAGAATCGTTCAAGCTTATTCAATCTTGAAAAATATCTCTTCAGCCCAGCTCTTGA